>NZ_AP023212.1:333750-667500 GCF_016593255.1 Hydrogenimonas urashimensis | reverse complement strand
GACGAACCACTGGTGTACCGGTTGTCCCGCCAGGGGCACCGCCGGGTAGCTATGTTCGGATGAGATAACCGCTGAAAGCATCTAAGCGGGAAGCCAACTCCAAGATGAACGCTCCCTGAAGGTCCGTCGAAGACTACGACGTTGATAGGCCGGAGGTGTAAGTGCAGCAATGCATTTAGCTGACCGGTACTAATAGACCGTTTGACTTGCTTTTTTCTACGCGTGCTGCCGCCTTGTTGAGTGTTGCGCAAGGCGTTGCAAGATTGTGTGGACTGCTGAATGAACAACTAATAACTAAAAACTAAAAATTGAGGAAAATCGCTTCGCTCTTTTATTTTTAAATAATTGACTGCGAAGCAGCTCACCTGAGTTTTTAGTTTTTAACTTTTAGTTTTTAGTTGAAAAACCACCGTTTCCTCAAGCCACATGGAAGCAAAGAGAGCCAAGCCAACCAAGGTTGTCTTGTCCCTCTTTGCCCGGTGCCTATAGCGAGGGGGTCATACCCAGCTCCATCCCGAACCTGGAAGTCAAGCCCCTCTGCGCTGATAATACTGCACCCCTCGGGTGTGGGAAGGTAGGTCGGTGCCGGGCTGGAGGTTTTCTACTCTTCTCGTTAATCTTCCAAATATTCAATCTTCCTAACAATTTGTGCAAAAAAGACGATACTACCTAAGATTTACTCATCATCCAGCAAAATCCATACAGGAATAAGACCAAGGTCGTAAAATGAATAGAACAATCATCGTTATGATATCACTTATGTTTTGTTTCATCTCTTTGGATGCTTCCGTCTTCAAAGGACAGAGAGCCTATATGAAGCTATGCAAATCGTGTCACAAATCAGGAGGAAAACTTGCCAAATCCCATACACAAGAGGAATGGGAGGAGTATTTTGACAATAACGCCAAACTGCTGAAAAGCGCCCATGCAAAAGATTCCAAAGTGATGGATATGCTCAACTCCGAAAAATTCAATAAAAACCTCAAACACATGAAACAGTTTTTTTACAAATATGCGAGTGATTCGGGAAATGTTCCCGCCTGCAACTGAAGCCCTTCCAAAAACAATGTGTCGGTAATAAAATCATCCATTTTTCCTTTTGTGCGAATCTGACAATTTTGTTACAATACCGAACTTATTTCAGGAGTTCGTTATGGGGAAAATGTGGTCAGGTCGTTTCAGTGAAAACGCTTCCGCTTTGCTGGATCAATTCAATGCATCATTGAATTTCGATCGGAAACTTTACGAATACGATATCAAAGGATCTCTCGCGCATGCGAAAATGCTGCATGCTCAGGGTATTTTAAACGATCAGGAGTATCGCGATATCGTCGAGGGGATGCGTAAAATTCACGATGAGATCGAATCCGGAAAGTTCGTTTTTGATATTTCGGATGAAGATATCCATATGGCTATCGAAAAAAGACTGACACAGTTGATAGGCGATGCGGGCAAAAAACTTCATACAGCCAGAAGCCGCAACGATCAGGTGGCACTTGATTTCAGACTCTATGTACAGGCTCACAACGAGATTATCAGAGAGCTGATTTTGAATTTGATCGATACTTTTCTATCCGTTGCGAAAAAACATGCTTCAACGATGTTGCCGGGAATGACCCATCTACAGCATGCTCAGCCCATCAATTTCGGATTTCACATGATGGCTTATGCTTCAATGCTCAAGCGCGACTATGAACGTTTCGAAAGCAGTTTCAGCCGAAACAACTTTTCACCCATTGGCTGTGCCGCGTTGGCTGGAACACCTCATCCTGTCGATCGGGAGATGACCGCGAAAGATTTGGGCTTCGAGGGACCGACGCTAAATTGCCTCGATACGGTCAGTAACAGGGATTTTGCTCTTGAGATGCTTTTCAACATTGCAACGATGATGATGCATATTTCACGTCTGGCAGAAGAGCTGATACTCTGGTCGAGTTCGGAGTTCGGTTTTGTCACATTGAGTGACGCCTATTCGACAGGTAGTTCAATTATGCCGCAGAAAAAAAACCCTGACGTTCCCGAACTGCTGCGCGGAAAAACAGGACGAACATACGGAAATCTCATCGCGCTTCTGACTGTCATGAAAGGCTTGCCTCTGGCATACAACAAAGATATGCAGGAGGATAAAGAGGGGACGTTTGACAGTGTTGAGACAGCTGAGATTTCGCTCACGATTCTCAATGAAGTGATCAAAACGATGTCGGTCAACAAAAAGAGAATGGAACAGGCGTGCAAAATCGGCCATCTGAGTGCCACCGATTTGGCAGATTATCTGGTCGAAAAATGCCATATTCCTTTCAGAGAAGCCCATTTCATCACCGGAAGGGCTGTGGCGTTGGCGGAAGAAAAGGGAGTCGATCTGAGCGAACTTGATTATGAAGACCTCCGATCGGTCGATGAGCGGATCTCTCCGGATGTGCTCGAATACCTCTCCATCCGACACTCGATGAATGCAAGAAATTCGGAAGGTGGAACGTCGACACAGCGCACTCTGGAGCAGATCGAAACGCTGAGACGTTGGCTGGAAAGCAAAAAAGAGAGTTGATAAATAGAGCATTCAGGCCATGGAAGGCCTGAAAAATCTATCAGAGATTTTTGTGGGTCTCATCCTCTGTTAGATGGGTCCACTTTAATCGCGCTCCTCCAAGAAGGTGAAAATGCAGGTGTGGCACTTCCTGCCCGCCGTCTTTTCCGTTGTTGACGACGAGCCGATAACCGCTTTTGTCCAGACAGAGTTCTGCTGCCACCTGCTGGATGAAAGGTGTCATTTTCGCCATCAATTCCGGTGAAACCGACTGGAAGTTTTCCACATGAACTTTCGGTATGATGAGAATGTGGATCGGTGCGATCGGATTGATATCGTGAAATGCCAGGAACTCTTCGTTCTCCAGCACTTTATTTGCCGGGATCTCTCCATCGACAATTTTACAGAAAATACACATCGGCGATTCCTTCGGCTTGAGTTTTCCGTATCATTATACCAAAGCTGTCAGTATCGAACCCGATCCCCGGAGGTTCAGTCACCCCTCTTTTTTTACTGCCTCTTAATGAATAATGTTATACAATCGCCCAATTCTAAGAGAAGGATGATGCGTGGAGCATTGGATTGAGAAAATAGACGCCGCTGAGACGTTGGAAGATCTAGAAGCGATACGAATTGCTCTGTTTGGCAAGAAGGGCGAACTTTCGAAAGCATTTGCCCAAATGAAAAATGTTCCTGCCGAAGAGAAACCCAAAGTTGCAAAAGAGCTCAATCAATTGAAGCAGAGACTGACAAAAATCTTCGAGGAGAAAAAAGAGAGACTCGAAGAGAAAGCGCTCGAAGAGAAGCTCAAAGCGGAATCGATCGATGTTTCGCTCTATACACCGAGACCGCAGAGCGGCGCCCTCCATCCTGTTATGAAGACGATGGACAAAATCATCGAACATTTCGCCTCGCTGAACTTCTCCGTAGAAGCGGGCCCATTGGTAGAAGATGAGTTTCACAATTTCGAAGCGCTCAATCTGCCCGACTACCATCCAGCCCGGGATATGCAGGATACCTTCTATTTCAAAGACGGCAAACTGCTGCGTACACATACATCGCCTGTCCAGATTCGCACCATGATGCGCCAGAAACCTCCCATCCGCATGATCTGCCCCGGGTCGGTTTTCCGTCGCGATTTCGATTTGACCCATACGCCGCAATTCAACCAGGTGGAGGGTTTGATGGTGGATGAAAAGGGAAAAGTTTCGTTCGCCAACCTGAAATGGATCCTGGAAGATTTTCTTCGTACAATGTTCGGAGATGTCGATGTACGTTTCAGACCGAGTTTTTTCCCGTTTACCGAGCCTTCGGCGGAAGTGGATATAAGCTGTATCTTCTGTGAAGGGAAGGGGTGTCGGGTCTGTTCACAGACCGGCTGGCTCGAAGTGCTGGGATGCGGTATGGTCGATCCCAATGTTTTCAAAGCGGTCGGATACGAAAATGTCAGCGGATATGCTTTCGGTCTGGGAGTCGAACGATTCGCTATGCTGCTGCATCAAATACCCGATCTGCGCTCTCTTTTCGAGGGTGATCTACGTTTACTGGAGCAGTTTCAATGATAGTGACACGCAATTGGCTGGAGGAGTGGGTGGACCTGGGAGGTCTCACTACGGAGGAGATTTGCAAAAAGCTCAATGCCATCGGGCTTGAAGTCGATTCACTGAGGAAAATCAAAATTCCCGAAAAGATTGTAGTTGGCTATGTCGAATCCTGTGAAAAGCATCCGGATGCCGACAAATTGAGTGTCTGTCAGATCAACCTGGGTGCGGCGGTCCGGCAGATTGTATGCGGTGCGAAAAATATACGCGCAGGGCAGTACGTTCCTGTGGCAACGGTCGGCGCTATTATGCCCGACGGCATGAAGATCAAACATGCGAAACTCCGTGGAGTGGAAAGCGATGGTATGGTCTGCTCGAGCAGTGAACTCGGCCTTCCGAAAATCGGCGAAGGCATACTGGTACTCGACGATTCGATCGGTCCGCTCGAAATCGGGAAGGAGCTGCGTGAATATGAAGCGATCAACGATGATGTCATAGAAATTGAACTCACGGCTAATCGGGGCGATTGTCTGAGTATCCATGGCATTGCCAGAGAACTCTCTGTCAGTTTCAACCGCCCGATGAAATCGTTTGAATTCAGAGAAAAAGAGAACCAAAAACTCGGTATAGGAAGGATTTTTCAGCTTTTTCACCAGGGGAATCCACCGGTGAGCATGCTTTACAGAGCGATCGATATCGACCATATACGCCTTCCTCTTCTGCTTAACTTGCGTCTTGGCTTGGTGGACATCGAGTCTTCGACGCCTCTTGACGGATTTATCGATTACGCCATACATGCCAGCGGCGTTGTTTTGCGGGAGTACGGTTTTTCAAAGCTGGCGAAAGGCCATGAGAAGGCAAAAGTGACTCTAAAAGAGTTCGACAGCGGCCTGGGCGCTGTCGAAGTCGACGAAAAAAGGGTCTCTATCGTGGGTATTGAACAGGATCCTTCCTTCAAGGCGGATGCCGGAGAGAAAAGTGTCATTCTGGAAGCAAGCTATGTCGCACCCGAGATAGTGGCACCGGCTGTCAAAAAGTTGGGGCTGAAAACCGATGCACTCTATTACCGGACTTCACGCGGGAGCGAACCGGATCTCGATTTCGGCATGCGTCTGCTGCTTGGGCTTCTTGAGCGGTATGCGAAGATCGAAATCTATGCAGGATGCAGTGAGTTTGTCTTTGAAAAGGAACCACTTACCCTCGATATTTCTCTTCAGGAGATCGAGGAGTTGGTGGGGCAGGAGATAGAGCTGACGGTTGCTGTCAACATCCTGGCAAAACTCGGATTTACGATTCAAAGGACCGAGGACGGAAAGATCATTTTGGATGTGCCTCTTTTCCGTCACGATATTCAGAACAAACAGGATATCATCGAAGAGATAGTCCGAATCATTGGAATCGACAATATCATCTCCAAGCCTCTGTGCTTTCATGAAGCAAACCGCGTCACTCGTGACCTGGAACTCTATCGGTTTATCCGAGATATGCGTCTAAAAGCGGTCGCCAACGGATTTTTTGAAACATTGCACTATATATTCTGCGATAACAAAAGGGTCAAAGAGCTCGGTTTCGAACCAGTAAAAGAGGAGAAAGCGCTGATCAATCCTATCACGGGGGAGATGGACGGACTTCGGCCCAGTCTGATGGTTACGATGCTCGACTCGCTGCAGCGCAATGTGGCTATGTCGAAAAAGAGGATTCCGCTTTTTGAAACGGGACGTGTCTTTGATGCCGACAGAAATGAATCTTTTCATGTCCTTTTTGCTTACTGCGGCGAAAAAGAGGCCGAATCTGTCTCCAATGCCGGGAAACCCGGGATGATCGATTTTGCCACATTCGTCGATAGACTGGCTGCGATCGTAGGAACGATTGAACTGAGAAAATGTGCGGCCGAGAACAGGCTGATGCATCCTTACCTTTCCGCGGAAATACTGATCGATGGCAAAAGAGCCGGCATCGTCAGCAAGCTGCACCCTGTGGTGGCCCAGCAGTTTGATCTGCCCGATACTTTTTTTGCGGAATTTGAGATGGAAAAACTGCTGAGAAGAGATCGTCATGCCCATGCGATCAGTGCTTTCACCCCTGTTCAGAGGGATTTGAGTGTCGTCGTGCCCCGGACAACACTCTTTACACAGATCCGTGAGGCGCTGGAGGGAAGCCTTCCGCAGGAGGTACAGAATTTCTATCCCATCGACCGCTATACGGATGAGTCTTTGGGAGAAGAGATGAGTCTGACACTGCGCTTTTTGATCTCATCGATGGAAAAGACCCTCGAAGAGAGTGAAATCAATGCGATCATGGATCGCATCCTGAAAACATTGCAAGAAAAATGCCAGGCAAGACTGCGATGAGATGGCTCGAAGTAGAAAAATGCAGCGCATTTGATCTGGTATGCGATTCGATCGCCAGTGACAAATCGATCTCCCACCGCTGTGCAATGTTTTCGCTGCTTTCCGACAAACCGAGCCGGATACGGAACTATCTTCGGGCCGAAGATACGTTGAATACACTGGAAATCGTCAAAAAACTTGGCGCCGAGGTGAAGGAGGAGGGGGATACGGTAATCATTACGCCGCCGCAGCAGATGAAAGAACCCGACGATATTCTCGATTGCGGCAATTCCGGTACAGCCATGCGGCTTTTCTGCGGCTTTCTCGCATCGCTTCCGGGGCATTACGTGCTCACAGGCGACAAATACCTTCGCAGACGTCCGATGAAGCGGGTGACGACGCCCCTGACGCAGATCGGAGCGAAGATCGACGGCCGTGAGGAGGGCAATTTCGCGCCGCTGTGTATCCGCGGAGACCGGCTGAAATCGTTCAGTTACGAAAGCCCGATCGCTTCGGCACAGGTCAAAAGTGCAATGATCCTGGCCGCTTTGCGAGCCGATGGAGATTCGACGTACCGGGAGCCCGAGCTCAGCAGAGACCACACGGAGCGGATGCTTCGCGGCATGGGTGCCAATATCGAAAGCTGGGATGTGATCACCGTCGAGCCGATGCGCGGGCCTTTGCAGCCTCTTGAGATGACGGTACCGGCCGACCCGTCGAGCGGTTTTTTCTTCGCCGTGGCCGCCGCCATTGTGCCTGGAAGTCGTGTCGTCATAGAGAGAGTCACTCTCAATCCAACAAGAGTCGAAGCCTATACGGTGCTGAAAAAGATGGGCGCGCATGTGGAGTTTCTTGAAAAAGAGAACCGGTACGAGCCGATCGGCAATATCCTTGTACGATACAACGGACGCCTCAAAGGCGTGGAAGTGAGTGACAGGATTGCCTGGCTGATCGACGAATTGCCGGCACTATCGATCGCCATGGCCGTAGCGGAAGGAGAGAGTATCGTAAAAAACGCCAAAGAGCTTCGCGTCAAAGAGTCGGATCGTATCAGTTGCGTGATCAAAGGGCTTAAGGCGTGCGGCATCCGGTGTGAAGAGTTTGAAGACGGCTACACAATAGAGGGCGGAGAACTGCACGCTGCGGAGATAGAGAGTTGCGGAGACCACCGGATCGCGATGAGTTTCGCCATAGCGGGGCTTCTAGCCGGCATCAGGATCAAAGATATCGATTGTATCGAAACATCGTTTCCCAATTTCCTGGAGCTGCTGAACAAGATAACGGAGATTCGTACATGGAAATAGAGATTGCACAGAGTTACGGATTCTGTTTCGGTGTGAAACGGGCGATCAAGATAGCGGAAGAACACCCCGGAAGTTCGACACTGGGACCTTTGATACACAACAATATGGAGATCGAACGGCTTAAACGGGATTACAATGTATCTTTGGCCCATTCGCTTGAAGATATAAAGGAGGGGAGTGCAACCGTCATACGTACCCATGGTATTCCGAAAAACGATCTGAGGAGGCTCAAGGAAAAGGGTGGCAAAGTGATCGACGCCACATGTCCCTTTGTGACCAAACCCCAGCAGATCGTGGAGGAGATGAGTGCCGAGGGGTACGATGTGGTCATTTTCGGCGATGTGAACCATCCGGAGATCAAAGGGGTTATGAGCTACGCAACAGGGCCGGTCTATGCGGTACTGAGCGTGGAAGAGGTGGCGAAACTCCGCTTGAAAGAGCGTGTTGCCCTGGTCGCCCAGACGACGCGGAAAATCGAGGAGTACAACAAGATTATCAACTATCTCGTGCCCAGACACAAGGAGGTGCGGGTTTTCAATACGATCTGCAATGCGACATTTGAAAACCAGGATGCGGCGCGTGACCTTGCCAAAAGGGCCGATG
The DNA here is from genome assembly GCF_016593255.1 of Hydrogenimonas urashimensis. Taxonomy (NCBI): domain Bacteria; kingdom Pseudomonadati; phylum Campylobacterota; class Epsilonproteobacteria; order Campylobacterales; family Hydrogenimonadaceae; genus Hydrogenimonas; species Hydrogenimonas urashimensis. The sequence goes on along the minus strand of NZ_AP023212.1, from coordinate 659,198 downwards.
TGATGATCGTAATCGGCGGAAAGCAGTCGTCCAACACCAAACAGCTCTATACGATTTGCAGACAGTTCTGTCCCGATTCCCACCATATCGAGTCCAAAGACGAGTTGCGTAAAGAGTGGTTCGAGGGAAAGCAACTGTGCGGAATCACGGCGGGTGCATCGACGCCCGAATGGATCATCGAAGAGATTATTGGAAAAATAAGAGAATTTAAAGTATAATACCAAACTTTAAAATCACGGGTGTTTCAATGGCACCTGAATTACGGAAGGAATCAGGTATGGACAAGGCCTCAATGGAAGAGTTTGAGAACATGGAGGAAGATTTCGCGTCGATGTTGGACGCGTATGAGAAAAAGGAGCAGGGCGGAAGTATAACGGATGGTGTACTCGTAGAGATTCGTGAAGGTGACAACCAGGCATTGGTCGATGTGGGCCGCAAGCAGGAGGCGGCCGTCAACCTCGATGAGCTCAAAGATGAAGAGGGTAACCTCAAGTTCAGTGTGGGAGACACAATTCCTGTCGTTATTACCGGATACCGCAACGAGCGGCCCCAGGCTTCCTATTTGAAAGCGATCCGCAAAGCGAATGTCAGAAAATTCATCGAAGAGCACGAGAATGATGCGGAGAATATGGTTGTCGAGGGAAAAGTCGTTCGAAAAAATCGCGGCGGCTATTTCGTGATAGGAAAAGAGAATATCGAATTTTTCATGCCGATGAGCCAGGCGGCGTTTGCGATGGGGAAAAATCCTATCGGCAAAGAGATCAAAGCGGTTATTTTGAAGCTCGACAAAGATCGTGACTCCATCGTCGTATCGCGAAGAAAGTACCTTGATCAGCTGCGCAAAGAGAGAAAAGAGATCGTCGACAGGCTGATGGAAGAGAACAAGGTTGTCGAAGGTACGATCAAAAAGATCACAAGCTACGGCATGTTCGTCGATGTGGGGGGAATAGAAGGGCTTGTCCACTACAGCGAAATCAGCTACAAGGGCCCGGTAAACCCCGCGACGCTCTATGCGGAGGGTGACACCGTCGAAGTCAAAGCGATCGGCTACGATCCGAAGAAACGCCATCTCTCCCTCTCCATCAAACAGACCATGCCTGATCCGTGGGAAGAGATTATCGATCAACTGGAAGAGGGTGATACGATCAAGGTCACCGTCAGCAACATCGAACCCTATGGCGCGTTTGTCGATCTGGGCAACGATATCGAAGGGTTCCTGCATGTCTCGGAAGTCTCATGGGATAAAGATATAAAGAATCCGAAAGACTACCTCAATGTCGGTGACGAGATCAACGTAGAGGTTATCGAAATCAATCCCGAAACACGCAGACTGCGTGTTTCATACAAAAACCTCCAGCCCAAACCTTTTGAGGAGTTTCTCCAGCAATACAAAGAGGGGGATGTCGTCAAAGGGACGGTGACGACACTGACCGATTTCGGCGCTTTCGTGCGTATCGGCAAGGTCGAAGGACTGCTTCACAACCAGGATGTCTCCTGGGAGAAGGGTTCTAAAGCGAAAGATCTGCTGAAGAAGGGTGACGAGGTCGAGGTCAAAATCATCAAGATCGATCCCGAACAGGAGCGAATCAGTCTCAGCAAAAAGGCGCTGGAAGAGAGCCCGATCGACCGTTTCGCCAAAGAGCACAAAACCGGTGACATCGTCAAAGGAAAGATCCGCGACGTGAAGGATTTTGGTGTATTCGTCGAGCTTGAGGACGGTGTCGATGCACTGATCAGAAAAGAGGATATCGCTCCGCTGAATATGGAGGAGCTCAACAAAGGGGATGAAATTGAGGGGGTGATCGTCATGCTCGATCCGGCTTCCAACAAGATTCGCCTCTCTGTTCGCCGCCTCGAGCGCCAAAAAGAGCGCGATGCATTGAATGCCTTCAACAACAGTGAAGATCGTCTGACGATCGGAGATATCATCAAAGATCAGCTCTAAGTTTCCGTTATGAACCGCCTGTTGATTATCCTTTTCGGGGTAGTGTCGACAGTGGCGGTTCTGATTCTGCTTTTATCGCTTTATCGCTATGCCAATCATAATGAAGAGAACATCTATACGAGTCCGCTTGAGAGAAAACATTTTGAGCGTCATGAAAAAAAACGAAGTGTCGGTGCCAAATGGCTGGAGGATCTTGCCGCGAAAAAGAGACCTTCACACGCCTATGCTGTGACGGAAATGGAGATCGATCTTCCTTTAAAGAAAAAACCGAAGCCGCACGAAGCCTATCGGCTTATTCTGAAACAACTCGACAGTTACAAGATGTTCTGTATCAGGCAGATACTCGATAGAAACGGTATCGATTACGCCATTTTCCGCAAAAAGGAAAATGGTATACTCATGATTCACAATCTTGACAAAAAGAGTCTGAATAGAATTGTGAAATTGGTAAAAAAATACGATATCACCATCGAAACAGAAAACTATGTAAAGGAATAGGATGAAAAAGCATGTTGTAATGGTATGTGACCATATCCATGAGAGCGGACTCGAGATGCTCGCTTCCCAGCCGGATATTGAGTATATCAATGTAGCCGATTTGCCCAAAGATGAGCTGCTTAATGTCATCGGCAAAGCAGACGTGGCCATTACAAGAAGCTCGACAGAGGTCAACTCCGCTTTTTTGGAAGCCGCGAGCAATCTCAAAGCGCTGGTTCGCGCCGGTGTCGGTGTCGACAATGTCGATATCGACGGATGCAGCAAACGCGGCATCATCGTGATGAACGTACCGACGGCCAATACGATTGCCGCCGTCGAACTGACGATGGCCCACATGCTGGCCTGCATGCGGGCATTCCCCTATGCCCACAACCATTTGAAACTCGATCGTGTCTGGAAGCGTGAGAAATGGTACGGCTATGAGTTGAAAGACAAAAAGCTGGGCATCATCGGGTTCGGAAATATCGGAAGCCGGGTCGGAAAACGTGCCAAAACCTTCGAGATGGATGTCATTACCTACGACCCTTATATCGACCCTTCCAAAGCAACCGATCTGGGGGTTGAATATACAACAAACTTCGACGATATTCTTGCCTGCGACATCATTACGATCCATACGCCGAAAAACCAGGAGACGATTGGAATGATCGGCAAAAAAGAGATCGAGAAGATGAAAGAGGGTGTCGTCCTGATCAACTGCGCCCGTGGAGGGCTTTATGACGAAGAGGCGCTCTACGAAGGTCTTAAAAGCGGAAAGATCCGATTTGCCGGACTCGACGTGTTTGTCAAAGAACCCGCCACGGACAATCCGCTGCTCGATCTTGACAATGTAACGGTGACACCCCATCTGGGAGCCAACACGTACGAATCGCAGTACAAAATCGCGACCCAGGCCGCTCAGCAGGCGCTGGATGCGGCCAGGGGGATTAGCTATCCCAATGCGCTCAATCTTCCGATTCGAGAGAGTGAAATCCCGGCTTTCGTCAAACCCTACCTCGAATTGACGCAGAAGATCGGGTTTCTGGCCGCGCAGGCGAACAAAGGTGCCATCAAGTCGATCAAAATTGTGGGAGAAGGCGGTATCGGAGAGTATATCGACTCTCTTGCCACATTCGCAACGGTGGGTGCCTTGAAGGAATCTCTGGGTGAGACCATCAACTATGTCAATGCCGATTTTGTGGCAAAAGAGCGGGGTATCGATATAATCAAAGAGTCGTCGCCCACGGCCGGTGCCTACAAGAGCAGTGTCCGCCTGAAACTGACGACTGACAAAGAGGTGGTCGAAATCGCGGGAACAAGCTTCAATGAAGATGTTCAGCGTATCGTTGAAATCAACGGATTCGCCCTGGACGTGGAGCCAAAGGGACGGATGATTCTTTTCAAGAACACCGACGTGCCCGGTGTTATAGGCGATGTGGGACAGATTCTCGCAAAACACCATGTCAATATCGCCGATTTCCGCCTCGGAAGAGACAAAACGGGTCTTGCCCTGGCTGTGATTATCGTGGACAACGATGTCTCCGAAGAGGTTTTGCGCGAACTCGATGCTCTGGAAGCTTCCATCTACGTAAAATACGTTATTCTTTAACTCCGAAACCGAGGTTATCAAGCGATGACTTGATAACCTTGCCTTATAAATAATATAAATTTAAATTTTATACAGTACAATACTCCTAATTTTGTTGTAAAATTAGAGACTTTCTTCGTCAAAGGAGCAGGTATGAAGAAGATGTTGTTGGCAATGGCTGTCACATTGCCCCTTTTCGCCGTTCAGCAGAATCTCACGCTCGAACGGGCGCTCGAACTTGTGAGGCAGAACAATATCGAAGTGAAGGTAGCTGAGCAGGATGTATTGATAAAGGAGCAGGAGCACCATGAAGCGGTCGGGTACAACTTTGGTCGTCTCGACCTTGTTGTCAACGCTCTGCGCTCGAACGACGCCGGAAATGTCTTCGGGTTCAAACTGCAGAGCCGTGAAGCCACTTTCAGAGATTTCGGCTTCAGCGATTTTCTCGCAGGGGCTGGTCAGGCTTTGCAGATGTCGGGTGGAGACTTCGGACGATTTTCCCAGATCATGGGCGATCCTGCCTTGCAGAATCAGTTGCTGAACACCGCTCCAGACGATCTGAACTATCCGGATGCCCGAAACCATTTTCAGGAAAAAATCCAGTATCAGATCCCGGTCTACGTGGGAGGAAAGCTACTGGCGTATGGTAAAATTACCGATAAGATGACGACGATCAGCAAACTCGATCGCCAGAAAGTGCTGAATCAGAAACTGTTCGAGACACGAAAGACCTACTACAATATCTCCCTTGTAGAGAACTTTATCAAGAACCTCAATACCATCTTGAAAAATGTCGAAGATCTGGAAGAAACGGTCTCCAACATGGTAAAAGAGGGGTATGCGCTCGATATCGATCTGCTGCAGGTGCAGACGAAGAAAGCCGATGTGCTGCGCATGATCAACCAGGCGAAACTCAACCGTGAACTTGCCTACCAGTATCTCTCTTTCCTGCTCAACGATACGGTCATCTCCATTGTCGTCGTCGACAACGATGTGCCTATGCCCCGGATGAAAAGAGACGAGATGCTCCAAAGAAACATCGATATCCAAAAGGCCCATATGGGTCTGGAGGTCACCGACCTTGCCATCGGTGCCGAAAAAGCCAATTTTCTTCCACAGATTGGCGCTTTTGCCGAGTACGGCAGTGCCGATGACACTTTTTTGAATGACTTCTCCGACAAAGATGCCTATACCATCGGCGTTCAACTCAAATGGAATGTCTTCAACGGATTTATCGATAAATCCAAGTACGAGAAGGCAAAAATCCAGAATATGAAGATGCAGCATCAGGTTGAACTGGCCAAGAAGGGTATCGGACTGCAAATCGACAAAATCATAACATCGATCAAAAGCAAAGAGTATGACATCCAATCGCTTCGCGAAAAGGTGGAATATACCCAGAAAGTTTACGACAATTACTACAGCCGATACAAAGAGGGGTTGTTGTCGATCAACGATGTGCTGATCAAAAACAGTGAACATATCCAGGCTGTTTTGAGTCTTGTCAAAACACGGTTTGAGAGAAACAACAAAGTCTTCGAACTTGAATACATCATCAACAAAGGAATCCTATGAGAAAGATAATTCTGCTGATCGCCCTGTTTGCTGCCGGATTGAGCGGTGCCGAACTGACACTGACGGGAAGTGTCGTATCGGATAACCAGAAGATGATGACGAGCCGCTACATGGGCTTTGTGAAAAAAGTCTATGTCGTGGAGGGTGAACGCGTCAAAAAAGGGCAGCTTCTTTATACGATCGATTCCAAAGAGATCGACAGTGCCAAATCCCAAGTGGAGCTGGCCATTTCCCAGGCGGAGCTAGCTCTGCAGATGAACCAGAACCAGTACAACAATATCCTGACCAACCTGGCACGCCACGAACGGCTCTTCAAAAAAGGTATGGTCAGCAAATACGAGCTGGAGAATCTTCAGCTTGCCGCGGAAAATACGAAAGCGATGATCGAGATCGCCAAGAAACAGGTGGCCCAGGCCAAAGCGAAACTGGCAGAGGTGAAAAACCAGTACAAGTATCTGGCAGTGCGCGCACCCAACGATGCCGTTGTCGTAGAAAAACGCATCAACGCCGGCGAAATGGCGATTCCCGGCATGCCCGCGATCATACTGACCGACTTGAGCCGACTGAAAATCATGACGGAAATTTCGGAGAGCGATCTGAAAGATGTCAAAGTGGGCCAGAAAGTGATGGTGGAAATACCCTCTATCGGACTCAAGCGTGAAGGCAAGGTCTACGCGATCATTCCAAGTTCCAACCCGATGACACACCAATTCAGAATGAAGGTCTCTTTCGATTACAAAGGGCAGCCGGTCTATCCGGGAATGTACGCCCAGGTCACGATCAAATAAAAAGGTTCTCGCATGCATAAATCAACCTACAAGGTCAGGGATATTGCGGGAAAGCTGGCCAAAGGCTTTCTGCACAACCCTTTGACACCGATTCTGGGAGTCTTTCTGCTCATTATCGGTTACATTTCACTTGAAATTATGCCAAGGGAAGAGGATCCTCAGATCTCGGTATCCGGCGGTACGATCATCGTGCCGATGCCGGGCGCTTCTCCCCGGGAAGTCGAAAACATCATCGTCAACCCGCTGGAGAGAAAGCTTCGCGAAATCAAGGGGATCGAGCATATTTACGGCATCGCCATGGACAATGTGGGTGTCGTCAATGTAATGTACTACATCGGAGAAGACAGGCAGGCGGCCAACCAGAATCTCTACGACAAAGTCTTCCAGCACATGGACGAATTTCCCAAAGGTGCCATGAAACCCCTGATCAAGCCGTTTGATGTCGATATCGATATTCCCGTTATGGGCATCACTTTCTACAAGAAGGATCCTGCGAAGATAAACGATATCGAACTTTTCAAAATGGTACGCGAAATCCAGCAGCAGCTCAACCGCATCGAGGATGTTTCGAAAACAGAAATCAAGGGGGGCAAGAAAGAGCAGTACAATATCGAGATCGATCTGGGAAAACTGGCGGGCTACCACCTCTCCCTCGGGCAGATCGTACAGGCGCTCAAAGCACTGGCGGCGGATGTGCCGGATGTCAAGGGACGCACCGAAAAGAACAAGCTGGTCATTTTCGGTGTCAAAAACGCCATTGAGAGTATCCGCGATGTCGAAAACCTGATCGTCGCCCAGTATATGGGATCGCCCATCTATCTGAAAAACATCGCCAAGATTACTGATGGTGTCGATATCCAGAATTTCAAAAGTGTCGAAATGACAAGACGCGCAAAAAAGGGCTTCACGCCGCTTGAAGATTCCGTCACGCTCACTCTCGGCAAACTGGCCGGCGCGAATGCGGTTGTCATCGCCAACGCGGTAAAAGAGAAGATGGAGGAGTTCCGCCCGAAACTCGAAAAGATGGGTATCGGCTACTCCATCACACGTGACTACGGCAAACGTGCGAACGATGCGGTCAACGAACTGGTCGACCATATCCTTATCACGATCGTCATCATTTCGATCATGCTCGTTTTCTTCCTTGGATGGAAAGAGTCGCTTATCGTCACATTCACGGTACCTGCCATTTTAGCTATCACACTCTTTATCGCCTATCTTTCGGGGCAGACGATCAACCGCATTACGCTTTTTGCCTTCCTTCTTTCATTGGGTCTTCTGGTGGATGCGGCGATTATCGTTATCGAAAACATTCACCGGCATCTGCATTCACACGATGCGGTGGACAAGAGTACGGATGAGATCATGGTCGAGGCGACCGACGAAATCGGTGCTCCGACCAACATCGCGACCCTTGCGATCATCCTCACGATGGTGCCGATGGCATTTGTGGGAGGAATGATGGGGCAGTTCATGAAACCGATTCCGGCCAATGTACCGGTGGCACTGATCGCCTCTCTCGTTGTCGCCTATATCTTTACACCCTATCTGGGCAGGCGGCTTCTGAAAAAACCCCATATGCATCATCATCGCCACCATTGGCAAAAAGAGAGTGCCAAAGATGAGGGAGGTAACCAGTGATGAAAAAATTTGAGACATTCGTTTTCAACATTCTTGCATCCAACAGCAAGCAGTGGCTTGTCATCATTCTGACGCTGGTTGCACTCGCCGCTTCGGTCATGATGCTGCCGACAAAGATTGTTCTGGCCAAGATGCTTCCCGGAAAAAGCGCCAATACGTACAGTATTTATATCCATACTCCTACCGCGAGTTCCATCGAACAGACAAGGGCTGTGGCCGAGTGTGCCGTCGGTTTTCTCCAAAAAGAGAAAGAGGTGGTCGATACCGAAGTCTATCTGGGACAGGGAGCGCCTCTTGATTACGCGGGACTCGTCAAGGGATCGGCTTTTAAAAACAGCGAGAACGAGGCGGAGATCGTCGTCAATCTTACCGACAAACACGAGCGCGAAGAGCCTTCGTTCATGATGGTACACCGTCTGCGTCCGACGATTAAAACCAACTGCGAAGCTATCGTACCAGGAACGGTCATCGAAATGATCGAACAGCCGGCTGGTCCTCCGACACTCGCTTCGGTCGTGGCGGAAATTTACGGCAGAAACTATGAGAGCATCTACCGACTCAGCCAAAAAATTGCGGCGATATTCAAGAAGACCGAAGGCCTCGTTGATATCAACATCATGGCGGACGACCCCTACAAAAAATATGAACTCGTTCCCAATTCCGACAAAATCAGCCGCTCGGGTCTGAGTGTCGAACAGGTCAACAAGATACTCTATCTTGCTTTCGAAGGGATGGTCGTCGCACATAAAAACAGCAAAGACTATCCCGATCAGATCGGCCTTTTCGTCCGTTTGAGCGACAAAACCAGGCGTCTGCGTGACCACAGCAGGCAAGCACTGGAGTCCAAACTGGCTTCACTGAAACTGATGAACAAAAAGGGCATGCTTGTTCCCGTCAACGAAATCGTCGATATCAGGGAAGTGGATGCGTCGCCGACGATCATGCAAAAAGAACTTCGCCGCATGATCAACGTCACGGCGGAAACCGATCTTGTATCCCAGGTCTATCCGCTTCTGGATGCACGGTCGACCATCATGAATGAACTTGCGAAAGATTACAAAATCGAAACGACAGACTACCTCTTCAACCTACGTCTGACCGACAAAAAGACAGGAGAGGTTTTCGACCTGAAATGGGACGGCGAGATGAAAGTGACGCTCGATACGTTCCGTGATCTTGGAGCGGCGTTTATCGCGGCGCTCATTCTGATTTTCCTGCTGCTGGTCGTCTACTACAAGAATTTCACGATCAGCGGTATCGTCCTTGCAGGAAGTTTTCTCTCCATTATCGGGGTCATTGTGGGACACTGGGTCGCGGATATGGTAACGGAGCATACCTTTTTCCTCACGGCGACCTCTTTGATCGGGTTTATCGCCCTGATGGGTATTAGTTCGCGAAACTCGCTGCTGCTGATCGATTTCGCGAAAGCACTGATGCTTGAAAAAGGGTTCGACAAGCAGCATGCCATCGCAGTGGCGAGCGCGACCCGGGCCAAGCCGATCATGCTGACGGCGATCGCGATCATTCTTGGTTCGGCACTGCTGGCAAGCGATCCGATCTTCGGCGGACTGGGGGTCGCACTGATTTCGGGTACCGTCGCTGCGGTTATCGTCTCTTTGATTTTCATTCCCGTGCTGATGTTCCGCGCCAAGGCGATGGATCCGGAAAAACTGAGAGAGCTGCAGGAAGTGTGATGCCGGAGATCGGGAAGCTGCTGATAGGAATGGGGGTGATCCTCATTCTGTTCGGCCTTTTCGTCTCGTTCGTCGGGAAACTTCCCGGCGACATTGTCATCAAAAAAGAGAACTTCACCTTCTACTTTCCCATCGCCACCTCCATTCTCCTTTCGATTCTCCTCTCACTCATTTTCTACCTCTTCTCCAGATTTTTTCATTGACGGTTTACTCCCGCAGCCTGGGGACATGTTTTGGAAGGAACCTGCCGTACGCAGGAGTATGTGGAGGCTTCCGTAGAGCTTTGGAATCAAAAGCTGCAGTTTTGCGTAACATCCGTTTTTTGGATAAAATACCAACAATTTTATACTAGGAGAAGTAATGGCAACAATAGGTATGGGAGACCTGAAAAAGGGAATCCGCCTGGAAATAGATGGACAGCCCTATCGCGTCGTCGAATACCAGCACGTCAAACCCGGCAAAGGCGCGGCTTTCGTGCGAATCAAAATAAAATCGCTTTCAACCGGCCGCGTCATAGAAAAGACGGTTCATGCGGGTGACAAATTCGAGACACCGAATCTTGAACAGAAAACGATGCAGTACCTATACGACGATGGAGAAATGCTGCAGTTCATGGATACGACTACCTATGAGCAGATCGGTCTGACCCATGAGCAGGTAGGCGAAGATGTGATTAAGTTCATGGATGAGGGATTCACGGTCAATATACTCTTCCACAACGGAAAGCCGATAACCGTGGAACTGCCCCAGGTCGTGGAACTTGAAGTCGTTGAAACACCGCCTAACTTCAAGGGCGATACATCCAGCGGAAGCCGAAAACCCGCCACACTCAAGACAGGTGCCGTCGTTCAGGTTCCCTATCATATTTTGGAAGGGGACAAGATTCGGGTCGATACGACCGAGGGCAAGTATCTGGACAAAGTGAAGTAAGCGAAAGGATGGCGGAATGACAAAAGAAACCGCCATCGCCGATTTCAATACCAAATTCCCGTTGAAGGAGTGAAAGATGGCAACAGTATGTGTCCCACTGGCAAAAGGTTTCGAAGAGATTGAAGCGGTCAGCCTGATCGACGTGATGCGCCGCGGCGGTATCGAAGTGATTGTCGCCGGTGTCAATGAAGAGCTGGTGACCGGAGCCAACGGCATTACAATCAAAACCGATACCGACATCAAGTTTGTGGTGGCTGACGAACTCGATATGATCGTACTGCCGGGAGGCTGGGACGGAACGCATGCATTGGCGGAGAATCCGACGGTTCAGAGCCTTCTTAAAGAGATGAATGATAAAGAGAAGATTGTCGGGGCTATCTGTGCCGCTCCTTTCGCACTCAAAACAGCGGGCGTGCTTCCGGCACACTATACATGTTATCCCAGCGTTGAAGAGCAGATTGGGAAAGAGGGATATACGGACAAGGAGAAGGTGGTAGTCGACGGCAATGTCATGACTTCCCGCGGCCCCGGGACCGCACTCTGCTTCGGTCTGGCCATTGTCCGCAAACTGGTGGGAGAGGAGACCTATCAGTCCCTCAAAGAAGGTTTGCTGGCCGATTACTGCTGATGAAAAGCGGCCGGCAGGCCGCTTTTTAAACTGAATTCTGAAATTTGCCCGACTCTTTGCTTCTGCGATTTACTTCTGCTTTTGAGCACATTTTTTTAGAATCTCTTTTGCCAATGTTTCTCTCTCACCTTGCGTGACATCTATGACAATATCGGCTGCCGCTTCGTAGGCTTCGAACCGTTCGGCAAAGAGAGCCCTCGCTTTCTCGGCATCCTGGAAGAGGGGGCGTTTTTTGAGCTTCTTTTTGGCGTTTGGAGCGCTTAGAATGCGCTGAAAGATCCATTCGAAATCGGCTTTGAGGTAGACGACGGTGCCAATCTCTTTGATGTTTTTGACTTTGTAGAAGCCTCCGCCGGTGGAGATGACCGCATTTTGAACGTTACCGGCCAGCCAGTCGGCAGTTTTCTGCTCCAAGGCTCTGAAGGCGGCTTCGCCGGCGGTGGCGAAAATCTTTTTGATGCGGGTGTTGGTGAGGCTTTCGATCATGTCGTCGGTGTCGAGTGCATACAAAGCGGGGTCGTGACGGACCAGCTCTCTGGCCAGTGATCCCTTGCCGACTCCCATGAAGCCGATGAGCACGATATTCTTTTTTGGCATTTTCCCAAATCCTTCTCAGGCGACTTGGGAATATTCTACCTTCAAATCACTTACGGTTTGTTTCAAAAGTGTCTGATAGGCCCGGATGACCGGGAGTTCATGATTCTCTTTCATGTAGGTGTTGTATTCTGTCAGAAGGTCGGCCACGCCCCCCTCTCCGATATTGAGGGCGGCCCCTTTGAGACCATGGGTAATGTGTTCGATTTCGGTAAAATTTTCCGTCTCCAGGGCACGGTCGAGATCGTTGATGGCGTTTTCGAGCTGATGAATCAGCTCCACGACGAACTCATCCGCCTCTTCGGAGGAGAGCCCCATCCCCTCTACCAGCCGCTGATGCGAAAAGTGCCCGTAATCTTTTCGCAAAATGGCGTCCGCTTTTTTCTGAATTTCCACAGTTTCCGCTCCGGTGTCCGGATGAAGCCGATAGAGGGTCGGACGGGGTTCCGGTTCGGGCCGTTCCTGCTCTTTCTTGGAAACTTCGGGTTCTGACGGGGTGGAAGGAGTTGTCTCTCCGGCCGATGCATCTGATTCGCTTTTTTCGGTGGGCAGCGCTTCCGGCTTCGCGGGCGTGCGTCGTTTTATCGGCGCGTTCTCCCGACTCTTCACTTTCTCCTCTGCCGAACGGTTAGCCTCTTTTTTGATCTCTTCCTGGCTCTGGTGCACATAGAGTTCAAACGATTTGCTTTTCATGTGGTCGCGGATGACCAGGACAAGGAAGCCCATCAGAATCAAAAGAAGCAGGCCTATTGTCCCGAATAAGATTAAATCGAACATAGCTCATCCTTTTGTATTGCGTAACATTATTACAATAAAATCGGCCGTCCCGGTATTTTGTTTAAGAGGAGGAAATTTTTGGCGCGATTTAGCGAAATATAACGCCAACTTCGATAGACTAATTTAAATTTAAATCCGGTCGCGGAAGCCATACAAACCTTGGAATGTCAGGTTTTGCGCAATTTCCGGACGAATCCACAGCGGAAGAAAAGACCCAATGAAACCACGATTCACCCATCTTCATCTGCATACCGAATATTCGCTACTTGACGGTGCCAACAAAATCTCCAGACTGGCGGGGCGGCTCAAGGAACTTGGTATGGATTCGGTGGCCATCACCGACCACGGCAACATGTTCGGCGCCATCGACTTCTACCAGCAGATGAAAAAAGAGGGGATCAAGCCCATCATCGGGATGGAAGCCTATCTGCACAACAGCGACGATATCGGCGACAAGAGTACCCGCCAGCGCTATCATCTGTGCCTTTACGCCAAGAACGAAACCGGGTACAAAAACCTGATGTATCTCAGCTCCATGGCCTATATCGAAGGCTTCTACTACTATCCCCGTATCAACAAAAAGCTGCTCGAAGAGCACAGCGAGGGGCTCATCTGCTCCTCCGCCTGCCTGCAAGGAGAGGTCAACTGGCACATGAACCTGAGCGAGCGCAACGTCAAATTCGGTGCCCAGGGGTATGAGCGGGCCAAAGAGGTGGCGTTGGAGTATCGGGAGATTTTCGGGGAGGACTTCTACCTGGAACTGATGCGCCACGGTATCGGAGACCAGCATACCATCGACGAGCAGATCATCCGCCTGAGCCTGGAGACCGGCATCAAGATTGTGGCGACCAACGACACCCACTATCTCTATCCCGACGATGCGGAGCCTCATGAAGCCTTCATGTGCATCGCTATGAACAAACTCTACGACGATCCCGATAGGCTGCGCCATTCGGTGCACGAGTTCTACCTCAAATCACCCGAAGAGATGGCCGAACTCTACGCCGACATCCCCGAAGCGCTGGAAAACACCCAGGAGATCGTCGAAAAGTGCGATCTGGAGCTCGATCTTGGCAACCCCACGCCGCCCAACTTCAAATTCGCCAGGGAGTACGCCGCCAAAGCGGGCATCGAGGTACCTGAGCCCCAAAACGCGAACAGCTTCGCCAACGACGAGGTCCTCTTCGTCCACGAGTGCCGCAAAGGGCTCCAGGAGCGGTTGAAGCATGTGCCTGAAAGCGAACACGAGCGCTATCGGGAACGGTTGGAGAGGGAAATCGAAATTATCAATCAGATGAAGTTTCCCGGATACATGCTTATCGTCTGGGATTTCGTCCGCGAGGCGAAGGAGCGGGGCATTCCCGTCGGTCCCGGCCGGGGGTCGGCGGCGGGAAGCCTGGTGGCCTACAGCCTGGGGATCACCAACATCGACCCGATGCGTTACGACCTGCTTTTCGAGCGTTTCCTCAACCCAGAACGCGTCAGCATGCCCGATATCGATATGGACTTCTGCCAGGCCCGCCGTGGAGAGATCATCGATTACGTGGTGCAGAAATACGGCCGCTACAACGTCGCGCAGGTCATCACCTTTGGCTCCTTGCTGGCCAAGGGGGTCATCCGTGACGTGGCGCGGGTGCTGGGGGTGAGCTACTCCGAAGCGGACAAGATGGCCAAACTGATTCCCGACGAACTGGGCATCACCCTGATGGGCAAGGGCAAAGAGGGCGAAGAGGGCTTCAAACCCGGTGCCTGGCACAAGGAGCCCAAGTTGCGGGAGCTGGTGGAGAGCAATCCGACCGCCGCACGGGTCTGGAAATTCGCCCTGGCGCTGGAGGGGCTCAAACGCAACGCCGGCATGCACGCGGCGGGGGTGGTCATCTCCAACGAGGAGCTCTGGCACAAGACGCCGCTTTACAAACCTTCCGGCGAAGAGACGCTGGTGACCCAGTACTCCCTCAACTTTCTCGAAGATGTGGATCTTATCAAATTCGACTTCCTGGGGCTCAAGACCCTCACCGTCATCGACAACGCGCTCAATCTGGTCAAACAGCGCCACGGCGTCACCATCGACTTCGACACCCTCCCCATGGACGACCCGAAAGTCTACGAAACGATTAGAAGTGGCGAGACGGTGGGAATGTTCCAGATCGAATCGGGCGGGATGCAGCAGCTCAACGCCAAACTCAAGCCCGACAGTTTCGAAGACCTCGTCGCGGTACTCGCGCTTTACCGTCCGGGGCCGATGGAGTCGGGCATGCTGGACGACTTCATCGAGCGTAAGCACGGCCGGCAGGAAATCACTTATATGTTCCCGCAACTGGAGGAGATTCTAAAGCCCACCTATGGGGTCATCGTCTACCAGGAACAGGTCATGCAGATCGTCCAGACCATCGGCGGCTTCAGCCTCGGAAAAGCGGATATCGTCCGCCGGGCGATGGGGAAAAAGAAATTCGACCTGATGCAGAAATACAAAAGCGAATTCGCCGAAGGGGCCAAAGCCCAGGGGCTCGACTACGACAGAGCGGCGGAACTCTTCGACCTGATCGAAAAATTCGCAGGCTACGGCTTCAACAAATCCCACTCCGCCGCCTACGCGATGGTCACCTACCAGACCGCCTACCTCAAAACCCACTACCCGGCCGAATTCATGGCGGCGTTGCTAACCAGCGAAAAGGACAACACCGACAAGGTGGTCAAGTATATCGACGAAGTCAAACGGCTTGGCATCGAACTGCTCGCTCCCGACATCAACCGCTCCGCCCTGGAGTTCACGCCCGACAGCGACGAAGAGGGCAAAGAGGTCATTCTCTTCGGTTTAGGAGCCATCAAGGGAGTGGGAGATGCCGCCGTCCATGCGATTCTTACCGCAAGAGAGGAGGGGGCTTTCAGGTCGCTCGACGATTTCGTCTCCCGTATCGACACCCAGAAGGTGAACAAGAAGGTGATCGAATCGATGATCAAAGCGGGCGCGATGGACGGCTTCGGTTACAGCCGCAGGGCGCTGCTGGAGAGCATCGACGCTATCGTCGAAGCGATGCACGAAAGCGCCCGGGCACAGCAGATGGCCGTCGGTTCACTCTTCGGCGACGACGAGGATCTGATCAACATCAAGGTGGACATTCTACCGATGGAGGAGTATCCGCAAAAAAGCATTCTGGAGCTTGAGAAAGAGTCTCTGGGCTTTTATGTTTCGGGCCACCCCCTCGACAGGTTCCGTGAAGAACTGGAGAAGATTCGCTATACCCTCTCGTCCGATATCGACCAGATCGCTGACGGTTCCACGGCTCTTTTGATCGGAAAAGTCGAGGAAGTTACGACCAAAATAAGCAAAAAAGGGAACAAATTCGGGATCGCCAATGTCATGGACCTGCACGGAAACATCGAAATTACCCTCTTCGAACGGCAACTCGAACAGTTGGAAAAAATGGATCTGGAAGAACCGATCGGCTTCAAAGTGACCATAACGCGTGATGGAGACTTTACCCGCATGCGGGTCCATAAAATTATGGAGCTTAAAGCGTGCGGCAAAGAGAAGGTCGATACCAGAATGGTGGAAAAACCGGAAGAACCGATGACCATACGGCTCAACCTCGATCATGAAAAGATGCGCATTCTCGAAGAGATTTATCGGCTCGCGCAGAGCTGTCCCGGCCGCCGGCAGCTCAAACTGCGTCTGTGTTCCAAACTGCAGGAGATCGAAATCGAATCTTCCATCTACGTCAATCCACAGTTCGAAGAGCGGCTGCACGCTATGGAAGAGGTCGAAATTCTCGCTTCGGCCTAATGGTAAGGTTTCGGTTTCGAAAGATAGAATCCCTGCATGTAGGTGACCTCCATCGATTTCAAAAGATCGTAGGTCGCCTTGTCGCTGACGAACTCGACACAGGTATCCAGATCGAGTTTCTGGGCGAACCGGATAATCGTTTCGACAATGAGACGGGAGTTTTGGTCGGTCAGGATGTTTTTGATCAGTGAACCGTCGATCTTGAGCATATCGAGATCGAGTTTCAGGATGTGTTCGAAGTTCGAGTAGCCGGATCCAAAGTCATCAAGGGAGATGGAGCATCCCATTCGGCGCACTTTGTCCGTAAAACGGCGGACGGTTTCGTAATTCTTTATTTTGTCACACTCCAGTATCTCGAAATGGATGCGGTGAGGTTCGGGAAAACGACGCACCTTTTCGATGATGAATCCCATGATGTTGCCGTTGGCGATGTCGTCGTAGGATAGATTGATGGAGAAATGTCCCGGATGGTCATGAAAAGAGGCGAACGCCTGATCGAGGACACGCATCGTGATATCGAAATAGATTTTTGACCGTTTCGCCAGTTCGAGAAATTCAACCGGGTAGTGGATGGTGCCGTCGTTGTCCACGATTCTCACAAGACACTCGTAGGCATTGATGCTGTTGTCGCTGACACGCACGATCGGCTGGTAGTGGAGGATGACTCTGTCCTCTTCCAGTGCCCGCTTGATCTGGCGGATCCATGAGAGGTTGGAGCGGTACTGCTCTGTCAAATCGTGTTGGGGGGCGTATATGCAGTAGTTACGGTAGGACTTTTTGGCACATTTGAGCGCCATGCCCACGGTGGCCAGGAGGTTGTCTCTCTCCATGGAAGCTCCGGCGCGGACGGCGATGTGAAAACTGTCCGATCCCGCAACGAAACGGTGGTTGTTCACAACGCTGACAAGAAGCGAAAGCTCGTGATCGAGTTCGATGCGGTTTAGCCCTTTCGTACTTGCGATGACGAATTCGTCGGAACGGAGGCGATAGAGATCGAAATGGGGTTTGTTGAAGTGGGTTTTAAGAAGGTCTGCAAGTTGCTGCAGAAGCTCGTCGCCGGTGTTGTCCCCGTAAAGCTCGTTGATTTCGTGAAAGGCATCGATATCGGTATGGACAAGAAACTCGATATCGTGATCGGGCCGCTCCACCCTCTTTTTCAGTGCATTGCCGTTGGGTATACCCGTGAGCGGATCGGTATAGATATGCATGGAAAGCTCTTTTTGGAGTTTCGCCACTTCATTTTTCCGCTTATCGAGCTCCTCTTTCAGGCGACCAAGGTGCCCGGTGACGGAGAGTTGGCGAAAAAAGAGCACTGCCAGAGCCATGAAGAAAAGAAACGAAAACAGATAGGTAGCGATCAGCGCAAAACGCCCTCCGGTCTCCAGTTCGCTCCAGGCGGCCCGGAGTCTGGAGAAAATCGTTTCCGTATCCATTCTTCCGAACCCGGAGAGAAGCTCCTGCCACATTTTGTTGTTGTGTGCGGAGAAGATTTGATGGGTCATATAAAGATCATATCCGATAAGCAGTATCAGAGCGAGCGGTAGAAGAGAGTAGATGGTGCGGTTTCTTGTCATAACTCTTTTTCCGTCGGTTCTGTCGGAATAGTGAGAGTGAGACGTTTGGGCTCTTTTTCCAGGGAAATTTCTCCCCCGTGGGCTTTGACGATCTGCCGGACCAGGACAAGTCCCAGTCCATGCCCTTTCGTTTTCGTCGTGTGAAAGGCTTCGAAGAGCCGATCAGGATTTTCGAAAGGCACCCCGGAGTCGCGTATCGTGAATATGACGAATCGGCCGGAGTGTTTCGCTTCGAGCCATACCTCTCCCTTTTCGTCTTCGGACTCCTCGATGGCGTCGATGGCGTTGAAGATGAGATTCTGAAGCGCCAGAGAAAGAAGCCCCAGGTCACCCCGTATCGTAGAATCCTGGAAATGATAATGCATGTGGATGCTCTTGGCGTAACTGTAGGAGTCGACGGCGGCGCGGCACTCCTTTTCCAGACTTTTCAGAGAGATTTCCGCAAAGAGCGGCTGGACCCCTTTGGAGTACATCAGGGTCGTCTTGATGATGCGCTCGACTCTAAAAAGGGAACGTCGAATCTCTTCGACGATCGGCTGATTTTTGGGAAGGACACGTTTTGAGAGGGAGGAGAGCAGCAGGGTGATAGAGCCGATCGGATTGCGTATCTCGTGGGCGAGGTGGGCCGCCATCTGTCCCATCGATGCAAGCCTCTCCTTGCGTTTTTGTTCGGTGATGTCCGTGGCGCTGATGATCGTCTTCGACTCGTTGCGGGTCGTTTTGACGAGGTAGTGGCGCTTCTTGAAGGCGATCTCCTGCTCTTTTTTTTCGAGGTCGATCTTTTCGAGCAGGCCGCTCAGGGCTTCCGCTTCGCTGTTCTGAAGAAAAATCGAACCTTCGTCGTTGAGGACCCACAGGGCGTTGGGCAGCGCCTCGATGATCTGCTGGACCAGGTTCTGCAGATGGTTGTAAGCGTTGGTGAGGGCGATATACTCTTTCTCGACACTGTACGTCTGTTCGATAAGACTTTCGAGCTGGGAGAGGAGTGTGAGTTTCTCCTCTTCGTTCATCGATTCGGGCAGCTTGAATTCGTTCATCGCGTCATGCCAGCAGTTTTTCGAAATCTTCGAGGTCGAAGCAGAGAATTGTCGGATCGTTGCTGCTTTTGAGTTCGTTGCTGAAGCCGCTTCTGGAGAAAAGTGCGAAGTAATCGGGCTTCAGCCCTGACCGTTCGCATTTGGATTTTAGCTTGCTTACGAGGCTCTTGCACACTTTGTGCCCTTTCCATTTGCATTCACCGATGATGATTCGATTGTTGCGGGTTTTTGCCAGCAGGTCGAATTCGTTGTGGCGATCCCAGTAGGTTCCCTTTTCGAAAACCGGATCTTTCCTCTCAAACGTCTCCATGATCAGCGCATTGGAGAGTTCTTCGAAAGTGAAACTGACATAGCGGTCGAAGGAGTTTTCGAGATCCTCGAAAAACGCGTCGTAGTTTTCGGCTTCTATCTCGCCAGCGTGCGGTTCGACGAATGTGTACCAGAAACGGTAGAAAGGGTAGGTAAATTTGATCTTGGACTGGATCGAGTACCTGCGCTCCTCCCGTTTCTTTTTCATTCCCTGTCGGGGAAGGGGTGCCGGTTCGCGCGAATGCTCCTTGTGCAGCATGCCGACCCTTTGAAGCGCGTGGTAGGTGCCGTGCCCTTGAGTGCGTGACAAAGAAGCCCGCCTCAGCACATTGATCGTCTTTCCGTCCGAGACGGCCACGGCACGCAGCAGCCTTCGGCTCTCGTTTTCACGGCTGAGCGGTGGCAGCACCTTGGTTTTCAGAAAATGGTATTTTTCAAGGATATTGGTCTCTATCGACTCGGTGAGGGTATCGCTGAAACTGAGTTTTATGTACTTTTCGAGTCCTCCGAATACGGCATAGTGTTCAATAAGCTGTTCAATCTCCAAATGGGGAAAATGTTTGTGGAAATAGCGAAACTTTTCTATTTTTATCTATCCTTCTACACTTCTTTGTCACCATTATTATAACACAGTATGATAAAATCGTTCCATGGAAAAAACGGAGATCGAACGTCGTTTTCTGCTCTACCCCTGCTCGATGAAACGCTTTTTGAAACGGCACACCATAGCCTGTCGGACGGTGAAGATGGTACAGTTTTACCTCGTGGCGGATGATGAGCGGGTGGAAAGGTACAGAAAAGAGGACGGAAAATATGTCAGGACACTCAAGCACGGTGCGGGACTGGTGCGGGAAGAGTTTGAAGAGAGAATCACGAAAGAGGCTTTCGAGGAGGCGCTGCGCCGAAACAGGGGCGGAGTCATCCGAAAGGTGCGGCGGATTTTCGGTTACCGGGGGCGTCTATTCGAACTCGATAGTTTCAAAGGGGTACTCAAAGGGCTCAACATTCTGGAGATCGAATTCGAAAGCGCAGAGGAAGCGAAACGTTTCGAACTGCCCGAACCTTTCAATCGTCTCACGATTGCCGAGGTGACGGAGGATCGGAGATTTTCCAACGGCGCACTCTCACGTTCGGGAAAGATTCCGACCATCGGGGTCGGTCTGGCCGCGCTTCTTGAAAGCATCGACCGGCGAGAAACCTTCCTGAAAGCCTCTACGGCAGTGGCGCTTACCCCCTACGAGAAGTGCGCCAATGCCCTCAAGGCGATCGTCTATACGCTGCTAAGATCGATCGAAGCCAACAAAAAAACGATACTTGCCAAGACGGAGGATCCCGAACGGCTGCACCAGCTGCGTGTCGCGATGCGCAAACTTCGGGCACTCCTTTCGCAGATGGCTCCCTTTTTCGACGAAGAGTGGCGACATTTTCATAAAGAGAAGCTGGCGGCATTGATGCGCGAAACCGGTGCCAAGCGGGATATCGACGTCTATCTGCTGGAGATACCACGCTACAGACAGATGGTGCCCGAATCGCTGGTGGGCGGCATCGACGCACTGGAAACCTATCTACTTGAACAAAAAAAGGTGCAGGAGCGGTTTGTGGAAAATTTTCTCGAAAGCGAGCGTTTTTTGAAGGAGATGGCGGAACTTTTACGATTCGCTGCAGAGGAAGGGAGCGAGGGACTGAGTGAAAAAGCTGCGATTCCCGTGATTCTCGGTGTATCGAAAAGGCTGCGATACCGGTATAAAAAAGTTTTGAAAAAGGGTGCTTTGATCGATGCCGACTCACCGGCACACCATTACCATATGGTGCGAATCGATGTGAAGAAACTGCGGTATATGATGGAGTTTTTCTCGTCTATTCTGGAACCGGATGCCTATGCGCAGATGCTGAAAAAACTGAAGGCGATCCAAACCATTCTCGGAGAGCATCAGGATCTTGATGTGCAGCGGGAACACCTGAAAGCGTTCGCGAAAGTTCCCGAGCTCCATAACGAAAAAACGATGAGGGCCATCGATAGCCTCCGCGACGCGATGGCAAAACTTGAGCGGGAAAAAAGGAAGAGGTTCCGGGAACTTTTCGAAGAGTTTTCCCGAACGGACGATCTCTTTCATCGAATGGTCTGCAGGTTTTGACCGCTTCAACACCTTCGATGCCTTTTTGTGCGTGCATACAAGGTGATGATCTTCAACCGATGTGTGTTACTATTGGTGAAAAAACAGAGGAAAGGCAATGAACGTCAACGCGCTCTACGTAGTCTCCAAGGAGCCCAGAGCCGGAAGTTTTTTCGTCTCGATGGGATTGATGGATATACTCAAACGCAATTTCAAACGCGTGGCGATTTTCAAACCGATCGTCCGGGGAGAAAAGATCGACAGCGATATCGAAACGCTGCTCTCGGTATTTGAGATGAGGCAAAGATATGAAGATGCCGCGGGTGTGGAGATCGACATGGTGGAGAGCTATCTCGCCCGGGGTGAGGAGTCCCGGCTTTACGAGCAGCTCATTACCCGGTTCGAGAGATTACAGAACCATTACGATTTCGTCCTCTGCCTCGGAATGACCGATATGCACCTCAAAGAGCTGGTGGACTTCGACGTCAATGTCCAGATCGCGAAAAACTTCTCCGTGCCCGTGGTGGGAATTGTCAGCGCCAAGGAGAAGGAAGCCGAGGAGGTGCAGGAGGATATCGCTCTGTGGCAGCAGTCGCTCAAAGAGGAGGGCATCCGACCTTTTGCCTTTTTTATCAACCATGTATCGGATTCGCTGGTTTGCCAAATGGAGAGATTCGCACCTTTCCCCGACACCCCCTGTTTCCCCATTCCCTACGAGAAGAAACTTGACAGTCCCACCGTTTTGGATCTGATAAGTCTTACCGGCGGTGAAATTCTGCATATGAAAGACGAGACAGCGCTAGAACGGATTATCAATAAACCTCTGATCGCCGCGATGCATCCGGAACATTTTCTGGAACACTTCGAGGAAAAAGATCTCGTCGTCGTACCCGCCGACCGTGCCGATATCTTTCTGGCCATTCTTTCGGCCAACAGAATTCCCGGCTTTCCTTCGGCCTCCGCCATCGTCGTGGGAGGCGGGATGGATATCGCGCCGACGGTGATGAAGATGATCGAAAGCGACGAAACCTTTCGGGTGGTCCTGATCAAAGTACCGCTTACCACCCTGGAGATCATCATGAAGGCGCAGCGAAGCGAGGCCCGCATCACACCCAGACATCGCCGCAAGATCGCCCTGGCACTGGGACATTTCGCAAACCATGTGGATGTGGGACTCATCGAGCGTTCTTTAAAAAAGACGAAAATCGATATCGTGACACCGGTGATGTTCTTGCATCGTATCTACGCGAAAGCCTCACAGCACCGGATGCGGGTGGTACTGCCCGAGAGTATGGATGAGAGGATCCTGCGGGCGGCGGAGACGGCGCAGCGCAGAAAGATCGCCGACATAACGCTGCTGGGAAACGAAGAAGCGGTCCGTAACCGGGCCGGGATGATCGGCGTCGACCTGGAGGGGGTCGAAGTGATCGATCCCGTTACAAGCGAGCTGAAAAAGCGGTTCGCAGAATCGTTTTACAGATTGCGGAAGCACAAGGGAGTGACACTCGAAAACGCTTTGGATATGGTGGAGAATGTGACCTATTTCGCGACAATGATGGTCCATGAAGGACTGGCCGATGCGATGGTTTCGGGTGCGACCCATACGACACGTGAAACAGTGCTCCCCGCGCTGCAGATAATCAAAACGAAGCCGGGCATCGATATCGTATCGAGTGTCTTTTTTATGTGCCTGGATACACGGGTGCTCGTCTATGGCGATTGCGCCATCGTCCCGGATCCGAATCCGAAGGAGTTGGCACAGATCGCCATCGAATCGGCGGAAACGGCCAAAGCGTTCGGTATCGAGCCGATCGTGGCGATGCTATCCTATTCGACGGGTGAAAGCGGTGTGGGGGCCGATGTGGAGAAGGTGCGGGAAGCGACGCGAATCGCCAAAGAGAGACGTCCCGATCTTCTTATCGAAGGGCCGATGCAGTACGATGCCGCCATTGATCCCGCCGTGGCCGAAAAGAAGATGCCAGGCTCAAAAGTGGCGGGTCGTGCGACGGTTTTCATCTTTCCCGATCTCAATACAGGCAACAATACCTACAAGGCGGTTCAGCGTGCTACGGGTGCCATCGCCATCGGTCCCGTACTCCAGGGACTTCGAAAACCGGTCAACGATCTTAGCCGCGGGTGCAGTGTAGAGGATGTCGTGAGCACCATCGCCATCAGCGCGATTCAGGCGCAGAATATAGACGAAATCCAGGCCGCCAAAGATTGAAATGGTTCATGCCGGGCCGAAAGGAGTAGGATGAAAATACTGGTTCTCAACTCGGGGAGTTCATCGCTGAAATACAAACTTTTCAGCGAAGGCGAGGCGGTCGCCGACGGGATCGTGGAGCATATCGGTGAAGAAGGCGGGGTGAAGGATCACCGTGAAGCGCTGGAGATTGCCGAAAAGGCGCTCATCAGGGCCGGTGCCGTCGAATCGTTTGACCGGCTTGATGCCGTCGGGCACAGGGTCGTGCATGGGGGGGAGCGTTTTATCGAACCTGTGCGTATCGATTCGGAGGTGATCGGGGCGATTCGCGATCTGATACCGCTTGCCCCTCTTCACAATCCTGCCAATCTCGAAGGGATTGAGATGATGAAAAAAAAGGTACCGCATGTTCCGCAGGTAGCCGTTTTCGATACCGCTTTTCACCAGACCATGCCGAAGCGTTCCTATCTCTACGCCATTCCTCTCGAATTTTATGAAAATTATGGAGTCCGGCGCTATGGTTTTCACGGCACATCCCACATGTACATTGCCAAAAAAGCGGCCGAAAGGCTGGGAAAACCTCTGAAAACGGTCAATCTGATAACTCTTCACCTTGGCAATGGAGCGAGTGCATGCGCCATCGAAAAGGGACAAAGCGTTGATACGTCGATGGGTTTTACCCCCCTCGCCGGGCTCGTCATGGGGACACGCAGTGGCGATATTGATCCGGAAATTCCCGTCATGATGGAAAAGAAGGGTCTGGATGCCGACACTGTTTTGAACAAGCAGAGCGGACTCAGGGGCCTGTGCGGTGAAAACGATATGCGGCGGATTCAGGAGCGTGCCGCGGCGGGCGATGAAAAGAGCCGGACGGCCCTGGAGGTCTATGTGCACAGAATCCGGCACTACATCGGTGCCTATATGGCGCAACTGGGACGTGTGGATGCCCTTGTTTTCACGGCGGGTATCGGGGAACACAGTCCGTTGGTGCGCCAGATGGTGTGCAGAGGGCTGGAGCCGCTGGGCATCGTACTCGATACGAAAAAAAATGCGGATGGCAGGAGAGATATCTCGGCCCCAAAATCTCAGATACGCATTTTCGTGATTCCGACCGATGAAGAGCTCGAAATCGCCCTCCAGACTGAGGCTGTTTTAAAGCGCTGACAGTTTTGTTGGGATATAATGACCCTATGTGACGCATTGTGCGTAGCACCTTCTCGAAATCTTCGATTTCGAAGCTTCCCGGAAGGACAGAGGAGGGTCGTGCCTCTGCCAAAACATGAATTTTGCTCATGTTTTGCGTACCATCGAAAATGAAAACAAACAAAAATAAAGGAGAAAAAATGGCTATCAAAGTAGCAGTCAACGGAACGGGTCGCATCGGATTGTGCGTCATCAAAATCGTCATGGAACACGAGGACATGGAACTGGTGGCGATCAATACCACTGCCAAACCGGAGATGCTGGAGTACCTTCTTAAATACGACAGCGTCCATCGGGGTATCGACGCGAAAGTGATCGACGACGAGACCATCGAAATCGCAGGCAAGCCGGTGAAGATGTTCAGTGAAAGGGACCCCGAAAAACTCGATTTCGGCAGCGTGGGTGCGGACGTGGTCGCTGAGTGTACGGGTGTCTTTTTGACGACGGAACTGGCCGGCAAACACCTCAAAGGCAGTGTGAAAAAGGTGGTTATGAGCGCACCGGCCAAAGACGATACCCCGACTTTCGTCATGGGGATCAACACCGACACCTACGCCGGCCAGGCGGTCATCTCCAACGCTTCGTGCACCACCAACTGCCTCGCCCCCGTCTGCAAGGTACTCGACGATGCATTTGGCATCGAAAACGGCCTGATGACCACGATCCACTCCTACACCAACGACCAGAAACTGCTGGATGTGAAGCACAAGAAAGATTTCCGCCGCGCCCGCGCCGCCGCGGAGAACATGATCCCCACCTCCACCGGGGCCGCCAAGGCGATCGGCCTGGTCATGCCCCACCTCAAAGGGCAGCTCAACGGGTTTGCTATCCGTGTCCCGACCCCCGACGTTTCCGTCGTGGATTTGACGGTCAACCTGAAAAAAGAGGTGACCGAAGAGGCGATCAACGCCGCCTTCGACGAAGCGGCCAAAAATCTTGGCAAAATGATCCTGGTCGACCACGACAAACGGGTCTCCCGCGATTTTGTCGGCTGCGAATACAGCGCCATCTTCGTCCCCGACCTTACCCGGGTTGTAGGTACCAACACGGCGAAAGTGGTGGCCTGGTACGACAACGAGTGGGGTTACAGCTGCCGCCTTGTCGACATGATACACTTTGTAGCCACCCACTGATATCTGACCGGGAAGAGTTATCACCGCTCTTCCTGGCTACATCTATCAATTCGATTGAACAAAAAGAGACGTTCAAGCCGAAAATTCTCCGATTTTTTCAGTTGGCAGCACACGCTTTCCGTCTTTCAATGAAATTTCCGTGAAATCGGGCTATCATTACGACAGTAACTGAATTTCAAGGTCACCCATGAAACAAATCATCATCGCCATACTTTTTACTATTCTTGGTGTCATGCTCGTATGGATTGTCTTCGAACCGAAAATCGCTCCCTATTATGTCCAGTTGACGAAGACACGGGTTGGGCTGAGTGCCGATCTGCAGCCGAAGGAGCAGAAAACTTCCCATTTCGTCGGCTCCAAAACATGTGGAAAATGCCATGAAGAGAACTATCGTGACTGGAAACATTCGATGCACAGCAGAATGATCCAGGATATCCGCAAAGATCCCGGCGTCGTTGTCGCCGACTTTTCAAAACTGCCCGAAGATGCCGATTTCACGCTCAAAGAGGCGGTCTATACGATCGGAAGCAAGTTCAAACAGCGTTACATGATTCCGGCGAAAATCGACGGAAAAGAGGATTTCAGACTGGGAAATTACCAGTGGAACGTCCAGACAGGAAAGTGGCAGCGTTTCAAACCCTGGAAATACTGGTACCATGACGCCTATCCCCATGACAATCGACGGTTCCCCACTTCCAACACCTGTGACGGCTGCCATTTCACCGGGTATATGTCAACAGGAAAAAGGGTGGAGCTGGCCATTGCATGCGAAAGCTGTCACGGTCCGGGATCCAAACATGCGAAAACCCCCGAATCTCCCATCTACAGGGCAAGTATGTACGATCCGATCCGTACCAACGAAGTCTGTCTGCAGTGCCATATGCGAAACCGAGACAATCGTCTTAAGACAAATCCGGACATCAAATCGCTCTGGATGAAGGCAAAGGATTATCCGGATGGTTACGAGCCGGGACGATCACTTATCGCTTTCAAAATGGCCGCTCCTTTCGTGCCGGGAAATGAAACCAAAGAGTTTTGGCCCAACGGCGCAGCCAAGAAAAACCGGACCCAGGGAAACGAATTTGTCAGAGACGCCATGTATCAGCACGGCATAACCTGCATCAACTGTCACGATCCTCATAGATTGAGCAATACGGCGAAAAAACCGGAAGGGAACCGCAGTTGCATGAAGTGTCACGGTTTCAACTCTCTCATCGGTCCCCATCAGGCGACATTGGAAGAGCATACCCACCATAAAGCCGATTCGAACGGGTCGCGTTGTATCGAATGTCATATGCCAAAAACCGGTCGCCATACGGGAAAATCTCCCCTCACGGTCCGATCTCACATGTTCCGTTTCGTGACGCCGGCGGAGACAGAAGCCTATGGCATGCCGCCGGAAACCAACGCATGTTACCACTGTCACAAAGAGAAATCACTTGAAGAGCTGCAGTCGGTAATCGACAAATGGGGAGAAGATCAGTGGGTGTCGCAGGAGGCGATCAGCCATTATATTTTAAATAGAGTCGATAAATGAGTTGTCATTCATTCATAGAGAGAGTATGAATGCCCAGATATCCATGGAATTTCGACCATCACTCAAAAAAAATTATGGTTAATTATCTTTTAAACAGTTTGGTTTTATAATTTGCCGATCATTTTAATATAGATGTTGTGCCGAATCTCCAAACAATTTGAATAAGAAATAACATTTATCGTACAAAGATCGGAGGGTATAACAAAACCGGAATACTCCCGTCCGATAGAAAAATTCTGGAAACGATATATTCTTGTTTACCACTTTCTATTAGCACGACATTTGGTTTAAATCCTGTTTTTTTCTGTCTGTCCGACGGCTCAGCCGCCGAACGTGATCAATTTCGTGTTCGGAGTTTCTGTCCATGTTCGTATTTGATACTCTTTCGCTGGTTTTCGTCTTTCTCATTCTGCTTGGCGTCGTGCCCAATCTTTTCTATACCTTCGGCTACCTTCCCCATATCGAGCGAAAAGCCCACTTCCTCATCCATTACATTACCTTCATTCTCTCCATGTTGGGGGTCGTGACGGCGGGTAATGCGCTGATGTTTCTGCTTTTTTGGGAGTTGATGAGCCTGACCAGCTGGCAGCTCATCCTCACCGAAGCGAAAGAGAAAAGCACGATCGACGCGGCGCGCTTCTACTTTTTCATGACCCATTTCGGTTTCGTTTTTTTGCTGCTCTTTTTCCTCATCGTCACCGACGGCGATTTGGAAGCGGGATTCGGGGCGATGCACGGGGTCGCCCACGCCTTTGCCTACCCGACGCTGCTCTTTTTCTTCCTGATACTTGGATTTTTGAGCAAAGCGGGGGCCGTGCCGCTGCATGTGTGGCTGCCCTACGCCCACCCCGCGGCGCCCAGCCCCGTCTCGGCGCTGATGAGCGGGGTAATGCTCAAAGTGGCGATTTACGGGATGTTTAGGTTTCTCTTCGATGTGCTCTACCCATGGCCGATGGAGTGGGGGGTACTGATCTTGGTCATCGGCGCGCTTTCCTCACTTATCGGGGTGCTTTATGCGCTGAGTGAACACGACATCAAAGCGCTGCTGGCCAACCACTCCATCGAAAACATCGGCATCATTCTCATCGGCTTTGGAATGGGGATGATCTTCGATGCGCTGCACCTGGACAAACTGGCGACCTTCGCTTTCATTGCGGCGCTTTTTCACACCTTCAACCACATGAGTTTCAAGTCGCTGCTCTTTATGGGGGCGGGCAGCGTTCTGCATGAGACCCATACCAAGAATATCGAGAAATACGGCGGGCTGATGAAGACGATGCCCGTTACCGCGCTGACCTTTCTGCTGGCCTCCGTCTCCATCTCGGCCCTGCCGCCCACCAACGGGTTTTTGAGTGAGTGGATGATCTTTCAAAGCATGCTGGGATCGCACGCCATCGACAATATGTCGTTGAAACTGGCTATACCTTTCGCCGTCTTCGCCCTGGCGCTCACCGGGGGGCTGGCCATCGCCTGTTTCGTCAAGGCGTACGGCATCACCTTTCTGGGGCTGCATAGAAGCGCCAACGCCCGCCACGCCAAAGAGGTCAACCGCCCGATGCAGACAGGCATGCTGCTGATGGCGGGGGTCGTCGTGTCGCTGATGCTCTTCGCGCCGGCATTCATCGGGCTTTTCGACAGGGCTTTGACGAGCCTTGGCCGATCGAGCGTCTATCAAGCGATCTTTCCTGATGGCATCTGGCATATCCATTCGGTGGGTATGCACGGCGGGGTCGTTTCGCCACTGATTTTGCTGGCGGCGCTGCTGCTCATCACGGGGCTGCTGTGGTTCGGTTACAAAGCGCTGGGGGTCAAAGAGCGGATCCACCGTACCTGGGCCTGCGGTTACCGCACCCATGCGCGCACCCAATATTCGGCCACCGGATTCGCCGGCCCTATCCGCCGTTTCTTCAACTGGCTCTACCGCCCCGAAGAGCACTTTGTCAAAGAGACGCTGGCGGGGCACGCCACCAAATTCGACCGTTCCAGTTACGACGTGCATGTCAAACCCCTTTTCGAGCGCTCTTTGTACGCCGGCACGGTGGCGCTGGCCAACCGTATCAGCTACTACGTCTACCGCCTTGCCCACTTCGAGCAGACCCGCTACGCGGCGATGATCTTCAACCTGATGCTGTTGGTGCTCTTCAGCTACCGCATCTTCGCCCACCAATTCAGTTGGGCCACGTTTGCCTTGGAGTCGGTGGTGATGATCATCACCGTCAAAGTGCTCATTATCGGAGAGAAGTCATGATCCTCTACCTTACGACCCTGCTTTTGCTGCTGGCACTGGCGCCGATGCTTATGAGTTTCATGAAAGCGCTGAAGATGTGGCTGCTCTTCAAACGCCCTGTTTCGCTGCTGCAGGGCTACCGCGACTTTTCCAAGCTTTTGACCAAGGAGACGATCGTCAGCCAGGAAGCCGGCGCCATCACCCGCGCAGCCCCCTTTCTGGTCCTCTCTCCCTTACTGGTGGCGCTCTTTTTTCTACCGCCATCAGTCAAAGGCGCCTACTACGTCAGTTTCGTCGATGCCTTCACCCTGACCGGCCTCATCGCCCTTTCGGCTTTTTTTTTGATGCTGCTGGGGTTGGACAGTGCCAGCAGTTTCGGGGGTATGGGCTCCAGCCGTGAAGCTTTTATCGCGGCGCTGGTGGAGCCGGCCATGGTGCTGACCATTTTCAGTGTTTCGATGATGGCGGGCGATCTGGGGGTGGGCCAGGCGGGGGTCAACCTGGCCGAACACTTTCCCAAAGCGCACATGGCCAGCTACCTTTTCGCCGCCATCAGTTTTTTCATTTTGCTCATCGCCGAAAACGGGCGCATCCCGGTGGACAACCCCGAAACGCACCTGGAGCTGACGATGGTGCATGAAGCGATGATACTGGATATCACGGGGGTTTATCTGGCCATCGTCGAGACGGCGGCGTCAGTGAAGTTCGTCATCTTCGCCTCGCTTTTTGCCTCACTCTTTATGCCCTTTGGGCTGAATCTGCCTATACCTGCGGCGTTGGGGGTTTTCGTGCTCAAACTCTTCTTCGTCGCGGCGGCGGTGGCGCTGGTGGAGGTCAACACAGCCAAACTGCGCCTGTTCAAAGTGCCCAATTTGCTTGGCATCGCCATCGTTTTCGCCTTTTTGTCCCTCATTACCTTCTATGTGTTGGGAGCTTGATATGGGCGCCTTTAAAAACCCTACGCGGTCTCAGCGTGACAGCAAGCGTCACAATCAAGGCGCCGCGACGCAGGACTGGCCGAAGCCAATTCAAGGAGCGGCAACGCCGAGTGTGGCGCTTGCTGTCACGCCCTACGGGAGGGCTTTTAAGGCACGATCTTTCCTCCGTTTTCATCTTGACTTAGCTACGGCTAGGCCTGCGCTGAAAACGAAGAAAATTTCATGCCTTCAAAGCCCTCTGAGATCCACGCAGGGTTTTTAAAGGAGCCCATAATGGAAAATTTTCTCATCGGCCTTTTTCTCGCCACACTCATCGTCGCACTCTTCACGACGCGGCTCTATCGGCTTTTGATGTGGTATTCGCTCAACTCCCTGACCCTGGGGGCGCTGGCGCTTCTCATCGGCAGCCGGCTCGATGACGGCGCCATGTTGATTACCGGTGTCGCGACGCTGGTGCTCAAAGCCGGCCTCATTCCCTGGGTACTCAAAACTCTCTCCCGCCGCTTCGCGCTGCGCCGCCAGATTCTCCCCAACATCAAGACCCAATACGCCATCATGCTGGTGCCCGCCATATTGGTTTTCACCTTCTACCTTGCCGAACCCATCGGCCACATGGTCACCGCCGACGCCAACAATGTGGCCATCAGTATCTCCTCCTTGTTTCTGGCGCTTTTGCTGATGATGGAACACACCAACATCGCCCCCAAAATCGTAGGCTTTTTGATGATGGAAAACGCGCTCTTTCTGCTGGGAACGACGGCGACGGAGGGGATGCCGATGCTGGTGGAGCTGGGGATCTTCTTCGACCTGCTCATGGCCATTGTTGTCATCAACCTGCTGCTTCGCCGTGAGGAGGCGGCGTCATGATGCTTTCTGTGTTGCTACTTCCTGCGTTTATCATGTTTATCGCCAGTTTCTGGCGCACCCCCAACGCCCGAAAGGTGCTGCCCATTACCTCGGTGGCGATTCTGGTGCCGATCGTGGAGCTTTTCCGTCTGCCCAAACCCTACGCGTTGTGGCGCGATTATCTTGTCGCCGACGATTTGAACACTTACATTCTGCTGGTCAGTTCCGTGGTGGGCATCGGCGTCACATTGGCCCTTCTGACGCTGCAGAAACATGTGGAAGTGAGTGAAAAGGCCTACCGCCGTTTCTACCGTTTCTTCGCCCTTTTCTGGGTGGGGCTCATCTTCTCCATCCTGGCCAACCACATGGGGATCTACTGGATCGGCCTGGAGATGGCGACCCTTTCGACCGTGTACATGATCAAAACCAACGACACCCCCGCCGCCCACAAAGAGGCATGGAACTACATGATCGTCGGTGCCATCGCCATTTCGCTGGTGCTTTTTGGCATCATCCTCATCTACGCCTCCGCCAAACCGACGCTGGGAGAAGATGCCATGCTCTTCAGCGCGCTGCAGAGCCGCACCGACGTTATCCGCGCGCCGTTTTTGTTCGAGATGGGCTTTGCGATTGCGACAGTGGGAATGTTCGTGAAGATGGGATTTTTTCCCATGAACCTCTGGCTGGCCAACATCGAGCGTGCCTCCTTCTATCCGGTGGCGGCGCTTTTCAGCGGAATTTTGGAGAGTGCGGTGATGGTGGGGTTCTTCCGCTTCAGCCGCATCGCCGATAGCGTCAACCATGCGCATCTCTTCTTTTTCGTCTTCGTCTATGCGCTGCTGACACTCTTCATCGTCGCCTTTCTCATCTACCGCACCAAAGATTTCATGCGCCTCTTTTCCCTTTCGGGCATCGAGCACATGGCACTCATCGCGCTCTTTTGGGTCAGCGGCGGCACCTTTGCGGCACTGCTGCATTTCGGTGCCCACGCCTTTTTGAAGCCCGCGCTCTTTCTCTCCACCGGTGTGCTGGAGTCCCAGGGGCGCTACCATATCGCCGGCGCGCTGCGGGGGTACAAGGGTATCAAGGGTACGCTCTTTTGGTTTCTGGTGTCGCTGTTCATGCTGGCGGTGGTTTCCCTGCCGCCCAGCCCGATGTTCTTTTCGGAACTCTATGGTTTTAGCGCCATGATCGACGCGGCGAAGCAGACCCACCATCTGCCGGCGATGATCGGGGCGATCGGACTGCTGCTGGTGTTGCTTTCGGTCATCTTCTACCGCTTCGTCGCCATCTACCAGTCCATGAAATATGAAGGCGAAACGGTGGAAAAACAGGTCTATGCCAGTGAATTGCTGGCGCTGCTGCTGTTTGCGGTGGCACTGGTGCTGCTGCTTGCGCCTTCGGGATTGGCTTTTTTAAGGAGTGTGGCATGAGACTGATCGCCCGTTACGCCATCGACCGTGGCGACGCCATCGAAGTGGTCACCCGCTACGACGAAACATCCGAATCGGTGCATCTGGATGCGAAGGCTCCCGCCATTTCTACCATCGCCACGACCCATCCCGCCGCCATCTGGTTCGAACGCAAACTGAGCGACGATTTCGGCATCTTCATCGAGGGGGCGTTCGACCGCAGGCCGCTGGTGCACCATGAGCGTTTTCCCAAAAATCTTCATCCGATGCAAAAAAGTTTTGCGCAAAACACCCTCGATTTCGCCGAATTCACCCCCTACAAATTCGAAGCGGTCGGCGGAGACGGGGTGTTCGAAGTGGCGGTGGGGCCGATTCACGCGGGCATCATCGAACCGGGCCATTTCCACTTCTCCCAGGCGGGCGAAGATATGCTCCACCAGGAGGTGCGCCACTTCTACAAATACCGCGGCATCGAAAAGATGGTCGAGGGGATGAAGCTGGCGGAAGCGAAACCGATCATCGAGCGTATCAGCGGCAACGAAAGCGTCGCCTACCAGATCGCCTGGCGCGATATCGCCGCGCAGGCGGCCGGGGTGGAGGTGCCGCTGCCGCTGCGGCGGTATCACGCCTTTTTGTTGGAGTTGGAGCGCTTCATCCACCACTGGATCGACCTGGGGTTCATCCCAAACGACGCGGGATTCGGCGCAGCGCTGGCTTATGCGTCGCGGCTGGCCGAAGAGGGGCGGCGGATGATGGCGTCGCTGAGTGGCCACCGCTTCGGATTCGGTGCGGTGACTTGGCGAAAACAGCGCATCGAAACCAAGCCCATTTTGGCCTGGCTGGAGCGGATGGCCAAAGAGGCGGCATGGTTCGAGGAGTGGATTATGGATATTCCCTCCCTGTGGGACCGCCTCGACACCACCGGGCGTCTGCGGCACGAAAAGGCGGTCAAATACGACTGCGTCGGCGTCGTCGCCCGCGCCGGCGGTGTGCCGGTGGATGTGAGGATGACCCCCTTCTACATCGAGCACGGCTACCGTATGCAGACCCGGGCGCACGGTGATGTGGGCGCCCGCTTCAAGGTCCGCCTCGCGGAGGTGAAAAACAGCCTCGAAATGATGCACCGCTTTTTGGAGCGTGACGCATTTTCGATGGAGGTCTCCTTTGCGAAAGAGGGCCGTTACGAAGCCTTCGTCGAAAGCTCCCTCGGAGAGCTCTATATGATGGTGGAGATCGAAGATGGCGCCATCGACCGCTTTTTCGCGCGTGATCCCAGTTTCATCAACTGGCAGGCCCTGCACCTGATGATGCCGGGCAATATCATCGCCGATTTTCCCCTCATCAACAAAAGCTGCGACCTGAGTTATGCGGGAAACGATTTGTGAAAAAGGATTGATATGCTCAGATTTTGGGAAAAGCGGGCACTGACGGGTGTCGTGACGGAACATCGGGGATTCGAAAACGACATCGCACAGATTCGGTCGGCACTGAAGGATGAAGTCAAAAAGCGCTTCGCCGGGTCCCTGGCGATCCGTATGGTCGACAGCGGCAGTTGCAACGCCTGCGAAGCGGAGTGCAACGCGCTTTCCAACCCCTTATACGACCTGGAGCGGTTGGGTATCCGTTTCGTCGCCTCCCCACGTCATGCCGACGTTATGCTGCTCAGCGGTGTGCTGACTTTCAACATGTACCATCATGTCATGGATGCCTGGGAGCAGATTCCCGAACCCAAATGGTGCATCACCCTGGGCGACTGCCCCGTGATGCAGGCGCCCTTTCGGCAAAGTTTCGCCATCAAAGGCCCGGCCGAAGCGCACCTGCCGGTGGCGTACCACATTCCGGGCTGCCCCCCGAGCCCGGAGGTGATCATGCGGGGATTGCTGGCGTTTTTGCGCTCTCTTGATTAGAAGTGCCCTCAATTTGACATTCCCCCTCCATTGTGCTAAAAATAAAACAGACAAAAAGTCTCTGATTTCTTAACTGATAGTGACTAATGCGTAACATGAGTTAAAAGGACGTAGAAATGGCTGAAAAAGAGCTTGAAAAAGCGGTGGCCGGCGAGTATGGTCTGGGTTTTGAGATCGACATCGAAGAGGAGACCGTGCCGCCGGGGTTGGATGAAAACGTCATCCGGTTCATCTCCAAAAAAAAGGGAGAGCCGGCGTGGATGACCAAGCTTCGGCTCAAGGCTTACGAGAAATGGAAAACGATGGAAGAGCCCCACTGGGGGCATCTGGAGTACGAGCCCATCGACTACCAGTCCATCAGCTACTTCGCGGCGCCCAAAAAAGGGGTCGAGAGCCTGGATGAGGTGGACCCCAAGATTCTGGAAGCTTACGAAAAACTGGGCATCCCCCTGGAGGAGCAGAAGCAGTTGGCGGGGGTCAAAGTGGCGGTGGATGCGGTGGTCGACTCCGTATCGGTGAAGACAACTTACCAGAAGGAGCTGCAGGAGAAGGGGATCATCTTCTGCTCCATTTCCGAAGCGATCCACAACCACCCGGAGCTTGTGAAGAAGTACATGTTCAGCGTCGTGCCGATGAACGACAACTTCTTCGCCGCGCTCAATTCGGCGGTCTTTACCGACGGCACCTTCGTCTACATCCCCAAAGGGGTGCGCTGCCCGATGGAGCTTTCGACCTATTTTCGCATCAACGCCATGAACACGGGGCAGTTCGAGCGGACCCTCATCATCGCCGACGAAGGAAGCTATGTCAGTTACAACGAAGGGTGCTCCGCCCCGATGCGCGACGAAAACCAGCTCCATGCGGCGGTGGTGGAGCTCATCGCCCTGGAGGGGGCAGAAATCAAGTATTCGACCATCCAGAACTGGTACCCCGGCGACGAAGAGGGCCGAGGCGGCATCTACAACTTCGTCACGAAGCGGGGGCTTTGCGAAAAGAACGCCAAAATCTCCTGGACGCAGGTGGAGACCGGTTCGGCCATCACCTGGAAATACCCCAGCTGCATTCTCAAAGGGGACAACAGCGTGGGCGAATTCTACTCCGTGGCCGTCACGACCCTCGCGCAGCAGGCCGACACGGGCACCAAGATGATCCATCTGGGCAAAAACACCAAATCGACGATCATCTCCAAAGGGATCAGTGCCATGAAGGGGCAGAACACCTACCGCGGATTGGTGAAGATCGGCTCCAAAGCCACGGGCGCGCGCAACTACAGCGAGTGTGACAGCCTGCTCATAGGTGATAAGTGCGGCGCCCATACCTTTCCTTATCTGGAGAGCAGGGACGCCCACGGGCAGATCGAGCACGAGGCGACCACGACGAAGATCAGCGACGAGCAGCTTTTCTACCTGCGGCAGCGGGGCATCTCGGAAGAGGATGCGGTGAGTATGATCGTCCACGGCTTCTGTAAAGAGGTCTTCAGCCAACTGCCGATGGAGTACGCCGTCGAGGCGAAAGCGTTATTGAATCTGACACTGGAAGGGAGCGTAGGATGAGCGAATTGATGAAGATAGAGAATCTGCATGCCAAAATCGGCGAGAAGGAGATCCTTAAGGGATTGAACCTTAAGATCGAAGAGGGCAAGGTCCATGCGATCATGGGGCCCAACGGGGCGGGCAAATCGACGCTCAGCAAGACGATCGTGGGCCATTACGACGTGGAGGTGACGGAAGGGAAGATCCTCTACAAGGGAGAGGATATTACCGGTTGGGAGCCCGAAAAGCGGGCACTGGAAGGGATTTTTCTCAGTTTCCAGAACCCGGTGGAGATTCCGGGGGTCAACAACGCCTACTTTCTGCGCACCGCCGTCAATGCACGCCGGGCCCATCTGGGACTGCCGGAGCTCAATGCGGCGGAGTTTTTGCGCCAGATGAAGAAGTACCTGACCCAACTCGGTATGAAAACGGAGATGATCAACCGCTCCCTCAACGAAGGCTTCTCCGGCGGGGAAAAGAAGCGCAACGAGATTTTGCAGATGATGATGCTCCAACCCGACCTGGTGATTCTGGACGAGATCGACTCTGGCCTGGATATCGACGCTTTGCGTTCGGTTAGTGAAGGGATCAACAAGATGAAAGACGGCAAACGCAGTTTTCTGGTCATCACCCACTACAGCCGGATTCTCGACTATATCCAGCCCGACTACATCCACGTTCTCAAAGACGGAAAGATCGTCAAAACCGCCGGCATCGAGCTGGTTGCCGAACTCGAAGAGAAGGGTTACGGCGCCATCGGAGAGGCGTGATGAGGCCCCTGGATCTATCAAGCCTGGATGCCGGTGCCATCTTGCAAAGCTGCGGCGCACCTAAGGGGCGCGAGAAGGCGGCGCAGTGTCTGGCCAAGCTGGGTATTCCCACCAAAAAGAGCGAAGCCTACCGCTATTTCGACCCCCGCCCCCTGATTGAGAGGGAGTGGGAGCGGGTCGTTAACAGCCAGGTCAAGCCCGAACGCGCCAATGCGCTGGTCATCTGCGACGGGGTGGTCACCGAGGTTCCCGGGAGCGACGCGGTGGAGGTCGAGATAACGGGCGGCGGTGCCGTCGATGCCGGCCATTTCGACCCGCTCTACTACCTGGGGCATCTGCTGGCGCTGCGTACCGTCGTGGTCCGCTTCAAGCGCGATGCGAAGGTGCGGATCGTCCACCGCTTCAGCGAACCGCAGAAGCTGCTCGCCTACCGGCTGGAGGTGCGCCTGGAGCCTCATGCCAACGTGCAGGTGGAGGAGCGCTTCGAAGGGGATGCCCCGGGCGCTTTCGTGCTGCAGGGGTGGGACCTTGTCATTGGCGACTACGCCGCTTTGAAGTGGATAGGGCAGCAGACGCTTTTAAAAGAGAGCCATACCCCCGTTTTCTCCCACGATGTTCAAATCGGTAGGGGTGGGTACCTGGGACTGCACACCTTCGACTACGGGGCAGGACGGGGGTTGCAACCTCTGAAAGTGACCCTGGCGAAGGATGCGGAGGCCAGGGCTTTCCACCTGATCTACGCCGAGGGCGGGGCACAGCGGGGGATCGTCTCACAGATCGTCCATGAGGGGAGCTACTCTCTCAGCACCCAGCGGGCCAAGACGATTCTCGGCGACGAAGCCCGGGGCATCTTCGATGCGCTCATCAAGGTTGATTCCGGCGGCAAGTACGCCAAGGCCCACCAGAATTCCAAGGCGATCCTGCTGAGTGACGGCGCCTACATGGCCGCCAAGCCGCAACTGGAGATCTATATCGACGAGCTGGAGGCGAGCCACGGGGCGACGACGGGGCAGCTGGACCCGGAACAGCTCTTCTATCTGCGGGCCAGGGGCATCGCCGAAGCGGAGGCACGAAAGATGCTGATACTCGCCTTCGCCAACGAGATGATCGACCTTATCGAAGATGAAAATCTGCGCAACCGCCTCTACGGGGAGTTCGAAAAGGTCTATTACGGCGAAAGCCATGTCACTTGCCTGGAAACCTGCCACGGATGCCAGGAGAATCTCATGAAGGAGGAGAACCATGGCTGAGAGTATAGAAGCCACCATCGCCCGTTACAAGGAGGATTTCGACCTCTTCGAGACGCCGGAACAGAAGATCGAATATATTTTCGACCTGGGGAAACGGCATACGACCCTGCCTGCCGAACTGAAAAACGACGACACCTTCATTAAAGGGTGCGCCTCGCCTGCCTGGCTGGCGGCCGAATGCAAAGAGGGCAGACTGCACCTGCGGGGTGAAGGGACCAGTGAAATGGCCAAAGGGATGCTCACGCTTTTGCTGGACATTTTCAACGACCGCTCGCCCGACGAGATTTTAAAGTTCGACCCGGCAAAGTTGCAGGAACTGGGAATCGTGGAGCTGCTTTCGCCCGTGCGGCAGCAGAGCCTGGAAGCCTTTTTGAAAAAAGTCTACGACTACGCCAAAGCGTGTAAGGAGGGGAGATTATGAGCAAAGATCCCAGAGAAATGACGCCCGAAGAGTCCGAAAAACGGCTCGTCGAAGAGCTTAAAAAGATTTACGACCCGGAAATTCCGGTCAATATCTACGACCTGGGCCTCATCTACGATGTCAAATGCGAAAAAGACCCCGTCAGCCGGCTCAATCGGTGCAAAGTGGTCATGACCCTCACCTCCGCCACCTGCTCCATGTCCGAAGTGATCGTCGACCTGGTCCGCTCCATCCCGTCGCGCATCGAAGACCACTCCATCGAGGAGGTGGAGGTGGAACTCACCTTCGACCCGCCCTGGGATCAGTCGAAGATGAGCGACGAAGCGAAACTGCAGATGGGGCTGCTTTAAGCGCTCTTTTTGATGGGGCATATGACTCCGTCGCTGTAGAAACAGACACGGTTTCGCCCCCGTTTTTTCGCTTCGTAGAGGGCCTGATCGGAAGCCCTCATCAATTGTGATATGTCGTCACCGTTTTGTGCTATCGCGATCCCCACGCTCAGCCTGAAATCAATCTTTTCCTTTCCCGTGACAGTGAAGCGGCGGCATTCGGCCTGCTGTCGGATGCGCTCCGCCACTTCAACCGCTTTCTGCTCGTCAGTATCGGGAAGAATGACGGCGAATTCCTCTCCACCGATACGTGCAGCGAAATCCATCTCCCTGATTTCACGGCGCAGCAGTTTTGCCACTTTTTGTATCACCACGTCACCTGTCGGATGGCCATACGTGTCGTTGATCTTTTTGAAATGGTCGATGTCGATCATAAGCAGAGAAAAAGGTTCGCCGCCGCGTTGGAAGCGCTGCCACTCTTTTTCCATGTATCGCATGAAGTAGCGGCGGTTGTATAGGCCGCTGAGCGTATCGGTGTAGGACATTTTCTGGAGCCTCTTTTCCAGTTCGTACCGTTTTTTGTATTCGTTGGCATAGAAATACTGGATAATAATCGCCAAAAAGGCGGCGGGCCAGATGAGTACGGCGTAATTGAGATGCTCGAAGCCCGGTGCCCATCCCGCCAAGGCCACCAGATGGGGAACCAGCGCCGCCATGAGAATGAAAACGATGTTGGATCGCAAAGAAAAAGGCTGCAGTGCCAGTGGTGGAAGAAGCATATAGTACATGAAACCGCCGATGCCGTAAACCATGCCCATATGCAGGTGGGTGAGGATTTTGACAAACGCAACTTCCGTTACCAGAATGACACCAATCAGAAGAGAACTGAGAAATCTGAAGTTTCGGATGTTTTGAAACAACCACGGAACAGGCAAAAAGACGAAAAACACAAGACGCAGCCATACGGTTTGTACGGCTCCCACGGGATCGATCACGTAGTCCCAGACCCAAAGACCGCTGCCGATGAGGGTGCCGAGTAGAAAAAGCCTGCTCGCGAATGCTCTGTGATCGTCCAGCTTTTTCTGCAACAGCGCCTCATCCTCCTGCAGCCAATGAAAAGGCAGAGAGTTTTTCAGCTTCTGTTCTATCGTTTTGCGAATCTTTTTCATATATCAACTATATCGGCACTTTTGCCTATGATATTGATCAACAGGGTTACAAGCAAAAAAAGATATAATCCGTTTATCAGAGCAATCAGGAGAAATGATGGATATCACATTCGATATGTTCATAGAGACGGAAGTACCGGAAGACCAGGTGATCATTTCCAGAACGGATCTAAAAGGTATCATTACCTATGTCAATGACACCTTTGCCGAAATTTCGGGCTACTCTCCCGAAGAACTGATTGGAAAGCCGCACAACATTCTCCGCCACCCCGATATGCCCAAATCCGCATTCAAAGAGATGTGGGAGACCATCAAAGCGGAAAAGACGTGGGAAGGGTATGTGAAAAACATGCGCAAAGACCGGGGATACTACTGGGTCTATGCCGTCATCTCCGGTGTCTACAAAGAGGGCAAAGTGGTCGAATACAAATCGATCCGTTCGCCTGTTCCCAGGACAAAACGCATCGAAATGCAAAGAGTCTATGACGAAATGCGGCGAAAAGAGGGCGAGAATGTCCGCAGCGTCATGTACCTTTCTGTCGAGACCTACGAGAAACTTAAAGCACGCGCCGATTCGGAAGAAAAAAGTGTGGAACGACTGATCGACGATATTGTCTGAGTGAAATCCGACAATGTTTAGCACCCGCCTGAGAGATACTCATGGGCCATGTAGCTGCTACGGGTATAGGGGGAGCTTTTGATATAGCGATATCCCATGGCCTCCCCTTCCGTGCGATAAAATTCAAAAAGAGAGGGGGCGACATATTCGACCACGGGCGTATGCCGCGGGCCGGGAGCCAGATACTGCCCGATGCTGAGGAACCGACAGCCTGTTTTTAGAATATCTTCCATCGTCTTTAAAACCTCCTCTCTTTTTTCACCGAGTCCCAGCATGATGCCGCTCTTGGTCGCCATGGCGGGATTGGCCGCATGCAGTTTTTGCAGGACGCGCAGGGAACGTCCGTAATCGGCTCCTTTGCGAATGTGATAGAGGCGGGGAACCGTCTCGATATTGTGCCCTACGATTTCTGCACCGCTTTGTGCAACGGCACGGATGGCCTCTTCGTTTTCCTGAAAATCGGGAACGAGCAGTTCCACGACGATTTTGCTGTCCCTGGCTTTGATGGCCCTGACTGTCTCGCAAAAATGTGCAGCGCCACCGTCGCGGAGGTCGTCGCGTGTCGGACTCGTGACGACGACATGGCGCAGACCCATCTTGATGACGGTATCGGCCAGTCGCTTCGGTTCGTCGGGATCGGGCGGGAAGGGTCTTTTATTCGTGACATTGCAGAAGGTACAGCCGCGGGTACACAGATGGCCGAGTATCAGAAAGGTTGCCTCTTTTTTGGAAAAGCACTCGCCGATATTGGGGCAGAGCGCCTCCTGACAGATAGTACGCAATCCCCCCTCCACAAGCATCGCTTCGACCTCTCTGAGGGTGCTGGGGGTGATCTTTTTGCGCAGCCATGGTGGTTTTCTAAGCGGGTTCGTTTGCATGAAGATTCCAACTCTCCTGACTGTATTTGCGGGCATAGAGCTCTCTGGCAGCCGTCTCTTCGCGCTTTGTGAGGCCCCCTGTCAGAAGCCTGGCGTCAAACGTGGCCGCAAAAGTTTCGATCAACTTTTCCATCAAACTCTCGACACCAAGAGTAATTCCGGATTTTCGCAGCGAGGCGGTTTCATCCAGTCCGGACTCTTTGAGAAAAAGAGGTTTGAAAAATTCTCCCTCATACCACAGCGGAATGGAACCGTGCTGCAGCATCGCTTCACGGCCGTGCCGCTGCGCGTTTCCC
This sequence comes from Hydrogenimonas urashimensis, assembly GCF_016593255.1. Classification (NCBI taxonomy): domain Bacteria; kingdom Pseudomonadati; phylum Campylobacterota; class Epsilonproteobacteria; order Campylobacterales; family Hydrogenimonadaceae; genus Hydrogenimonas; species Hydrogenimonas urashimensis. The sequence continues at coordinate 617,073 of NZ_AP023212.1, read as the reverse complement.
CCGATTTTCATGCCGTCGATGACGATATCGTAGGCTTCATGTCCTGCGAGGCAGATCCCAGAACCGCTTTCGGGCACTCCCGCCTCGGCGGCGAATGCCGCCGACAACCCCAGTCTTTCGTAAAATTCTATCAGAAAACGGCAAAGATGGCGGTAACACCCTTTCACCCCAAGCTCTTTCGAAAACGACGCGGGGACGATCAGCGCATAGGATATATCACCTCCATGTACCAGAATGCCGCCCCCTGTAATGCGTCGTGCGTAGGAGAGTCTTTTTTGTTGCAGCAATCCCATTTCGATGAGATCCTCGATACGGCTGAATCGGCCGAAACTCAATGCGCGTTTCCACCGGTAAATGCGTAGCACAGGAAGGTCGCCGCTTTTGAAACTGCGCAACAGCGCTTCGTCTACCGCCATGTTCCAGGGCGCGGAGAGTGTTTCCCTATCCATTATCAGCCGCCATGTTTTCATCGGATCGCTTCACTTTCAGAGTTTGTTAAGGTTAAATTCAGTTTATAGATACATACCGTTTACTTTTTTCTATTATACTATCTATTAAAGGGCCTTAAAAGAAAAAAAGGAGGAGAAGATGAAGGCAAAATGGATAGAGAAAGATATCGACAAACTGCCGGTAAAGCCCAATCTGCTCGATTATGATGAAGTGTACAGAACCTTTTCGTGGGAGGAGGTGGGAAAACATTTCGACGGGCTTCCCTCGGGTGGGCTCAATATCGCCCACGAAGCGATCGACAGGCATGCCAACGGGGCATTGAAAGATAAAACGGCATTGGTATGGTACGGCAAAAACGGTGACAGAAAGAGTTATACCTACGGCCAGTTGAAAAAGGAGACCAACAAATTTGCCAATGTCATCAAAAAGCTCGGTTTCGAAAAAGGGGAGCGTCTCTACATTCTTTCTCCCCGTGTTCCCGAACTCTACATCGGTGTGATGGGGATCTTGAAAAACCGAAGTGTCATGTGCCCGCTGTTTGCCCAGTTCGGTCCCGAACCGATTCTTCAGCGGCTGCAGGGTGGCGACGCCAAAGGGCTGTTGACCACCGAACACCTCTATGACAAAAAGGTTGCGGGCATCGTCGATCAGGTACCCGAACTCAAATATATCTTGCTGATCGATGCGAAGGAGCATCGGGATGAAAAGGTTCTATCTCTGCCGAAACTGATGGCGGAGGCTTCCGAAGATTTCACGATCGAAGCGACCGATCCCGAGGATATGTCGCTGCTGCACTTCACCAGTGGAACGACCGGAAAGCCCAAAGGTGTCATTCATGTCCACAAAGCGATCTATACCCACTGGGTCACCGGCTACTACGTGCTTGACTTCCATCCCGACGATGTCTTCTGGTGCACGGCGGATCCGGGCTGGGTCACCGGAACCTCCTACGGCATCATCGCCCCGTGGCTGCACGGCATCACCAATGTCGTCGATGAGGCGGAATTCAACGCCGAGCGCTGGTTCAAAATTCTGCAGGATGAAAAGGTCAATGTCTGGTACACTGCACCCACAGCGGTCCGAAGGCTCATGCGGCTCGATGTCGATCCTCTCAAAGAGTACGACCTGAGCCATCTGCGACTGATACACAGTGTCGGTGAGCCGCTCAACCCCGAAGCGGTATGGTGGGGCATGGAGAAGCTCAAGATGCCGATCCACGACAACTGGTGGCAGACGGAGACCGGGGGCATCATGATCGCCAACTATCTGTCGCAGACGATCCGTCCCGGCTCGATGGGACGTCCGATTCCGGGTGTGGAGGCGGCGATCGTGCGGCGAAACGACGATGGCACCGCCACTGTCATCACAGAGCCGGGCGTCGAGGGCGACCTGGCCCTCAAACCCGGCTGGCCCTCGATGTTCAGGGGATATCTGCACAACGAAGAGAAATACAAAAAATCGTTCGCGGACGGATGGTATATCTCCGGAGATCTGGCTTATCGGGACAAGGACGGCTATTTCTGGTTCGTAGGACGCGCCGACGACATCATCAAGACCTCCGGTCACATGGTGGGGCCTTTCGAAGTCGAAAGCGCGCTGATGGAGCATCCGGCCGTCGCCGAGGTGGGGGTCATCGGAAAACCCGACCCGGTTGCGGGACAGATCGTCAAAGCGTTCGTTTCGCTCAAGAAAGGGTATGAACCCAGCGAGGAGCTCAAGCGTGAACTGATCGGATTCGGACGCAAGAAACTGGGAGTGGCGATCGCTCCCAAAGAGATCGAATTCATGGAGAATCTGCCCAAGACACGCAGCGGAAAGATCATGCGGCGCCTCTTGAGGGCCATGGAGCTCGGCCTGCCTCTTGGCGATACGTCGACACTCGAAAAATAGGAGGAAAAAAAGATGAGCCTGAGTCTGGAAAAAGCGAAACAGTTCTACCGTCAGATGCTGCTGTGCCGGCGTTTTGAAGAAAAGAGCGCCGAGCTCTATACCGAGCAGAAGATCCGCGGGTTTTTGCATCTGTATATCGGTGAAGAGGCGGTGGCGACGGGCATCATCGATGCCATCGAACCCGACGACGGGGTGGTGGCGACCTACCGGGAACATTGCCATGCGATATTGAAAGGCATCCCGCCCGAAAAGGTGATGGCCGAACTCTACGGAAAGATGGAGGGGTGCTCGCGCGGACGCGGCGGGTCGATGCACCTTTTCGACAAAGAGAAGAACTTCTACGGCGGCTATGCGATCGTCGGTGGGGGCCTGCCGCTGGCGGTGGGCATCGCGCTGGCGGACAAGCGGATGGGACGCAAACGTGTCACGGTCTGTTTCTTCGGTGACGGCGCCGTCGCGGAAGGGGAGTTTCACGAATCGATGAACCTGGCGCAGCTGTGGGAGCTTCCGGTGCTGTTTGTCTGTGAAAACAATCTCTACGGCATGGGCACGTATATCGAAAGGGCCGAGTCCGAGCCCGACCTTGTCAAAAAGGCCAAAAGCTACCGGATGGAGGCGCACCGTGTCGATGGCATGGACGTGGTCAAAGTCAACGATGCGGCCAAAAAGGCGGTGGCGCATATCCGTTCGGGCAAGGGTCCCGTCTTTCTCGAGTGCCAGACCTACCGCTTCCGTGCCCACTCGATGTTCGACCCCGACCGCTACCGGACGAAGAAGGAGATAGAGGCATGGAAGGAGAAGGGGCCGATCGTCACTTTCCGAAAATACCTCCAAAAGAAGGAAATGTGGGAGAAAATCGACGCCGCCGCCATCGAAAAGGCGATTGAAGAAGAGGTCGAAAAAGCGGTCGATTTTGCAGAAAAAGGAACATGGGAGCCTGTTTCCGATCTGACGAAGTTCGTCTATTCCGAGGAGGTGACATCGTGAAAAAGGAACTCACCAACCGCGAAGCGGTCCGAATGGCGATCGATACGGCGATGCAGAAGGATGAACGGGTCTTTCTCGCGGGCGAAGATGTGGGAAAATACGGCGGAAGCTACGCCGTGAGTCTGGGGCTTTTGGAGAAATACGGTCCCGAACGCATTGTCGACACCCCGTTGAGCGAGTCGGGATTCACCGGTATGGGGATCGGTGCAGCGATGAACGGGATGCGTCCGATCATCGAGATCATGACCGTCAACTTTTCCCTGCTCGCACTCGATCAGATCATGAACAACGCCGCCCACCTGCTGCATATGTCGGGCGGGCAGTACAACGTGCCGCTTGTTATACGCATGGTCACCGGGGCGGGCAAACAGCTCGCGGCCCAGCACTCCCACTCGCTCGAAGGGTGGTATGCCCATATACCAGGGCTCAAAATATTGACGGCAGCGACGGTGCAGGATGCTTACGATATGGTGCACCTGGCGCTGGCCGATCCCGATCCGGTCATACTGTTTGAAAATTCGCTGCTCTACAATATGAAAGGGGTACTCGACACCTCCGCCCAGCCCCTTCCGATCGGGCAAGCGAAGGTGATGCGCGAAGGGAAGGACCTCTCGATTTTCGCCTACGGCATCAACCTTTTCAAAGCGCTCGAAGCCGCCGAAACCCTCGCCAAGGAGGGGATCGAGGCCGAAGTGGTCGATCTGCGTTCGCTGCGACCGCTTGACGACGAGACGATCATTGCGTCGGTGAGAAAGACCCACAGGGTATTGATCGTCGACGAAGGGTGGCGTTCGGGCAGCATTTCGGCCGAAATCATGGCGCGCATCAACGAACAGGCTTTTTTCGAGCTCGATGCCCCGATGCGCAGGGTCTGCAGCGAAGAGGTGCCGATCCCCTACGCGAAGCATCTTGAAGATGCGGCGATTCCCAGCCCGGAAAAGGTCGTCGATGCGGCCAAAGCCGTGATGGAGGAGGCGTAGATGATCTACAAGATGCCGAGCCTGGGTGCGGATATGGAATCGGGCATCCTTGCCGAATGGAAAGCGAAAGAGGGCGATACACTCAAAAAAGGGGATGTCATCGCCGACATCGAAACGAGCAAAGGGGTCATCGAAGGAGAGGTCTACGAAGACGGAAAGGTCGAAAAGATCGTCGCGAAAGAGGGTGTGGAGTATCCGGTGGGAACCCCCCTGGCGGTGATTCGCACCGAAAAGGACGACGATGCGACGATAAAAAAAGAGATCGAAGAGACGATCGCGGCACTTTCCGCCCCGTCCGGAAAGGAGGCGCAACCCCAACAAGAAGAAGAGGCGATGAAAACCGAAACCGCGGCCGAATCGTCCGCTTCGGCTTCGGAAGTACCGAAAAGTGCGGCCGAAGAGATATTCGGAACACCGGCCAAAGCCGAAAGCCGGGCGGAGGGGGAGAGAAAACCTGAAGTTCCCGTTCGTGTGCGGGCCACCCCTTTGGCGAAAAAGCGGGCCAGGGAGCTCGGAGTCGATCTCGAAGAGCTAGCACGGAAAGTGCATGGAAAGATCAGTGCGAAAGATGTGGAAGAGGCCGCAAAGCGGATGCAGCAAAAAGGTGCCGTACCCTCGGCTTCGAAACCCGATCCGATGCGCATGGCGATCGCCGCGGCGATGAGCCGCTCCAACGCCGAAATTCCCCACTACTATCTCTCTACCCCCATCAATATGACCAGAGCCCTCGAGTGGCTGAGAGAACTCAACGCCAAGCGTTCGATAAAAGAGCGCATCCTTCCGGCTGCGCTTATGATCCGCGCCGTCGTCAAGGCGCTCCAGGCGGTCCCCGAGCTCAACGGTTTCTGGAAAGAGGGGCCGATCGTCAGCCCTGAAATCCATCCGGGCATCGCGATCGCGCGGCGGCAGGGAGGTCTGATCACACCTGCCCTGATCGATGCACATGAAAAAAACCTCGACGAGACGATGAAAGCGCTCACCGATCTCATCGAGCGGACACGCGGCGGCAAACTGACCAGTTCGCAAATGACCAGACAGACCATCACGATCACCAATCTGGGCGATCTGGGAGTCGAAAAGGTCTATGGGGTGATCTATCCGCCGCAGGTGGCGCTGGTGGGATTCGGGCGCATCATGGAGAGGCCGTGGGCCGAAGGTGACGCCATCGCCGTCAGAAAGGTCGTCGAAGCGTCGATCGCAGGAGACCATCGGGCTACCGACGGACGCACGGGCGCGCTTTTTTTGGCCAAACTCGAGAAGCTATTACAAAAACCGGAGGATTTGCAATGACCAAAGAGGAGATAAAAAAGACGATCGTCGAAGCGATCTACGAGATCGCACCCGAACACGAAGGTGAGGAGATTCCCGAAAAGGAGAATCTGCAGGAGTCGCTGGAGATCGATTCGTACGATTTTCTCAACCTTCTGACGGCACTGGCCGAGAAACCGGGTGTCGAAGTGCCCGAAGAGGACTACGGAAAAGTCGATACACTCGAACACATGGTCGACTATTTCGCGGAACGGATAAAATAACCACAAAAAGGAGAACGGTATGGGAACCTACACGAAAAAACTCGAAGAGATCAAGGAACTTGTCTCAAGATTGCAAAAAGAGTCCCCCGAACAGATGGAAGCGTTTCACAAATTCATGTTCGCCATCGAAAAGCCGGGGGCGCTCGATACGAAGATGAAAGAGCTCGTCAACGTGGGCCTCGCCGTCGCCGCGCAGTGTGAATGGTGCATTTCGCTCCATGTCAAAGGGGCGCTCGATGCGGGGGCGACGAAAGAGGAGATTATCGATGCGGCGCTGCAGGCGGTGCTGATGCACGGCGGTCCGGCGCTGATGTATATGATCCCGGTCGAAAAAGCGATCGACGAATTCACCTCAAAGTGAGAGTATGAACCACAACATCTATACGGAAAACGAAAAGTTTTCGCCGCAGGCATGGAAGCTACTGATGCAGTACCGGCTCTCGCCCGAGCTTTTTGTCTCGAAAGAGAGGGTGAGCGAAGAGGATATTGAGGCCTATATCCAGGCGCATGAAGTCCCGCTTCCGCAGCCGTTGAGCCCGATTCAGCAGGTCATCATCAAAAATGTCAGCGAAGCGGCGAAAAAGCCGGTCTATCGCATCTATGACGGCATCGACGCGACACTTCTTCGTGCGCACGAAACCAAAAAGCTGACGCTGACGGTCTGGATCCTCAAACTGATCGCGGAGGCGATGATGCAAAACCCCTCGACCCGTATGACGCTCGATACCCATACTTACCAGCTCTGGCCCAACGCGTCGATCTCGCTGGCGATGGCGCACGGCGAAGCCCTTTACATGCCCGTTTTCAAAGATGTCAACAAAAAGAGTGCCCCTCAGATCGCCGAAGAGTTGAAAGCCTACAAAGAGAGGGTCAGAAGCGGAAGGGTACTCGCCGCGAATCTGATCGGCTCGACCTTCGGGATCTCCAATCTCGGTATGACGGGCATCGAACGGTTCGATGCGCTCGTCAACCGGAACGATACGGGCATCGCGGCGATCGGCAGCGAAAAACAGGGGCAGATAAGTGTGACACTGACGATCGACCACCGCTTCATCAACGGGTGGCAGGCCGCGGAGTTCATGCAGACGATCAAACGACTGGCGGAAGATCCGGAATTTTACAAAGGTGCGATTCAATGACCTACGATTACGACATTCTTTTTCTTGGCGGCGGCCTCAACTATGCCGGAGCCGTTGTCGCATCCAAAAGGGGATTGAAGACGGCGCTGGTCGAAAAAAATCCGTCGCATCTTGGAGGGACCTGCCTTCACAACGGCTGCATACCTTCGAAAATGTATCTGGGCGCTGCGGAGACGGTGCGGGCTTCCAAAAATCCCCATTTCGAGGGATCGATTTCGTTGAAGATGGAGAGGCTCGACGACGAGAAGGAGAAGCTTCTTCTATCGGCCACACAGGCGATCATGAGACAGTGCGAGAAGGTCGATATCATGGAGGGTGAAGGATTTCTCACGGCTCCGCATACCGTCAGAGTCAAAGAGAGAAAAATCACGGCGCGCCATGTCGTGATCGGCACGGGATCGTCGCCTTTTATTCCCGATGGCATCGAATACGACGGTAAAGGGGTCGTAACGAGCGACGAGATTTTGAATATACGCACGCTGCCGGAGAAAATTGCGATCTATGGCGACGGAGCCATCGGATTGGAGACAGCCAGTTTCTTCGCTTCATCGGGGGTGCCGACAGAGTTGATATGGCGGCACGATACGCTGCTGAGAAAAGCGCATCCGGCCATCTCGAAAAATCTCTTCCGCCAGATGCAGGAACTCGGGGTGACGCTTCTGCGCAACCGTTCGATCAAAAGCGCCAAAACCACCGGACGAGGCGTGCATATTCTCTATGAAGACGGCAGCGACCATTACGTACCGATGCTGCTCGTGGCCACGGGCCGCAGGGCGAACGTCTCGGCCGTGGAGTGTGACGAGATCCAAACGGACAGCAGAGGCATCGTCACCGATGACCATTTCGAAACGACCCTGCCGAACCACTACGCCATCGGCGACTGCAACGGCAAGCTCCAACTCGCCCATGCGGCACGTGCCGAGGTACTCTATGTGGTGGCGAAAATAGTGGGGGATGAACCGGAGACGCTCAATCTGGAGAATGTGGTCAAATTCATCCATACCTTGCCATGCGGTTACGCATCGGTCGGGAAATCGAAATCGGACCTCGAAAAGAGCGGTGTCTGCTACAAAGAGAGTACCGTTTTTTTGCGGGGTCTTCCTTTTCCCCATACCCACGACGGGGATCTGGGTGTAATGGCCCTTTATGCGGACGATGAGGGTTTCATTCTCGGGGGCGAGATATTCTCCCCCGACGCGGAAGAGCTGATCGCCGTCGTTTCGATGGCTCTGGCAGGAGAGATGGACGCCAGACTGGCCCGCCGGACGGTTCTGGCCCATCCGACATTCAGTGAGTCGCTTGAGAGAGCGTTTCGCAGACTGTAGATAAAAAAGAGTTGTTCCTGTTGTTTCGCAGCCCGTGTGGATTGTGAAACTGTTTTATGAAAAATATCGGTTAATAACCAAAGGGGTCCAAATGGCTGTCATTCAATCGTTCGGTGCGGCTGAGGTTGTCACAGGTTCGTGCCATCTTCTGCGCATCGAAAAAGGGCCGACAATCCTCGTAGACTGCGGAATGTTCCAGGGAACCGTCGAGGATCGCAATGACGAGCCTTTCGGTTTCAATCCCCGGGATGTGGATATTCTGCTTGTCACCCATGCCCATCTCGACCATGTGGGGCGCATTCCCAAACTCGTAAAAGAGGGTTTTGTCGGGCGCATCGTCACGCTCAAGTCGACGATGGACCTGGCGGAGGTGGTATTGCTCGACAGTGCCCATCTGATGCTGGAAGAGTATCAGACGCGTTTTAGAAAAGCACAGCGCCGAGGGGCGGAAAAGAGTGTCAAAGAACCGCTCTATACCCCTGACGACGTGGAAGCGGTCTACGATTTGCCGATGATATTCGTCAAGTATGACGAACCCATCGAAATCGCCAAAGATGTGACAGCGACATTCCGCAATGCGGGGCATATTCTCGACTCGGCGACGATCGAACTCGATATCGTCGAGGGTGGTGAAGCCAAAACGCTCGTTTTCAGCGGTGACCTTGGCAATCACAACGATATGGTGATGCCCGATCCTGTTTATGTGAAAGGGGCGGATGCCCTCTACATCGAGTCGACCTACGGCGATCGGAACCACAAAGGCATACAGGAGAGTGTGGCGGAATTCAAAGAAGTTGTCGTCAATACGCTGCTCAACCAGGGCAACGTGCTCATTCCCTCCTTCGCCATCGAGCGGACCCAGGAGATACTCTGTATCCTCAAACAGATGTACGACAGCAGGGAGCTTCCGACGTGTCAGGTATTTCTCGACTCACCCATGGCTATCCGTGCCACTCGGCTTTACGACACCTATCACAAAGAGCTGAGCCGGCAGTGCAACAACTATCTCAAACGTGACGGTACCATTTTCGAGTTTCCCTATGTCAAATATACCCTCAAACCCGAAGATTCGAAAAAGATCAATGACATTGAGAGCGGCTGCATCATCATCGCCGGCAGCGGCATGTGTACCGGCGGACGCATCCTTCACCATTTCAAACACCGTCTCTGGAACGAAAAAAACGCACTGCTTTTTGTCGGTTATCAGGCCGAAGGGACATTGGGACGGCGCATCATCAACGGTGAACGGCATATACGCATTTACCACGAAGAGGTGGTGGTGCGCGCTTCAATCCATACGATCAACGGTTTTTCCGCCCATGCGGACCAGAGTGAATTGATCGACTGGATGAACCATTTCGACAATCTGGGCAAAATTTTTCTGATTCACGGCGAATACGACAAACAGAGGATTTTCAGAAAAGTCATAGAAGAACGTATGGGGAAAAAAGCCCATATCGTGGCACCGGAAGAAAACATCTATCTGTAAGGGAGGCAAGATGTCACACAGAAGGCGAAGAAAAAAAAGGAACCGTACGGAAACAGCTCCAGCGAAAACGCAAATCGCGATGAGCCCCGAAGAAGCTGCTGCCGTCGCTTCCGGAGAGTGGAAAGGACTGAATGAAAAGGAGGCAGCCGAAAGACTCAAAAAGTACGGATACAACGAAATCGAAGAGAGGGAAGAAGGATGGTTCCGCCGGCTTCTGAAACGATTCTGGGGACCGATCCCGTGGATGATCGAAGCGGCCGGTCTCATGGCTCTGGCGGTTCATCATACCGAAGAGTTCGTCATCATCCTCATCATGCTCCTGGTCAATGCCATCGTCGATTTCTATCAGGAAACAAAAGCCCTCAACGCCATCGCTGTGCTGAAGAAGAAACTGGCGCGCAGTGCGCTTGTGCTCAGAGAAGGCGTCTGGAAACAGGTTCCGGCCCGTGAAGTGGTACCTGGCGACATCATCAAGGTGAAAATCGGCGATATCGTGCCTGCCGATGCCAAACTGCTCGGCGGGGGCGATTTTCTGCTGGTTGATCAATCCGCACTTACCGGCGAATCGCTTCCTGTGACCCGCAAAGCCGGAGATACTCTTTATGCCAATGCCGTCATCAAACAGGGAGAGATGGTGGCGCAGGTCACCGCGACAGGCTTGAATACCTATTTCGGCAAGACAGTGGGTCTTGTTGCGAAAGCGGAGCGGGAGCAGCAGAGCCATTTCCAGAAAATGGTGATACGTGTAGGGGATTTTCTGATTGCAGTGACTGTCGTGATGATTCTCATCATCATTTTTGTGGGACTTCATCGACATGAAAATGCGTTGGAACTTCTCGCTTTTTCGTTGGTTTTGACCGTTTCGGCGATACCGGTGGCACTGCCTGCGGTTTTGACCGTCACCATGGCGGTAGGAGCCATGAGTCTGGCGAAAAAGCAGGCGATTGTCAGCCGTCTGGCAGCCATCGAGGAGATGGCGGGCATGGATATTCTCTGTTCTGACAAAACCGGTACGCTGACCCAAAACCGCATGAGCCTGGCCGATCCTTTCGTCGCCGACGGCCATACGGCCGAAGAGCTGATGCTCTATGCGGCGCTGGCCAGCAAAGAGGAAAACCGCGATCCGATTGAAAAACCGATTTTCGAATACATCGACGCACACAATATGCGTGATGCGCTCAAGCGTTACGAACTCACCAAATTTCTGCCTTTCGATCCGGTTCACAAGCGGACCGAGGGACTTTATAACGGCAAAAAATGCCTGGTTGTCACCAAAGGCGCACCGCAGGTAATCATTGAGCAGTGTCACGAAAACGAATTCGACAAGAAAAAGGCCTACGACGCAGTGGAAAACTTTGCCGAGAAAGGATTCAGGACTCTCGGGGTGGCCTATCGGCTGTGCGAAGAGGACTATTACCATTTCGTGGGGTTGATTCCTCTCTTCGATCCACCGAGGGAAGACAGCAAAGAGGCGATCGAAGAGGCGCTCTCCAAAGGCGTCGAGGTCAAGATGGTCACGGGAGACAATATCGCCGTTGCGAAATATATCGCAAAAATTCTTGGCATAGGAGAGAGGATCGAAGATGTCCGTGAACTCAAAGGAGAGACGATCGTCGAATACATCTACCTCTCCGAAGTGCTCTCCCGTGCCATCGCAGAAAAGTTCCATCCCGATGCGAGCAAGGACGAGATCGATCGAATCGTCCGCGATATCATGAAGAAGGTGAAACGTGAGCTCTACAATATGCCGATACCCAAGGGTACGGTCAAACGGCACGAATCGGAGATTATCGCCGCAATCGAAGAGGCCAACGGTTTTGCGCAGGTGTTTCCGGAAGACAAATACTTCATCGTCGACGAGTTGCAGAAGGCCGACCATATCGTGGGTATGACCGGAGACGGCGTCAATGATGCTCCCGCTCTCAAAAAGGCAGACTGTGGCATTGCCGTCAGCGGAGCCACCGACGCGGCCCGGGCGGCGGCGGACATCGTTCTTATGGCACCGGGACTGCGGGTGATCGTCGATGCGATCGAGCAGGCCCGGGTCACTTTCGAGCGGATGAAAAGCTATACGATATTCCGCATCGCCGAGACAATCCGTATCGTGATTTTCATGACGCTGGCTATTGTCGTCTTCCAGTTCTATCCGTTGACGACCGTCATGATCATCGTACTCGCACTCCTTAACGATATTCCGATTCTGACAATTGCCTACGACAACACGAAGATCAGAAAAAAGCCGGTGCGCTGGGACATGAGGGAGATGCTCATCCTCTCCTCCTGGTTGGGAGTCGCCGGCGTTTTGAGCTCCTTTCTTATCTTCTACATCGTTATGGTCTATCTCAAGGCGCATCCTGAAAGTGCCGATTTCCTGCCCCATGTGCCTTTATGGGTCGATATGGGAGACATCAAAAGCTACGAAGCTTTTGTCCAGTCGATCTTTTTCGCCAAAATGGTCATCGCCGGTCACGGGACCATCTACAATACCCGTATCGATGACTGGTTCTGGAAACGTCCCTGGCCGTCGCTGATACTTTTCGGTGCCACATTTTCGACACGCATCATCGGTACAATCATCGCCGTCTATGGATTCGGACTCATGACGCCCATCGGGTGGGAGTGGGCTATTTTCATGTGGGCTTACGCACTGACATGGTTCGTATTCAACGATGTGGTCAAAGTCGCGGTTTTGCGCTACTATCGCAGGAAACTGGGAATCGAGGTGATATGAACAAAAGGATTTACAAAAAAACGCTTTACCGTTTGCAGGTGGAGCTGGTCAAATTCCAGCGCCATGTGATCGAAAAGGATCTAAAAGTATGCGTCGTTTTCGAAGGACGGGACGCCGCGGGAAAGGATGGGACGATCAAACGCTTCACGGAGCATCTGAGTCCCCGCGAGGCACGTATCGTCGCATTGGGGAAACCGAGCGACCGTGACAGGAAGTCGTGGTATTTCCAGCGGTACGTTCCCCATCTGCCAAGCGGCGGGGAGATCGTCTTTTTCAACCGCAGCTGGTACAACAGGGCAGGGGTCGAGAAGGTGATGGGGTTCTGCACGAAAAAAGAGCACAGGCTCTTCATGAAAGAGGTAGGAAGTTTCGAACAGATGCTGACCCACTCGGAGATGCTTTTTTTCAAGTACTACCTCGACATCTCCAAAAAAGAGCAGAAAAAACGGCTCGAAGAGCGTCGAAAAGATCCTCTCAAACAGTGGAAACTGAGTCCCATCGACCAGCAGGCCCAGAGACTGTGGAAAGAGTACTCCAAAGCCAGAGACGAAATGTTCGCCAAAACCTCTTTTGTCTTCGCCCCTTGGCATGTGGTCCACAGCGATGACAAAAAAACGGCGCGCATCCACGTGATGAAACACTTTCTCGCCCATGTGGAGTACCCTGGCAAAAACGCCGAACTGCTGGTATACGATACCGATGTGGTGTGCGAATTTGATCCCGTCTGTTACGAAAAAGGACTCATCGCGCCATAGAGTGATGCCTGTTGTGCTGTTTTTGGCCATTGCGACCAAAACGAGGCAATTTGGATAGAATATTCATATCACAGGAGGGTCTTATGAAAAAAACCGGGCGAAAAAGGTGGCATGAACTGCCCTGGCAGCATCCTAAACCGAAATCGGAAGATCCGAAAGCATTGAAGCTTGTTCAACAGCTGATGAACTCACCATCCTACCGGCTGGCGGAAGAAGATCCGGAATTTCTCAGAATCCACGAGACCCGTGGAGTGAGACTGGAGTTGGATTATCTAAAACCCGAACTTATCATGACGGACCTGGATGTGCAGCATACGATCGTGGTGTTCGGGAGTGCGCGCATCAAGGAACGCAAAACCGCACTCGCACACTTCAAAACGGTGCAGAAAAAACTCGATGCCGATCCGGACAATGTCAAACTTCTGGCCGAACTGCGCGAAGCGGAGCGGATGGTGGAAATGAGCACCTATTACGACGATGCCCGCCGTTTTGGCCGGATGATCGGCGAAGCGGGGACGGGTCCTGAAGACAACCGGGTCATTCTGATGACTGGCGGCGGTCCGGGTATCATGGAAGCAGCCAACCGAGGTGCTTACGATGTGGGAGCGAAAACCATCGGCCTCAATATCAATCTGCCCCATGAGCAGTATCCCAACCCCTACATCTCCCCGGAACTCTGTTTCCAGTTCCACTATTTCGCGATTCGAAAACTCCATTTCATGCTTCGTGCCCAGGCACTGGTGGCCTATCCCGGTGGATTCGGAACATTGGATGAGCTGTTCGAAGTATTGACGCTTGTGCAGACCCGCAAGAATCCGGAAATTCCTGTCGTTCTCGTGGGCCATCGCTACTGGAAGAGGATCATCGATTTCGATGTACTCGTCGAAGAGGGGATGATAGCCCCCGAAGATCTGGAGATATTCACGATTGTCGAGAATGCCGAAGAGGCATTCAAGCACATCATCGGCTGGCATACAGAAAGAAAGACGCACCTCTATCGCGTCTACACGGAAGGAGAGAAACCGCAACATGGAAAAGTGCGATAAAGAAAGAGTGATCGTTTCGGGCCTGGAGATTCCTTTTTGGGATCTGGTATGGTTTATGGTGAAGCTGGCGCTGGCTTCGATTCCGGCACTGTTTATCATTTATTTTATCTTCGTGGTGTTGGGGATGCTTTTCGGCGGCTTTTTCAACATGGTGATGATGTCACCACCCCATACATTGTAAAAGGATCGCTATGAGCACGTATGTCAGATGGTTCAGTGAAATCGGTATCGAAGATGTTCCCGAAGTAGGAGGCAAAAACGCATCGCTGGGAGAGATGTACCGCAACCTCACCCAAGAAGGCGTCAGGGTGCCCAACGGCTTCGCTGTCACGGCCACGGCATACCGACACTATCTTCAGGCCAACCGCCTCGAAGAGAAACTTCACGGATACCTTGACGGACTCGACTATGACAATGTGGAGGCGCTGCAGAAAGCGGGCGAGGCGTGTCGCAAAGCGATCATCGAATCCGAAATACCCGACGACCTGAAAGAGGAGATTGTCGCCAATTACGCGAAACTCAAAGAGGAATACGGTGAAAATCTCTCTCTGGCGGTTCGCTCTTCCGCCACGGCGGAGGACTCTCCCGAAGCCTCCTTCGCCGGGCAGAACGACACCTACCTGAACATCCAAGGCGACGAGGCGCTGCTGGATGCCTACAAACGTTGCCTCGCTTCCAACTTCACCGACCGCAGCCTCCACTACAAGCACGACAACCACTTCGACTGGGCCAAAGTCTACCTGAGTGTGGTGGTCATGAAAATGGTGCGTTCCGACAAAGGGGCCAGCGGCGTCATGTTCAGCCTCGATACCGAGACGGGATTCAAAGACGTGGTCTTCATCAACGCGGCGTGGGGCTTGGGGGAGAATGTCGTGCAGGGGACCATCGATCCCGACAGTTTTTATGTTCACAAACCGACCTACGAAAAGGGCTTCCGTGCCGTTTTGAAGCGGCGCCTTGGGAGCAAAGAGCTCAAAATGGTCTTCACCGACACTCTCAATACCGACAATATCGCGGTCGAATACACCAAGAACATCGAAACGACACCCGAAGAACGCAGCCGTTTTTGTATCAGCGACGACGACGTGATGGTGCTGGCCGATTACGCCATCAAGGTCGAACGCCACTACTCCGAAAAAGCGGGGTACCACAAGCCGATGGATATGGAGTGGGCCAAAGATGGTGAAGACGGGCATCTTTACATGGTGCAGGCCCGTCCGGAGACTGTCGAATCCCAGAAAAAAGGCGACATTCTGGAGATCTACCATCTCAAAGAGCGGGGCAGGGTCCTGGTGACCGGCCGCGCTGTGGGTACCAAGATCGGCCAGGGCAAAGTCCGCTATATTCCTGACGTGAAACATCTAGACCAGTTCCAGCCAGGCGAAGTCCTGGTGGCCGACACGACGACCCCCGACTGGGAGCCGGTGATGAAAACCGCCGCGGCCATCGTCACCAACAAAGGGGGCCGCACCTGTCACGCCGCGATTGTGAGCCGGGAACTGGGCATTCCCGCCGTCGTCGGTGCCGAAGGGGCGACCAAGATCCTCGAAACGGGCCAGGATGTCACCGTCAGCTGTGCCGAAGGGGAGAGTGGATTCGTTTATGAAGGCATCCTGCCCTTCGAGATTGAGAAGGTGGACTTAAGCGGCCTGCCCAAGCCCAAAACCGAGATCATGATGAACCTGGGCAACCCGGACCAGGCCTTCAGCCTCGCCTCTTTGCCGGTGGACGGTATCGGCCTGGCGCGGATGGAGTTCATCATCAACGAATATATCAAAGCGCACCCGATGGCGCTGAGGCATCCCGAAAAGGTCGACGACGCCACCCGCGAACAGCTGGAAACTTTGAGCCGCGCGTATGACGATATGGTGGATTTCTTCGTCAAAACCCTCTCCGAGGGGGTCGCCACCATCGCCGCGGCGGTCTACCCCAACCCCTGCGTCGTACGGATGAGTGACTTCAAAACCAACGAATACGCCACGCTCACGGGCGGAAAGTTCTTCGAGCCCGAAGAGGACAACCCGATGATCGGCTTCCGCGGCGCGGCCCGCTACAGCCATCCCGCTTACGAAGAGGGCTTCGCCCTGGAGTGCGCGGCGATGAAGCGTGCCCGAGAGGTGATCGGAATGGAGAACATCATCCTGATGATCCCCTTCTGCCGCCGTGTCGAAGAGGGTAAAAAGGTGGTCGAGACCATGGCCAAATATGGCCTGAAAAAAGGGGAGAAGGGTCTCAAAATCTACGTCATGTGCGAAATTCCCAACAACGTCATCCAGATCGACGCTTTCAGTGAAATCTTCGACGGTTTCAGCATCGGATCCAACGACCTGACCCAGCTGACCCTGGGCGTCGACCGCGACAGCGAAATCGTCGCCTTCGACTACGACGAGCGGGACCCCGGCGTACTGAAGATGATCGAGCTGGCCGTCGAAGGGTGTCAGCGCAACCATCGCCACAGCGGCATCTGCGGCCAGGCACCCAGCGACTACCCGGAAGTGGCGGAGTTTCTGGTGAAGCTTGGCATCGACTCCATGAGCCTCAACCCCGACAGCGTTCTTCGCACGATTCGGGATGTGGTGAAGCTGGAGGAGAAGCTGGGACGCAAATGAAGGTGTCCAAAGAAAAAAAGGATTCAAAATGTTCGCAAAATATCTCCCGGCCGACGTACCGGCGGAAAAAGAGGGCGTTTTTCTTGAAAATTTTGAAAAGAGTACCGGCGGCAGCGGGCGGTTGATGCTCTTTGCTGGCGACCAGAAGGTGGAACATCTCAACAACGATTTCCATGGGGAGGGAATCCCCGAAGAGGACAACGACCCGGAGCATATGTTCCGGATCGCGTCCCGGGCGAAGATCGGGGTTTTTGCGACCCAGTTCGGGTTGATTTCCCGCTATGGGCGGGAGTACCGCAATGTCCCGTACCTGGTGAAACTCAACTCCAAAACGAATCTGGTCCCCTACGAAGCCAAAGACCCCTATTCCCAGCAGTGGCTGGAAGTGGGGGATGTGGCCCGTTTCCGCGAAAGCAGCGGCCTGGATATCCGCGGTGTCGGTTATACGGTCTATCTGGGCGGCGAGCATGAGCATGCCATGTTGCGCGAAGCGGCACGAATCGTACACGAAGCGCATGAACACGGCATGCTGGCGGTGCTTTGGATGTATCCCAAAGGGCCCTATGTCAAAAACCAGCACGATCCCCACCTGATCGCCGGAGCGGCGGGCGTGGCCGCCTGTCTGGGTGCCGACTTCGCCAAGGTCAAGGTGTCCTATGCCACAGACGGTGAAGCGGACGCGGCGTTGCTGCAGGAGGCGACCCAGGCGGCGGGACGTACCGGTGTATTGTGCGAAGGGGGATCCAAGATCGATGAGAGCGTCTTCCTCCGCCAGTTGTACGATCAGATACATATCGGCCGCAGCCGTGGCAACGGCACGGGACGCAACATTCACCAGCGTCCGTTGGAAGAAGCGGTGAAGATGGCCGATGCCATTTATGCGATCACCTGCGAAAACCGCAGTGTCGAAGACGCAGTGAAAATTTTAAAAAACTGAAGCTTGGAACTGAGCCGGGTGTAGAATGCTTCGAATGCCCATCCACCAATGCGGTCGGATAGTGCATATTGGGCCAAAAACCTCCGCGAGAAGGCTTTGGGCTGTTTGTTTGCACCTCCTGTGCAAACGGACGCCTTCAGGATCGCTCAAAAACCTTCCTAAACCTTACTTTTGAACTACCCTGGTTGTAACTCAGGTAGCGGAACTTTTTCACTACATTACGATATGATAAAGTAAAATTTAACGAAAAGGATGAAAAATGTGGCAACTATGGATTGACATGGACCCGGAGACAAAGGAGAGAGTCGCAAAGAATGCGAAAGTGGCAGGGATTATCCTCGCGTTGATCGGCCTGGTAGGGATCATCTTCCCCGGCCTGATGTCGGTGGCGGTCGTCTTTTTCGTCGCCTGGATGATGTTGTTTGGCGGCCTGATGACCGGCTACTTCACTTGGATGAGTGACCGAAGCGACTGGCTGGGATGGCTCAAAACCTTCGTACTCGTCATCACGGCCCTTCTGCTCATCTTCAAACCGCTCCCCGGCATCGCCGCCGTAGGTCTGCTGCTGGCCATCTACTTCTTTTTCGACTCTTTTGGCAACATGGCCCTCGCTTTTGCGATGAAACCGGCCAAAGGGTGGTGGATGTGGCTGCTCAACGGCCTTCTATCCCTCGTGCTCGCTATCATTTTCCTCGTAGGATGGCCCTTCTCCTCCCTCTACCTGGTAGGGCTCTTCGTCGGAATCAGCCTGCTGTTCGACGGCATTATACTCATCACCCTGGGCAGCTACCTGAAAAAAAGCGAATGAAGGAGATGGCACGAAGTGTAAGTACTAAACCCAATATCAGTGAAAACGTTTTCGCCACCATCGTATCACCCCGGTTGCCAGAAGCAGCAGCAACGCGACGGCGGCGTAGTCGTCGACCCATTTCCACCACTCGGCGAAAAAGGTTCCGTCATGGATCGTCAGAAGTAGTGAGTAGAGCGTCGCGTCGTTGAAATGGGGCAGTGCGACACCCGGGTTGTGGGGTGAAAAGAAGAGGGGATAACCCTCTGTTGTTTCGACGATGCTTTTGAACATATGGGGGGTATGGGGCAGGGGCCTGTAGCCTTGCGATTCTAAAATTCTGTTGGGCGCCCCCATGCCGCTGACGTAGAGGGTGCCATGATGGCGGACCAGTCGATAGGCGAAGCCTCTGTTTTCCAAACGCCACTTCCGCATGTCGGAACTGATGTAGATACCGTAGCGATTGCCGATGCGATAGGTGGCTCCGTCGTAATCGACCGACCAGATATCGTGTTGCAGCGAGCGGTAGACCGGCGGTAGCAGCACGGAAGGGATGGTGACGGAGCGCATGAAGCCCGAAAGGGTTCCCGCGTGATCGAGAAAGAGGCCGGTGATCGCGAGTATCGAAAGTGGTACGATCGCAGCGACACTCCACAGATTGGCATGCCAACGGATCCAGCGGCGTGTACTTTTCCCTCCGCTTTTATGTTTTATACGCCACCATATTACAAGTCCGCCGATCGTTAGCCATAGCAGTATCCATGCCCCGTAGTCGTTGATCCAGAGTGACCAGGGGGCTTCGAAAAGCCCGCGGCCGTAGTGCAGGTCCCTAACGAAACGGGAGAGTTTGATGGGAAAACCGAGTTCATCGGGGTTTAGATGGACGCTTCCTTTCTCAAGAATAGCTCCGCTCTTCGCGTCGAGGAGGTAGAGGCCGCTTTTGTCCACCGCGGCGAATAGTCTGTCGCCGTGAAGGGCCATCGCGTTGACCCATTTTTCGGCCAACGCTAGCCGTTTCCAGCCGCTTTTTGCATTTTTTGTGTAGATACCGTCGTCGGTGGCGGCGTAGAGTGTGCCGTTTTGTTGGGCCAAAGCGTTGCAGGTACGATCAAGTACCAGCGAATAGCTTGAACTTCCGTCCCGGCGCGCGAATATGCCCCGTTTGCCGCAAACGACCGTTTCAGGGCCGTTTCCTTTGTATATATGGTAGCTTTCGAAGAGGCGGTTTTCGGCATGTTCCAGGGCGTGGTTCGAAAAAGGGAGGCGCAGCGTATAGAGAAAACGCCACTGGTCATGGTCGAGAAAAAAACCGGTCAGCCCCAACAGAAAAAGCACGGCACCGGCACTCAGGCCCAGTCGCCTGTGCCAGCGGTGAAGTTTCACCATTGGTACTCGATGCCCAGATATCCCTGTGCCGGACTGCCCGGGGTATAGTCCGTTTTGCCGTAGGCGTAGCGGGCCATCACGGCGTACTTTTCATCGGTGATATTGTCGATTTTAGCAAAGAGCTTGAGTCGGTCGTTCATGCGGTAGGTCGCTTTGAGATTGCCGAGTCGGTACCCTTTGTATTTGCCCGCTTCATGGTCGTCGTCGAGCCACCAGGAGCCGACGTAGACATATTCACCCATCACCTCCAGACCCGGGAATACGGGAGGCTTGTAGAAGACCCGCAGGTTTCCCGTATGGTTGGGGGCCTGCTGCAGCTCGTTGTCGCCGTATTTGGGGTCGTTGTCGTAATTGTGTCTCGAGTAGGCGTAGGCCAGTTTGATACGCCACGCTTTGGAGATCTCGTAGGCGGTGGTGAGCTCTATCCCTTTGTGGATGCTTGCGCCGCCATTGTCGTAATAGTAGTCTCCATTCTCCGTTTTGTAGCGGATGATGGTGTCGTCTATGGACATGTAGTAGGCTGCGATGTCGACGAAGAGATGATCGTTGAAAAGGGTTTTCAATCCCACTTCATAGGTGTCGCTGGTTTCGGGATCGAGGCGGACATTCTCATAACCGGCTTTCATGGAGTAGAGCCTGGAGGCTTGGGGAATGCGAAAGCCGTTGGCGTAGCGGGCATAGAGGTTGAATGCCGGTGAGGGCATGTAGCTGAGGGCGACTTTGGGGCTGAGGTGGTTGAAACTGTCGGTGCGGTCCGCCGGCCGGAAGTAGGTGCCGGAGGGATCAACGCTGTCGGGTTCGAGATTGTTCGTGTACTCGTAGCGGTTGTAGTCGTAGCGTAGGCCCGCGGTCAGTCGCACGGTCGATGTAACATCGAGTTCGCCATGCAGATAGGGGGCGATGGCGAAATAGTCGACATCGTAGTCGTAGAGGGGACCCGCTACATAAGTTTTTGGTTTCCATCCCGTTGTGGTGATATCGAAGTCCTGGGTATATTCGAGGCTGGACTTGGTATATTCGGTATCGAAACCGAAAATGATGCGTCCCCGGCCCAAATCCCAGTTGTTGCGCTGCACCAGGCCGAACGTTGTCAATTCGTTGTCATTGCTCGGCAGATTGGGTTGCCAAGTGGCGACGTAGCGGTTCCGGTTGTAGCGGATGTAGGGGGTGACGACCACCTCCAGATCTTCGATGCTGTAGTTGCTCCACTCCGCGCTGATACGGGCGAAGTCGAATTTACGGCGTACGTCGGTTTTCTGCAGGGCTTTGAAATAGTCCGGATCGTCGCTGGCGGCGGTGGAGCCGTCTTCGATGTTTTTATAGTCGTTGAAGCTGTCGGCCTGTTCGGCATCGGTTTTGGTGGCGTTGAGCAGAAGTTTGAGGACGTTGTTTTCACCGATTGGTGTGTCATAGCGGAAATTGCCTGCCATCCGGTAAGCCTGGGTGTGGTCCCGCCATCCGCCGCTGTAGACGTAGTTGACATTGGCCCGAATGCCGCTATCTTCGTCGATGGGCGCAGAAGCTTCGACGTAGCCGCTGGCGTACTGGTCGCTTCCGCCGCGTACCGATACCTTCGCTTCCGGCTTTTTGGCAGGTGCCTGGAGTGTCTGCACATCGACGACGGCGGCGACGGCGTCCGATCCATAAAGGGCCGTTCCTGCGCCTTTGAGAACCTCAACGGAAGAGGCGCTGTCGAAACTGGTGTAAGCCAAGCCGTTATGGTTGAAAAACCCTGATGACTGTACCGGAATGCCATCCTGAGTGAAAAGGTAGTAGGGGCCGGTATTGATCGGCATACGTATGGAGGTCATATGCCCGAAGACCGACCCGGTCTGTTCGATGCGGACACCGGAGAGAGAATTGAAAAGATCTTTCTGGAATATCACCTGATCGAGCTCGATCTCTTTTTTCTTTTTGACGGAGACACTGAGCGGTTGCTGGATGACTGGCTCCTCTTCCCCTACAGCGACGACACTCACCGGTGCAAGTGTTTCATCTGCCATGGCCCATACGGCAGCCAGAGAGAGCAGCAGAAAGCTTTTCTTCATTTTCGATCCTTGTCGTGGAAATTCTGAAAATGAATCATAACAATCAAATGTTAAGCATTAATTAAGATAATGTTAACTTTACGTTAATTTTCTCTCTTATCGATGTTTTTAAACAAACTCCTCGGCCACCTGGGTTTTGGTGACGATTTTGCGGTTCTCGATGGAGAGGATCTTGTCGCAGTAGGACAGGAGCCTAGCGTCGTGGGTGACCATGATGATGGCCACGTTGCGCTCTTTGGCGATTTTACGCAGCATTTTGACGACGTTGACCGCACGGGTCATGTCCAACGCGGCGGTGGGTTCATCGGCCAGGACGATCCGGGGATCGTTGGAGAGAGCTCTGGCGATGGCGGCGCGCTGGTTCTGGCCGCCGGAGAGTTGGCTGGGCATGGCGTGGGCTTTGTCGCCGATGTCGAAATAGTCCAGTAACTCCATCGCTTTTTGTTCGGCGGCTTTGCGGGGCATGCCGTTGGTGGTAGGGATGAGGATAACGTTTTCGAGGATATTCAGAAAGGGAATCAGGTAATGCGCCTGAAAGATGAAGCCCAGCTTTTCCCGCCGGATGCGTCGGGGATCTCGGACGCTCCAGTGGTCCTCGTCCCAGACCAGCTCCTCACCCAGCCAGATTTTGCCGCTGGTTGGCTTCTCCACGCAGCCGATCATCATCAAAAGCGTCGTCTTCCCGGCCCCGCTGGGAGCCACGAGCGCGGCGAACTCCCCCTTCTTGACCTCCATGGAGGCATTGTCGAGAACATGGACCTCCGTATCCCCTTTGCCGAAGATTTTGGTCAGATTCTCGACGCGAATGCCGACATCGTTTCTATTATTACTCACTGAAATACCCTTTTCCATACGGTTTCAAGACTTCAAAAAAGGCATAGGGCATTGAGATTTGCTTCGCAAATCGGCATGAGGCATTGGGGCAGACCCCGTACCTCTTTACCACCAATGCCCCATGCCTATTGCCCAATGCCATATTCGTCATTCCCAATGACCAATGACCAGTGACCAATGACCAATGACCCATCATCCCCCAATCGCCTGCCGTTCATCCGCGCGGATCGCCTTGAAGACGCCGAAGAGGCTAGCCAGGATCGATGCGACGAGCACCACGGCGAAGAGCCCCCAGGCGTCCGGCCGTTCCAGCACCACCCGTTTGGGGAACTTGTCCCAGATGGAATGGGCGAATAGATTGGCGAAGAGAAAGGCGAGCACGCCCAATGCCAGGGTCTCCTTGACGATCATGGTGGTGATCATGGCGTTGGGAATGCCCACCAGCTTCATGATGGCGATCTCCTTGATCTTCTCCAGGGTCATCGTATAGATGATCAGGGCGATGATGATGATGGAGACCACGATGAGGATGACGGTGAACATCCCAATCTGCTTTTTGGCCATTTCGATGACGTTGACGGTGAGCACCCAGCGCTCCTGGGCGTCGGTGTAGACGCTCAGATGCTTCCATCGGCGGATATTTTCTGCCACGGTGTCGGGGTTGTAGCCGGGTTTCAAGGTGGCGACGATGGCGTTGACCAGGTGTTGGTCAGCCTGGACGTTCATGCCTCTGGCCCGGTCGTTTCGTATGCGGGCGTTGGAGTAGAGAAACTGCAATTTCTGGGCATCCTTGAGGCTCAGATAGATCAGCGGTTCCCCGCCGGAGGAGACGGCCCCTTTGGTGATGCCGACCACGGTATAGAGGTCACGCCCCATGGGGATCTTGTCGCCGAGTTTGAAGCCGAGCTTTTTGGCAACCACCGTCTCGTAGTGGGCTTTGGCGATGGGGCGGCCGGCGACGAGGCGCTTGGGGTTGATGGGGCAGATGGCGCCGAAGGGGTCGTAGCCGACGCTGTAGATCCGCTTCATCTCTCCACCGGGTATGCGGACCTGAAAGCCCATGTAGGCCATGGCGGCGGTCTTGTCGATGCCGGGCTGGGCGCGGAGGGTGTTTTTTAGGTCTTCGTGGATCCGGGAGCTCTGGGCGAAGGGGCCCAGGGTATCCTGCTGGACGATCCAGAGGTCGGCGCCGGTGTCGTCGAGCAGCACCTGGGCGTCGATGACCATCCCCCGGTAGACTCCGACCATGATGAGCACGATACCCAGCAGCATCCCCACCCCCATGGCGGTGACGAGGAATTTGAGCTTAGCGTGGGCGATATCTTTGAAAGCGAGATCGATCACAGCCGAACGCTCCCGTTTTCAAACAACGGTTTTTTGTGAGGATCGGGAATTAGAACCTTGCTTCCCGCTTCGATGCCGCGGACGGCGGCTCTGCCCTCGTTTTCGGCAAGGATCTCCACCTTTTTGAAATGGACTTTTCCATCTTTGTAGACCCAGACGCCGCCATGGGTGAAAACCTTGGTAGGCAGAATGACGGCACGGTCGATTTTTCCCGTCGCGATACGCGCTTCGGCCTGTTCGTTGAGGTAGAAAGGGTGAGGCAGCCGGTCGAACCGGATGTCGACGATGCGCTCTTCGGTGACCGGATCGCTTTCGGGCTCGATGCGTGCCACATGACCAGTCATCGCCTCTTTGGGATGGGAGCGCAGGTGAATATTCGCTTTTTGGCCAACTTTCACGCGTCCGCTGATCCGTTCGTCGATGTTGATGCGTACCCACACCTCTTCGGGGCGGACCAGCGTGAGAATGGGAGCCTGGGGTGCGATGGTCTGGGCGGCACGGGCCTCTTTTTTGACGACGTAACCGTCAAACGGCGCGGTGATCGTCAAGGTCGTCAGTCGCTTTTCAATCGCTTTGACGTTGTGCTCGGCTTGGCGTGCCAGGGCTTTGGAAGCCGCGATCTGGGATTTCGCCGCCGCGATCTGTGCCTTTAACGCATCCAGGTCGGCTTTGGCTTTGTCATATTCGGCTTTTGCGGCAAATCCTTGGGATTTGAGCGTCGCATATCTTTGGTAGGTGATCGTTGCCAGACGTTTTTGTGCCTGGAGAGCTTCCAACGATTTTTTGGCCGCTTCTATCTCGAAACGGGCTTTTCGCTCCGTCGCACGGGCGGCTTCGAGCTGCTGGGGCAGATCCACGGGATCGATGCGGGCGATGATATCCCCCTTTTTCACCCACTCTCCCTCCTCTTTCGCAACCGTCAGAAGTTTGCCACCCGTGACGGAACAGAGGGGGTAAAGATTTTTCGCTCCTACCGTTCCTATACCGAAGACCGTTGCTTCCATCACACCCTCTTTGGCCGTGACGGCCTGGTAGGTTGATTTGGGAATGTAAACTTTTTCATAGAAAAGCCAACCGGCGAGGCCGGCAAGCAGTAGAAAGAGGGCGGTTTTGATCGATCTATTGGCCATTGAGATACTCCAGTCTGAAAGTTGATGTCGCTTGCAAATAGTGGGCGCTCAGCAGCCCCAACCTGGCATCCAGCCATGATGCCTGGGCATCCAGTACCGCGACGTAGGTCTCCAGCCCCGCTTTGTAGCGGGCATCAATGAGCCTTTTCGACTCTTCCATCGCGCGCTCCTGCGCTTTGCGCGCTTCGATTCCCCGCTTGGCCGCTTGCAAATCCGCCAGAAGCCCTTGGAACTCCTGAACGATGGCTCTTTTGGCGCTTTCATTCTGGGAGGCG
The DNA here is from genome assembly GCF_016593255.1 of Hydrogenimonas urashimensis. Lineage (NCBI taxonomy): Bacteria > Pseudomonadati > Campylobacterota > Epsilonproteobacteria > Campylobacterales > Hydrogenimonadaceae > Hydrogenimonas > Hydrogenimonas urashimensis. The sequence continues at coordinate 591,399 of NZ_AP023212.1, read as the reverse complement.
GCGACGAGTTGTTCGATTTTTGCCCGTTGGGCCTGGGCGCTCAACCGGCCGCCACTGTAAAGGGGCAGGGTGTAACCGATGCCCAACAGTGTCGTATCGTATTCGTTCAGGGCGCCCACGTGGGAAGCCTGGGCGAAGGCTTCGACAGAACCAAATTTCGCGCCTTCAGCCGCTTTGGCTTCCGCTTTGGCCGCGTCGATCGATTTTTGCGCGATTCGAAGCTGCAGGTTACGGGAGAGTGTCGTGTTCAGATCCTCCAAGGGGTGGGAGATTCGGGTCAAAACCTCCTCCTGCAGGGTCGTTCGTTCGTCGACGGGCTGACCGATCAACGCGGCGAGGGCATCTCGGGCTTTCGTGAAAGCCGCCTGTGCCTGTGCTAGGGCATCTTCGGCCGCTTTGGCACTGGCGTAGAAGCGGATTTCATCGGCATGGGTCTTGAGCCCCTGGGCATAAAGCGCTTTGGCTTGTTCGTAGAGCGCTTTTTTGGCCGCCAGGTCTTTCTCGCGGGCGATCAAAGCGGCCTTTTGCACCAATACCAGGGCATAGGCCGTTTTGACCCGGTAGCGCATGAGGGCTTTGGCCTCTTCACTGCTCAGCCGGGCGATCTCCTTACGGCTTTTGGCCGCTTCGATGTGGCCGGTCGTTTGGGAAAAGTCGTAAACTTTTTGACGCAGCTGGGCGCCGACACTCCAACCGTCATCGTCGATGGTATGAAAAGTACCCAACTGGGGCATGACGTAGGTACGCTGTGGGTCGTATTCGGCCGAAACCGTCACCTGCGGCAGTCGGAGACTCTTTTGTACGGAAACATCCTTTTTCGCCTGCTCGGTTTTATAAAGCCACGCTTTGATATCCGGATGGGTTTTCAACGCCATATCGATACACTTATCAAGCGTGAGTGTATCGGCCCAGGATGAGAGGGTGAAAGCGAAGAAAACAGCAATAATTGATTTCAACTGATGCCCTTTGTATCCAGTGTTTGTGGATGAGGATAGAATCAATACCGGTTTCTTCCCATACCCATGCCTTGCCCTCGGCGTTGTCGGCACTGTTGGCGATGTTTTTGAAACTCGTTTCTCTCCAGATATCCGTCATGGTTGGTATCGATATCGCCAAATTGCGGGGCATTACCCACGTGACGCATCATCCGCCCCGCTTCGGCCATCTTTTTCATCCGTTCCTGGCGTGTTTGTTCGAACTCCTGGGGGCTGATTTTACCATCCGCGTTTTTGTCGAAATCGGCAAAAGACGGCCTTTGCATGCCCTGACTTGCCATGAGGGTTCCTGTAATGACCAAAACGGCGATCAAAAGTGTTCGTTTCATTTTATTCTCCTATGTTATCTTCCGCCACGGTATCCCTGGTTGCCGTTGCCTGATCCGTTGGTTGCCGGGTACTCTTCGGGCGTTTTACAGTATTTGTCGCCTAGGCTGCAGCAACCGTTCGCAACGCCGATCGCTTTAAGCGCTCTGTCAAAAGCCCAGTAGTGGTTGTAACTGCCGCTTCTGAGGTTGGTGAATACCGTGACAAGATCCATGTTGCCGCCCGCGGTGGTGATATATCTGTCCAAATCTTCCACATCGGTCACTTCAACCATGCAGCCGACCTGCAGGGCGCTTTCCAAAGATTGCATTCCTTTAAGGTAGAGCTTGTCGTAGAGGTTTTGGATTTCGGGTACGGCGAATTTCCCTGCGGGCAGGGCTCTGAGCTCTGCTTCGGAGTAGCTGACCTGATAGTCTTTCAGATTCGTGATATTGATATCGTACTGCTGTACCAACCCTTCGACAGCCGCTTCATGCTGGGTTTCGGAGCGTGTGGCAATGTTGTAAAGAGTGGTGTGGGGCAGGCTTTCATTCAGAGCGAGGTAGATATCTTTGGCGAGCTTCTCTTCGTTCCACATATAAGCCAAAGAGTACTTCTGCGCATCCGTCAACTCGGTGGACGAGGGTGTGCCGCTACCGCCGCCACCACCGCAACCGGCCATGCCGGCCATTACCAATGTCGCCGATACAACTACAGAAAGGATAGAGTGTTCCATCACCATCTCCTTTGTTTGAGATGGTGCATTGTCGCATGATCGTATTAACGCATCGTTAAGAGAAAGCGGGTTCCTTCGTTTTTGGAAGATTCGATTTTAATTTTTATGTTCATGGCATAGGAGAGGCGTTTGACGATGTCAAGACCGATGCCGCTGCTTCCGCTTTCGCTGTAGTTGCGCTCAAATATCTTTTGGGGATTTTCTATGCCGATGCCGTTATCTTCGACGATGAGGGTTCGGCCACGGGTGTAGATTTTGACAAACCCCCCGGGGCGGTTGTAGCGGCAGGCGTTGGAGACGATGTTTTGAAGCAACTGTTTGAAGGCTTTGGCATGGACGGTGGCGAAGAAGTGGTGACATTCGACGAAAAAATCGAGGTTGGGATAGAGCGGTTTTTGTATCTGCACCACCTCCTGGACGATGGAGCACAGATCGGTGCGCTGCATCTGAAAGGTTTTCTCTTCGAGAAGAATGGTCAGGTTTTCGTGCAGTTCGGAGATGGTATGCACGCTTTTTTGCAGGCGATGCAGCACGCGTGATTCGTGAAGGGCGGGGATCTTTTTCAAAAGCGACAAGTTGAGTTTGATGGCGGTGACGGGGGTGTTGAGATCGTGGATAAGGTCTTTGGCGAAGCGGTCTAGCAGTTCGATGCTCTCTTCGAGCGGCTTGATGGCGTTTTTGGCCAATCGGTAGCTGATGAGGCCAAAAATGAGCAAAATGAGAAATTGCACGGCCCATATTCGCAGACGCAAATCGTGCAACGCTTCTTGGTAAGCACGGGTCGATTTGCTCACTTCGAGGTAAACATCGCCCAGAGGCATCGGGATAATCTTGACGAAACGGCCGTTTCGAACGGTGAAATTTCTAATGTCGATATGACGGTTGTTCGCGGGAATGAACCGGTAGGCGTAAGCGTCGGAAAACTCGCCGGCCGGACCGCCCATCTTGATGTGACGGGCGAACTCTATGAGCGAGAACTCTTCGCTTTTGAGCATATGGGCTTTGGACTCTTGAAAATAGAAAAAACCGGCCACCAGCACCAGCGCCGCCACACTCGTGAAATAGAGAAGGAAGAATTTCCAGAATGCCCGTTTTTCATGCCGTTTCAAGTCGGTATCCTATGCCTTTCACGGTCAAAATGGGCAGACCGATTTTGCGCAATTTCGCGATGTGTACCCGCAGCGCCCCTTCGCTCGCTTCGTCCCCTTCGGCCAATATCTCCAACAAAACCTCTTTCGGGACGGTGTGGCCTCTTTGTTGGAAAAAGAGTTTGACGAGTTTTAGCTGCGCGGGCGGCAGGGGGATGTATGAGTTTTTTTCGTAAAGTTCGTTTCGTCCCATCAAATACCGGAATGCCCCGACCGTGATCTCGTCGGAGCGGGCATGGTACGCCTTTTTAAGCAAAGCGTCGATGCGGATGAGCAGTTCGTCGAAGTCGAAGGGTTTTTTCAGATAATCGTCCACACCCACATCGAATCCATGGGCCAAGGAGGCGATGTCGGTGCGTGCCGTGATGAAGATGGCCGGCGTCGTGACACCCGCGTCTCTGAGACTTTCAAGCAGTGAAAAACCGTCGATGCCGGGGACGTTGACATCCAAAATCAAAAGATCGAATCGTTCGTAGAACGTCGCATCGACCGCACCCTCCCCCGTCATGACATGCGTAACGGAAAATCCATGGCTTTCGAGTATATCGACCAATGTTTCGGAAAGAATTTCGTCATCTTCGAGAAGGAGAAATTTCGCTTTCATGGCACCATTATATGGATTATGACATTAACGCAACGTGAATCCCATATCGATTTCAGATTCTATTGAATCTAAACCATGGATAATTATGACGATCATATACTCCGATGATGTTATAATGAACGGAATGGACAGATAGACGGGATGATATGGGAAAAAGGTTGATACGTTTTTTGATCGACGAATGGCTGCTTCTTATTTCACTAGCCGGTTTGGCAGCTACCTCGCTCTATCTGAAAAGTTGGCCTCTCTATACCGAAAAGGAGATGGAGCCGATCTTTCTTCTCTTCGCCCTCTTCGTCGTCGTCAAGGGGATCGAAAACAGCCAACTTCTCGGTATGATCGCCAGAGTGTTGGAGAAAAGGGGACGCATCCCTCTGCTGTTGGTCGTTGTCACGTTCGTACTCTCCATGTTCGTCACGATCGACGTGGCGCTTGTGACGGTTCTGCCCATCGTCATGGCTATGAATATCCGTGAAAAAGAGAATCTCGTCATCCTCGTCGCGCTGACGGCCCACGCGGGTGCGGCGCTCACCCCTTTCGGAACGCCCCAGAATATCTTCATTTTCAGCTATTACGAACTCCAGACCATACCCTTCATCCAGACCATCGCGCCTTTCTCCTTCGGAATGCTTCTGCTCTTTGCCATAGCGGCCCTCTTCCTCAAAAACCGTCCCAACTCCGGCTCGAAACGTAAAAAGAGGCCCATAAGTCAGCCATTGGCACTGATCTATGGCGTCCTTCTGCTTATCGTCGTACTCTGTGTCCTTCGGATCTTGCCGACCGGCACGGCACTGCTGGCGCTCGTTTTCGCTCTCTTTTTCGACCGAAAAAGCCTGAAAGTCGATTACGCCCTTCTTTTGACTTTCATCGCGTTTTTGGGGCTTACCACCAATATCCAGGCGATGATCGGCGCATCGCTGGAACATCCGATGCATATCTTTATCCTCTCCAGCCTTATGAGCCAGGTCATCAGCAACGTGCCCACGACCCTGCTGATGGAAAAGTTCACGAGCAACTGGCAGGCGCTGCTGTGGGGGACCAACGTCGGCGGTTTCGGTACCCTCGTCGCGGCGTTGGCCAATCTCATCACCTACCGCATCTATGTCGCCGGTGCCGAAGCGGGAAAGAGTCTCTCTTTTGTACGAAAATTCGTCGGGGCGGGGTTTGTCGCTTTCTTCGCGGGGTATGCAATTTTCTATCTTTTCTATTAGATGTTATGCAAAGCATGGGCGAAGCCCATTCTTTGGCGGGGACTGAGCGTTTCTTGCATCCCATTGGAGTTACGATATCATAGATTTTAAAATGATGTTCCGCTTTTTAGGTAGTATCAATTGATTCAATGCAGATTTAAAGTTTGCGGGATTCGCCAAAGAAAATTGAAAAATATCTTCAGCATGAAAGTGTAACCTCGGTTGCATACGTTTTTTGACCAAAATGGTATGATAACGCAATATCAGTGAACTAAAGGATGATGATGGCAAACCAAAAAGCGTTCGGTCTATGGAGTGCCGTCTTTCTCGGTATCGGTTCGATGGTGGGGGCGGGCATCTTCATCGTCATCGGCCAGGCCGGCGCCATTGCCGGCAATATCGTCTGGCTCTCTTTTGTCTTCGGCGGTATCGCCGCGTTGCTCAGCGGCTATTCGCTGGCGAAGCTGGCTCTTCGCTATCCCTCGCGCGGGGGGATCGTGGAGTATTTGGTCCAGGGTTTCGGCGAGGGAGTCTTTTCGGGCGCGGCCAGTGTCCTTTTTTATTTTTCGCAACTTATCGCCCTGGCGGCGGTGGCGAAATCGTTCGGGGCCTATGCGAGTACCTTCACCCACGCAAATCAGGACCCGCTGGTGGTCAACGTTTTTGCCATCGGCATCGTCACCTTCTTCACCCTCATCAATCTTATCGGTGCCTCCATCGTCGCTAAATCGGAAAACATCCTCGTCTTCATCAAGGTGACGATTCTCGTCGTCTTCGCCATTGCCGCGCTTTTTACGGTCCATCCCGAATATCTCTCGATGAAAGAGATGCCGCCCATTCAGAATATGCTGTTCGCCATCGGGCTCACCTTTTTCGCCTATCAGGGATTCAGCGTCATCACCAATACCATCGAAGATATGGATGACCCGCGGCGCACCATGATGCGTGCGATGATGTGGGCCATCGGCATCGTGGCGGCACTCTACATTCTCGTCTCTATCGCCGTTTTGGGCAATCTGCCCCTTTCCAAAGTCATCGCAACCAAAGATTACGCCCTGGCGGAGGCCGCCAAGCCGATCTTCGGCGTCTGGGGTTTCAAGATCATGGCCGCAACGGCCCTCCTGGCCACCGCTTCGGCCATCAACGCTACCCTCTACGCCGCCACGGAGATCGGCTATACGATGGCCAAAGAGGGGAATCTGCCCAAAGTCTACAGCTACAACGTCTTCCACTCTTTCGAAGGGTTGATCATCAGCGCCCTACTCATCGTTCCTCTGATCGTCTTTTTCAATCTCTCCGAAGTGACGACCGTCGCGGCGCTTGCGGTGCTGGTGGTGCAGGGGTTGACCCATGTGGGACACCTTTTCCGCATCAAGGAGACGGGCGCGAACGTCTGGGTCATTGGCTTTGCCATCGTGGCGATGTTCGGCATTACCGCTTTGACCCTCTACTACAACAGCCGGCACGACCCGATGATCGGCTACTATCTGCTCGGTGCCTTCGCCCTCGCTTTCGCGGTGGAAGTGATGCTGCGTTTTTTTACCAGGCGCGTCGTTTCCCGTCAGATCGTCGATCTGTTCAATGTGAAGCGCTTTTATGAAGAACTCGAGAAGTAGGGTGATACTACCGGACCCTCCACTCGATATCGTAGGTATAGGGCGATGATACATGATACGGCATCGGATAGGGTTTAGGCTCATGAGACGCCGAAGTTTGACGGTCAGATCCGTTTGCGTCAGTTTGCGGCGTCGAATTGTTCGCGTGCGTACAGGGTTTCAACAGTTGGCCTTTGCCAGAACCGTTCTTTAGCAGGAATCGGAAGTTTTTTGCTAACATTCACTAATCAAACCGGACGGGAGCGGCCTTTTCATGAAAATCCACCATCTCGAAACCCTCGATCTTCCCGAATTGGCGCTCTATCGAACTCTTCGTAGCAACCGTTTCGACAAAAAAGGGGGATTCGTGGCCGATTCGCCGCGTGTCGTGGAACAATTGCTCGAGAGCGGTCTGGAATTTTGCAGCCTGCTCTGTACGCCGGACTATTTCGAAAAAGAGCGAAGTCGTATCGAGGCAGCTGGGGTGCCCGTGGTCTATCTGGCAGAAAGAGGGCTGCTGGAGAAGATCGTGGGGCACAAAATCCATCACAATGTTATGGCTCATGCCATACGGCCCGACAACATTGCACTGAGGGAACTTCCTGACCGCATCGTCATGCTCTCAAGACTCAACAATATGGAAAATGTCGGTGCCATCGCCCGCAATGCCGCCGCTTTGGGTGTCGGGGGTTATGTCGTCCCAGCCGCCGGCCCCCATCCCTACGGTCGCCGGGCGATCCGGGTGAGTACCGGCCATGTGACCCGGTTGAGAATCCACTGCTACGATGATGCCATCGCAACCATGGAGCGGCTGCGGGATCTGGGATATACGCTCCTGGCCGCTGAGACATCGGCCAACGCGACACCCCTTTCGCAATATGCTTCACCACCCCTTCGATGGGTACTGATACTGGGCAACGAAGAAGAAGGCGTCCCAAGTGCGATGCTCGAGCGGTGCGATGCACTCCTGCGCATCGAGATGGAACCGGATGTCAGAAGCTTCAATGTCGCCACCGCCGGTGCCATCGTGATGTACCGGCTTCGGTACGGCTAAGAATTTTCAGATAAGAATCCGACGATTATTCCAATTGCAGTTTCACTTTTGTGAAAGTGTTTTGTATGTTATCGCGTCTCCTCTTCGTTTTGAGAATAAAGAATCATGGCAAAGAGGAGTATGAAAAAGAGTACCACCATGACGTTTTTTTGGACCAGAAGAATCAGATTGATAGCGGTATCGCCGAAATAGTACCCGATCGATACGAACGCAAAAGCCCACATGACGATGCCGATAATGTCGAAAAAGAGAAACTTCAAGAAAGGATACCCCGACATTCCGATGGTAAGCAGTGCCGGAATGTGGGTGCCGTAGACGAACCGTTCGAAAACGATAACCGCGGATCCCCAGCGGCGAAGCCAGCTTTGGGCTTTCGCCTTTCTTCCCGGCGATTTTTCGAGCCAGGCCAAGGCTCTTTTTTCGAAAATACGTCCAAAAAGAAAAAGAGAGAGATCTCCGATGACTGCGCCTGCAATGGCGACAGGAATAATATGGCTGTATGTGAAGACTTTGTGCTCCGATGCAAGCCAACCTGCCAGCATCAGACCGATTTCTCCCTCCGTGATGCTCCAGATGAAAAGAGCGGTATAGCCGTGGTTTAGAAGCAGATGAATGGGAAAAGCGAACAGCTGCAGCATCATTTCTCATACTTTCTAATAGGAGATGCGGTCATGAAGTGATCCATTGCCAGACCATGAGAGTGGTAAGCCCCAGTGTGACGAGCAGGGCGAACAGAGTGAACAGATTGCCCCACCGTCCGGGCAGGTATTCGCCCATGATCCTGCGGTTGTTGGCGATCATCATGGCGATACCGATCAAAACGGGAATCAGCATGCCGTCGAGTACCTGGGAGTAGTAGAGTGCATCGACGACCGTGATACCAGGGATTATGTCGACAAGGTCACCGACGATGAGCGCCCCGACAAAGACGATATAGAAGCCTTTGGCGTCACTGACTTTGTAATCCATTCCTTCGCGCCATCCGAAAGTGTCGGCGACGGCATAGGCGGTCGAGCCGGCAAGCACGGGGATGGCCAGAAGACCGGAAACGATGATGCCGAAAGAGAAAAGGGCGAAGGCGTAGTCGTCCGAGACCGGTCTGAGGGTATGGGCCAATGTGCCGACATCCTGGATATCGGCATGGGTACCGTAAAGCATGACGGCACCGGTGATAATTATGCAATAGGCCAGAAGATTGGACCAGATCATGCCTATCATCGTATCCAAGTCGACTTCATACGCCTGGACGACACTCTTTTTTTCCTCTTTTTCTTCGGCAGCCTGCCAGAAAAGAAGATAGGGCGATATGGTGGTACCCAGCAGGGCCAGCGCCGCAATGACCCAGGCTCTTTCAAATTCCATGTTGGGAATAAAAGTGTTTCGAAGAATCGCCAAAAGCGGTGGTTTGGCCATAACGGCCGAAAGAATATAGACTCCCAGTACGACCGTTAGGGTAATGAGGATTTTTTTGATGCTTCTGTATTTGCCGAATGTAATGAGATAGGCGATAAGGGCCGTGATGGGAATGAGAAAATAGACGGTCGGAAAACCACTGAGAATATGAAGAATGGCTGCGATGGCGTTGAGGTCGGCACCGATCGTCAAGATATTGGCAATTGCCAAAACGAAGATCATGACGACGGTCAGTTTTTTGGAATAGAATGCAGTGGTTATTTCAGGAAGGCTCTTACCTGTGACGATAGCGATACGGGCGACCATGTTCTGGATGGCGATCATCATGGGGGTAGAAAGCAAGAGCAGCCACAGCTGAGAAAAACCGGCAGAAGCGCCGACCATCGTATAGGTGACGATTCCGGCCGGATCGTCACCGGCACCGCCGGTTATCAGTCCCGGCCCGAGCTTTTCCAGTCGCTGCCGATTTTTGATAATGTCGGCGCGGATTTTCTCTTTTAGGCTCAATGCGAAGGCCTGCCGTTGTAAGAAGTGTCCGGCCGTATACCCGTGTCGAGTTTCAGCGGAATCTCCCCGTCTACGGAGCGGATGTGCAGATCCCGCTGTGGGAAAGGTATTTCGATACCCGCTTCGTAAAGCGCATCGTAGATGAGAACAAGAAACCTGGATCGGGTGCGTTTGGGATAGAGAGTTTCCCATCCGCGTATCCAGACATGCAGTTCGAAATCGACGCTGCTTTCGCCCATGGCGGTCATGATGACACGGCTGAAACGGGTCGGCGTCTCCAGTACGTCGCCAAAACCGCTCTTCTTGAGGGCTTCGAGGATGACCTTTTGGGTTTCGTGCACATCGCTGCCGTAGGCGACACTGAATGGAATGTCGAATCGGCGGATGCGGTCGTTCATGGTCCAGTTGATGACCCGGTTTTGGATAAGATCCTGGTTGGGGACGATGACGTCGATATTGGCATTGGTGGTAATCGTCGTCGAGCGCATCCGGATGTCGGTCACATGGCCGCGAAGGTTTTCGTCGAATTCGATGTAGTCACCGATTTTGATACTGCGTTCGAACATCAAAATCAGACCCGAAACGAAGTTGGAGACAACATTCTGGAGCCCGAAACCGATACCCACCGAAAGCGCTCCGGCTACGAGCGCGATGGAGGAGAGACTCACACCGATCGTGTTGAGGGCGATGAAAAAGGCGATGATGACGATGATATAGTAGCCGAGATTGGCCAGAAGTGTCTGCGTCGACTGGGTGACGCTGCGATGGTTTCGGAAAAGTTTGAAAAGATAGGTTTTATAAAGGGTGCCGATCAGAATGCCAAGTACGAATATGACGATGGCGAGAATCAGTTTGAATGTGCTGATGGGAGTCTGGTTGATCGAAAAGAGAGGCCGGTTGAGCTTTTTCCAGAACGTCAGCGCTGTCTGTCTTATCTCTTCGAATGTCGCTCCTTTGATCGTCTCGGCGTGTCCGAGGATGGAGGTGTCCATCGTGGTGAAGAGATTGCGTAGGTCGTTCCTGACTTCGGAGGGGAAGAAGCTCTCCATAATTTCGATCATACGGCTCTGCAGGGCGAAAGTTTCGGCACTGTCGTGGCGTTTCAGGGCATTGGAGTAGAGAATGAACATTTCGGCCAGTTTGTCGGTCAGAATGCTGTAGCGCTTCGCCTGGAGCACCTGGATGCCGTAGTTGAGCCTGCGGACCATCTCCGTCTTGCCGAGCAGATTCAGTCGCTCTCTCTCGATATCGTAGGACTTTATCTCATTTTCTATATCCTGCAGCTTTTCTTCGATGTGCCTGAGATGGGTCTGTGTCGCGTTGAGATCGAATGTAACCTCTGTTACTCCTTTGACGAAATAGGGAGGTGCCCTGTCGATGAGACTCAGATACATTGCCAGTTTTCTGCGGTAGAGACGCACTCCTTTGAGGTAGAAGGCATACTGCAACTGTAAAATGGCGATTTTGGGATCCTTTGGATCGAGCGATTCGATCTGTTTGTGGATGACGTCGATTTTCTCTCCAAGCTGTTTGATATTCTCCTTCAGCTCCTTTTTGGAAAGGGACCAGTTGCCGTACTGGATTATGAGGGAGCGGTACTCCTCTTCGTTTTTGGGCACGGCAAGCTCGAATTTGCGTATGTGGCCCGATTTTTCGAGGTAGATCAGCTTTTTCAAAAGAGCTTTGCGGAGTTTTTCCTCTTCGCTCTGTGTACTTTCGCTTTCAAGTTGTTTCAGCAGAGCCGAATAGAGTGAAACGTTGCCCTCGGCAATCGTGGCATTGATTTCCGCTGCGCGGCACGGGGCCGTCAGAAGCAGAAGAAAAAAAGAGACGATAAATACGAAAAAGCCTTTTGAAACTTTCATCAGTAGATTTCCCTGAAATTGAATATCAGACCCACATTCTCTCCCAGCTTCGTCTTGATCTGCCGGGCGATGAGAGATTTCTCCTCAGGCGTCAGACCGTTGTGGGCGGTGATTGTGACGACGGCAAAAGTGCCTTCCTCTTTGTGCAGAATTCGCGAAAGTTGGATCTGAACCCGTTTTTTCGGCAGTTCGATGCGTTTGATCTGCGAAAATTCGCTGTAGATGTGCTCTTCGGCCAGGAGTGTGCGAGTCGAGAGCCAAAGAGGGATGGCGATCACCGCCACCATCATCAACTTGATGAAAAAGGCGGTGGATACGTATTTTCTTGATGCGTATCCCATCAGATAGAACATGGCGCCGGAGGCGACGACGATGCCGACGATGTTTGCGAGAAAAAGAAGAAGCGCATTGGAAAAGATGCTCCAGGACCCCCAGCCTATGCCGATGCCAGAAACACACAGCGGCGGTACGAGCGCCACGGCGATGGCGACACCGGCGAGACTTTCCCCGACCTTTGAGTTTGCGTAGCCGTAGGCGGCTGCGATGCCCGCGAAGATGGCGACGGCGAGATCGAGCAGGGTGGGATGGGTTCGCATCGCCATCTGGTCGGTCAGGTGAGCAAAAGGCATGGACCATGCGATCCATGCCGAAGCGGCCAGACCGAGGAAAACAGAAAAGAGAACGGTTTTGATGCTGTTTTTCATCAGCGCTTCGTCGAAACGGATAGCCCCCATCGAAAAGGCGATGATGGGACCCATGAGCGGGGCAAGAATCATCGCACCGATAATGGTGGGTGAGGAGTTCTGAAAGAGGCCGACAGCCGCCATGAAAATGCTTACAAGCAGCAGTATCAGATAGGCGCGCCGGATCTTCGCCGAATCGCGGAGTTTTTTGAAAAGTTCGGCGAAAGCGCTTTCGTCGGCGATCGGTACGAGCGGCAGCGGCTTTTTCGAGAAAAAGCCGATCGCATCGCTGTCGGTGGGGAGATTCTGTATCCGTACGCTCTCCTTCTCTTCGCCGCCCACGCAGCTGGCACCCGTAAGAATGGCGGCTTTCATCGGTACACTCTCGATGACAAGGGTTCGCTTCCTTTCCGTTTTGCCGTCGTATGCGAAGGGGAAAGGTTGGTTGTCGGGAGAGGTTATTGTCAGCGTTTCGGTTTTCAGCGTGCCGATACCCGGTGGCAGGTTCTCGGCCTCCTCGCGTTTTTTGTTGGCCAGAAAAAGCCGTAGTTTCAGAGCACCCACGATACTCTGAGGGGCGTAGATGACGGCGGCTACTCGCCGGCACTGATTGTCTGATGCTTTGAAAAAATAGGATCGTTTTCTGTTCAGCAGCGACTCGTCTCCCGCTTCGATCATCAGGGCGGCCGTTTTGATCTCCTGCTCTTTCGCCGTTTTTATATGGAAGGTTCGCAAACGCATCGAGAAGAGTCTTCGCACTGTTTCAACGATGCCCGCACGTTCGAGCCAGCGGGAAGCGCCCACCGTAACGCATCCGATGACGGGTTTGCCGTCGCACCGAATATGGGAGCTGATCTTTCCGGCGGATTCGGAAATCGCCAGTGCTATTGCCTCCTCGGCCTTGTTGGGAATGGCGTAGGAAGCCTGCTGAAGGGGATTGTGCTCGTAGGGTATCAGAACGATCGTCACATCAAGGTCGCCTATGTGTAGCAGCCACTCCCTGAACTCTTCGTCGGGAACCACAACGAAAATCAAAGAGCCGTCGGGGAAATTTTTCTTTCTTTTTTTGAAGATGTGCCTCTCCACCGGTCGCGACGTCGTTTCCTCTATTTTCTTTGAAAGCTCATCGAGGTGCGCTTTTTCAAACCGGTGGTCATGCAGCAAAATAATGGGTGAAGACATTCTGTTCCTTCAACCGGTGATAAGGATGGACTTCAACTATTGTATTGCAGCACACCTCTGTAATTCCTGAAAAAACGCCATTGGAAAAAGTGGATCTGCCGTCACGTCGATCTTTCCGGTTTGGCATAGGAGAATGTCAGTCAGCTGACATAAAAAGAGTTTCCGTTTTGTTATCATTAACGAATTTTCAAATGAGAGTTTTGAAAAAGGCGAAAAAGATGAACATTCGCATCTTCAAAGAGATATCGACACAGATCTACAGGGATTTTAGGTATCTTTTTTTCTCGAGCATTGAACACGGCCGTGTCGAGGAAGGTTTTTGCTTCGATATCCTCGTCAGACTGCATGAAAATCTGGAAGGAAACGATATCGAAAAAAGAGAGACTGTAAACGATTTTGCCGAGAGTATGATAGAATGTATCGACAACCATCTTAGATGCGTTTTGCGCAAAGAGTTTGAAAAAATCGGCATGTTAGACGACACAGACCCGAATGTTCTGATCGGATTCGACGGCAAAAGCATGGTGTACGAAGAGTGCTTCCGTGCGGCACTTGAGGGCTTGAAACGGTACAACGCACTCTTTTCCAGGCCGATGATAGAGAAAGCGACGATGGAAAAAGCGAAGAACGGATTTGCCCATTTCAGTACTCTCCTGTTCACCTACCGCAATCTTCTCGAGATTGAAACAACGACAGAAGAGGGCTCCTTACGTTCCGAAATTTCTCAAGGATGGCCGGAATGACTCACGAAATGGTATGCGATATCCTTGGCAAGTCGGAACTCTTCAGTGGTCTCGATTTTCAGGAACTGGACAAAATCGTTTCGGCGTGCCGTTTGACATTCTGGAAAAAGTCGATGGATATCGACAACGACGAAGGTATCGAGACCTTCAATATTGTCGTGCAGGGGCGTGTCAAACTGATGCAGACCGATCCCCACAGTGGCCGGAGCATCGTCATCTTTCTTCTCAAAGAGGGGGATGTGTTCGATGTTCTGTCTCTTCTTGATGGCCAAAAACATATCGCTTCGCCTGTCGCCGTATCGGATACCTATATGCTGAGAGTGCCTATGGCGACGGCACGCAACTGGCTGGAAACCTATCCCGAACTGAATGAACGTTTTCTTCCCTATATCGGAAAACTGATGCGACATCTCGAATCTTTCGCCGAAACCGTCGTTTTCGACGATACCGCAACAAGGCTTGCCAAGCTGATTCTCAGGCATACGGAAAAGGAAAAAAAGAGTGGTGAAAATCATTATCCGGTAAAAATCATCAATAATCTTTCCCATGAACTTCTTGCCGAAATGATTGGCTCGGTCCGTTCTGTCGTAACGGCGCAGCTGCGAAAACTCAAAGAGGATGAAATCATTCTCTACAAACGCGGATATTTGGCCGTGAAAAAGTTGGAGGAACTGGCGAAACGCTATAATCTTTGAGAGGAATTTTATTCTAAAAAGGAGCCGATTATGTCGAAAAGCAACATTGCATCGCTCAGAGCGATCGAAATTCTGGATTCACGGGGAAACCCCACGGTTCGCGTATTCGTTACGCTTGAAGATGGCACGAAAGCGAGCGCATCGGTGCCATCAGGGGCCAGTACGGGCGAGTTTGAGGCGGTGGAGCTGCGCGACGGCGATCCTGACCGCTACAACGGCAAGGGGGTGCTGCAGGCGTGCAAAAACGTCAATGAAATCATCGCACCGGAGGTCGTTGGGCTCGATGCCACAGAGCAGGCAATGATCGATCGCCTCATGATCGAGCTCGACGGAACCGAAAACAAAGCGCGCCTGGGCGCCAACGCGATACTCGGTGTCTCGATGGCGGTCGCGAAGGCGGCGGCCGAAAGTCAGGGAACCGAACTCTACCGCTATCTCGGCGGTTCGGAAGCGCGGAGAATCCCGGTTCCTTGTATGAACATTCTCAACGGCGGTGAGCATGCCGACAACAGTGTCGATTTTCAGGAATTCATGGCGGTGCCGCTCGGTGCACCCACCTTTTCCGAAGGACTGCGGTACGTGGCCGAAACGTTCCATACACTCAAAAAGATACTCGAAGCCAGGGGGTATGCGACAGCGGTGGGGGACGAAGGCGGATTCGCCCCCAATCTCGGAAGCAACGAAGAGGCGATGGATCTGATCATCGAAGCGATCGAAAAAGCGGGTTACGAACCGGGTGTCGATATCTCCATCGCCATCGACAGTGCCGCGACATCTTTCGTCGTGGACAAAAAAGGACAATACGATCTGAAGTGGTCGGGTGGCGGCATTTTGTCGAGTGACGAAATGATCGATCTTGCCAAACGGTGGGTCGAAAAGTATCCGATCGTTCTTTGGGAAGACCCGCTGGCCGAAGAGGATTGGGAAGGGTTTGAAAAGTTTACGAAAGAGCTTGGTGACAAAATCGAAGTCGTCGGCGACGATATTTTCGTTACCAATACAAAATTCATTCGCCGCGGCATTCGGGAACATGCGGCAAATGCCTCGCTGATCAAACTCAATCAGATCGGTACGGTTACCGAAACGGTCGATGCGGTGCGCCTCTGTCTTGAAAACGGGTGGCGTGCCTTTCTTTCGCACCGGTCGGGCGAAACGTCCGATACCTTCCTGGCGGATTTCGCCGTGGCGATGGGAAGCGGCCATCTGAAAACCGGATCGGCATCCCGCAGCGAGAGACTCGCCAAGTACAACCGATTGCTTGAAATAGAAGATCTGCTGCAATCCAACGCGCTTTATTACTGGAAATAGAGATGCCGGGACGTGATCCTTCCGCCAATATTGCCATTCCCGAGCTGCCCGGGGAGATAGCGGGACTCGGCGAAATCGCACTCAACCTCTGGTGGACATGGAATCCGCCTGGAAAAAATCTTTTCAGACTCATCAATCCCTATCTGTGGAAAGAGAGCGGTCAGAATCCGATCGAACTTTTGAAAAAACTCTCCCAAAAACGGCTGCAGGCACTGGTTCAAAACGAAGGTTTCATGCGTGAATACCGTTATGTCTATGCGCTTTTCAGGCAGTATATGGACGACACGACAGTCTACAGCAAAGAGGAGCCTCTGCCCATCGCCTACTTCTGCGCCGAATACGGTCTACACCATTCGCTGCCCATCTATTCGGGCGGGCTCGGCTTCCTGGCCGGTGACATTTTGAAAGAGTCGAGCGATATGGGATTGCCGATGGTGGGTATCGGTTTCATGTATCCGGAAGGATATGTACGCCAGATCATCGGAAGCGACGGATGGCAAAACGGTGCCAACGAGACGATCGACAAGGACAGGGCACCCATTGAACGGGTACTCGACAAAGATGGCAACCATTTCACGATCCAGGTACCCTTTATCGACCCGCCGGTCTATACATCTGTCTGGAAAGTCAATGTGGGACGGGTGAGACTCTATCTGCTCGATACCGATATAAAACAGAACGATCCCTGGGACCGCCAGATTTCGTCGCATCTCTATACGCCGGACATGAACCAACGGCTTCGCCAGCAGATCGTGCTGGGCATCGGGGGGTACCGTGTACTTGAAAAGCTGGGCATCGAATACAGCATCCTCCATCTGAACGAAGGACATCCTGCCTTCGCTCTTTTCGAACGGGTACGGAGTTTTATCGAAAACGAGGGATTCTCACTCGACGATGCGATAGAGAAGGTGAGAGAGACTTCCGTGTTCACGACCCATACACCCCTGCAGGCCGCTACGGATGTCTACAGCTTCGATATGATGAGCCACTATTTCGAGGATTACTGGAAACGCCTTGGGATGGACAGGGAGCGTTTCATGGATTTTGGCATCAATCCCGATGCCACGGGATCGGGTTTCAACATGACGGTATTCGGCCTGAAGATGTGCAATCACCGCAATGCCGTCAGCAAAAAGCACTGCGACGTGACAAGACGCATATGGAAAAACGTATTCGACCGCGAAAGTGCCCAACACGTACCGATCGACTACGTGACCAACGGGGTGCACCTCTCGACATGGCTGGGGGATGAACTGACAGAAGAGCTGGACCACGTACTGGGAGAAAACTGGCTCAACATGCAGGACAACCGCGATCTATGGTCGCGGATAGATGAAATCGACGACGAGACGATCTGGCGCCTGCACTACACCTACAAAGTACGAATGGTCAATTTTATCCGCGAGCGGGTGCGCCGCAAATGGTCCGACGAGGGTATCGATCCGGTCGTGGCGATGGCCGAAGGGGTGATGCTCGATCCCGATGTTCTGACGATAGGTTTCGCACGGCGCATGACGGAATACAAACGTCCCGACCTGATTCTGCACGACCTGGATCGTCTGGAGAAAATCATCGACAATTTCGCCCGGCCGGTTCAGATCATTTTCGCCGGGAAGGCCCATCCGGCCGATACGCCCGGCAAACAGATCATCCAGCGCATATTCAAGGTGGCTCAGGATCCGCGGTTTAGAGGGCGTATCGCCTTTGTCGAGGATTACGGCGAAAATGTCGCCAAATACCTGGTGCGCGGCTGCGATGTCTGGCTCAACAATCCGCTCGTTCCGATGGAGGCATGCGGCACCAGTGGCATGAAAGCGGCGATCAACGGAACGCTGCACTGCTCGGTACTCGACGGGTGGTGGCCCGAAGGCTACAACGGCGAAAACGGCTGGGCGTTCGGCGGTGACATCTCCGATGATGCGGCCGATGCTTCTGTCCTGTACGACATCATCGAAAAAGAGATCGTTCCTCTCTATTACTCGATCGACGAGCACCACTACCCTGCAGAATGGATCGGCCGGATGAAAGCTTCGATCAAAAGCATCGCCCCCGCATTCAGCGGCCGGCGCATGATGAAAGATTATCTGCGGAAGTTCTACATCCCCATTTCGAAAGTGTGCCTCTCATGGGAAAAATGATCCTGCTGCGTCACGGAGAGAGCCTTTATAACCGGGAGAATCTCTTCACCGGCTGGACCGATATCGATCTGAGCGAACGGGGTCTTGCCGAGGCACGGGAGGCCGGTGAAATTCTGAAACGGTACCGGCTCTATCCGGATATCTGTTTTGCTTCGTGGCTCAGGCGGGCTATCCATACGGCTCAGATCGTCATGAAGGAGATGGCATGGGAACATATCGATTGCATCAAACACTGGAAACTCAATGAACGTCATTACGGTGCCTGGCAGCGGCACAACAAAGAGGAGATAAAAAAAGAGGTGGGAGAGGAGAGATTCCTCGCCGTTAGACGGGGTTATGACACCCCGCCGCCGCCGTTGAAGGAGGGTGATCCGCGTCTTGCGGAGAGTGATCCGAAGTATCGGAAAATCGATCCGCAGCTTCTGCCTCGCGGCGAATCGCTGAAAGATACCCGCAAGCGTACACTCAACTATTTTGTCGAAAGGATCGCGCCGCAACTGGCTCTTGGCAAAACGGTCCTGGTGAGTGCACACGGCAATTCGCTGCGAGCCCTTGTCATGGCGATCGAGCATTTGACACCCATGCAGATCGTCAAAGTGGAGATACCCACCGCAAAACCGATCGTCTATGAATTCGACGAAACACTGCACCTGCTTGGGAAAACCGATTTGGGGAGAATGGCGACTCTCTGAAGTGTTATCTGGCTGACAGATATCCGCAGGAAAAAATGGTATTATATAGGTGTTGTGTCAAAGAGCCATGAATAGTTTGGGTTCATAGGCGAAAACATAACATGTGGCCTCCAACCTCTCGTATGCAATACCCGCTTGCCCCAGGACGCACACGCTTGTGCGAATTTCGACAGACAGGATTGTGGCTATTCTTGTGTCGAAACGAAAAAAGGAGGAGGATATGGAAGTGGTCGGATACGAATGTTATGCAAACGGTACGATCAAATTGAAAATCATGCCAATCAAAGATGCAAAAAACGGCCAAAGGGAGGAAGAGCAGTTCTATGGCAGCGGCATCGTCTCTGCCCGAAAAAAGAAAAATGCCTCCAAACACCGACCGTTTTTGTCAAAAAGAAAATAACGGTAAAGTTTCCTAGGTGCGGGTATTGCCCCTTTGGCGACCTAGAAGAACGCGATAAAGACCTTTCGCCATACTCTCAAAAAGCCCAAATAGTCGGAATATCTGCTCTTTTTTTCTTTTTTTGTCCGATATCTTCGATGAAATCTCCCTTGCGCTCCCTGTTGAAACTATTCCGCCTGCAACGTATTTTCCTTCCGGGTGAGCCGTTTTTTATGTTTCCAAAATGTCGTTACAGCGCCCGGGGTTTCAGTCAGGATGCTCAATGGCTTGAGACTTCAGCATCCTCGAAACGACGCATCGAAGCGAAGAGATGAAGAAATTTCGACCCAACGCGTTATGCTAAAATAGAGGCATGAAAGATTTGATTCTACAAAAAATGAAGTATCTGCCCCGTAAGACGAAGGAGAAATTTTATCTGCGGTTGCGTGAAAAAGCGATCATGCGGACGCGGGCGAGGCTTGTGGAGAACAGGGTCGATATCGATACACTCTCCGATGAAGAATTGGAAATCATCATTGCCGACGAAGAGGACAAGCTGGTTGGTGAGTACAAGACGAAAGGGCTCGTCGCGCTGCTGGCTCTTCTGGGAATCAGCTGGTTCTAGGAAGGCGGATGTATCATTATCTCAAATGGGCGGCGCTGAGCCTCTTTCTTAAAAGAAACCTTCGCTATCTTCTTTTCATACTGATCGGAATTGTCGGCATCTATGTGGCCGATGCGGTCTATCAGGACATGGCGGCGTATTCCGTCATGACAAAGCATACCGGTGATATCAGCCACTACCTTCTGATGAAATGGACGGCCGTTCTCTTTTTTTCACTCCTTATCGTCTGGTCGATTTTCAAACTGGGAGTGAGAGAAAGAAAGAAAAAGGAAAAAAAGCAGATGAAAAAGGGCGGTGAATTTGAGAACGATCCCTATATGAAACGTCTCGAAAAATTCAAAACACCCCGCAGGCTCCGTTCCAAAACGGATGTACTGATTGAAAGGAAGAAAAAGAGGGGATAGCGTTTTAAATGTAGGGTCAGTAAATCACGGTATAATCCGAAAAAAAAGAGGAGGAGAGAGAATTGAAAAAGTATGCAGCTCTGTTTTTGCTGTCGGCGCTTTTGCTGTTGGCACAGGAGATAAGCGGGGGGTTTGGTCTGAAGCTGGGTGATACATTCGACAAGAACAAGGCGGAAACGAGCCAGGAAACAGGAACGGGCGATATGCTCTACGAGGTCGTTCCGCCCAAAAAAGTGAAATATTTCCAGAAATATTACGTCATGATTACACCGCTTAGCCAAAAGATTCGTGAAATCTGGGGCATCGGATATTTTACGACGATGGAAGAGTGCCAGAACAATATGGATGTGCTCGTTCTGATCATGGAAAAGAAATACGGCAAGTTTGAAAAGCCGGAGTATGCGACTGAACAGATACGTCTTAAAAGAATGGGCGATCGCGACATCATTATCAAATGTACGAAAAGTTTCGCCGGTGGTGATCTTTATCTCAAATACAGAGACAACACACTCAACAAAACGAGCAAGGTCGAACGCGCCGAGATCGAATCGAAAAGCATCGACGCCTCTGCCCTCTGATACACCCTTTGAATATCCGGGGCTGTGCCGCTGCGGCGGCCCCCTCTACTGCCGAATCTTGCCCAACAACCCTTTGATACTCTCCTGAAGATCCGCCGGATAGACGACGAATTTGCTGTTGTCGGATTCGGAAAGTTTCTTCAGGGCATCGATGTAGCGGTCGCCAAGCAGAAACATCGCACCGGTGGCCTGTCCTTCGATGGAAGATGATATCTGGCTGATCGCTTCCGCCGAAGCTTCGGCCAGCTTGATTTGCGCTTCCGCTTCCCGCTTGGCCGCTTCCAGCTTGCCGTCGGCTTCGAGGATCATCGCGTTTTTCTTTCCCTCGGCCAGTGTTTCGATGGCACGTCTCTCCCGTTCGGCGGCTGCCTGCTGCTCCATCGCCTGCTGCATGGAAGGACTCGGTGTGATATCCTGGATTTCGACGGTTTTGACCGTGATTCCCCAGTCGGCCACATCGTCGACAATCTGCTCTTTGAGTTTGGCCTTGATCGTTTCACGGTTGGAGAGCGCCTCGTCAAGCTTCATTTCTCCGATGATCGAGCGCAGCGTCGTCATAATGAGATTCTGAATGGCCAGTTTGTAGTTTTCGACGCCATACATGGCTTTGGCGGGATCGGTGATTTTGATGAAGGCGACGGCGTTGGCGATGATGACCGCATTGTCCTTTGTGATCACCTCCTGTTTGGTGACGTCGAGAATAATGTCGCGCGTTGTCATTTTCGATCGGATCGTATCGATGAAAGGGAGAATGATGTTAAGACCCGGTTTGAGAAGTTTGTGGAACTTTCCGAGCCGTTCCACGACCCACTCCTCTCCCTGCGGAACGATACGGATACCTTTGATTAGAATGACGATAACGGCGACGAGGAGTACGAAAGCGATGGAGAATCCGGGGGTGAGAGTCATGTTCATGTGCCCTCCTTTCTGACTTTGATAATCTGCCCGTAGACACGGTCTACCAGGACGCGGTCTCCCTCTTTGAGGACTTCGCCATTTTCGGCTTCGACAATCCAGACACGGTCGCCCAGTACCGGAAGATCGAAACGCGCCCGGTAACGTCCTTCGTCAAGGACCTCGATGACGACGCCGGGAATGTCGGCGTATTCTCCTTCCGACTGACCGACATTCGGGACTGTTTCACTCTTTTTGAAAAAGAGAAAATAGATCGCCAGCAGCGTTGCGGAAATTCCGGTCCACAAAAAAAGCTCCTGGGTGAAGCTGGTCTGGAAAAAGAAGTCTAACCCCCCGACGACAAGAGCGGCGATGCCGAACCAGATGACGACAAAACTGGGAATGAGAATTTCTGCAGCGATGAGAAGGATGCCCAGTACAATCCAGTGCCACCATAAAACATACTGGCCCAGATACT
Source organism: Hydrogenimonas urashimensis (assembly GCF_016593255.1). Lineage (NCBI taxonomy): Bacteria > Pseudomonadati > Campylobacterota > Epsilonproteobacteria > Campylobacterales > Hydrogenimonadaceae > Hydrogenimonas > Hydrogenimonas urashimensis. The sequence continues at coordinate 569,187 of NZ_AP023212.1, read as the reverse complement.
CCATGATTCTCCTTTGCGTGCTCCGTCCACTCACGGATTTTTTTACAGACCTTACGCGGCATACGCTCTCATCCCCGCCATTGACCCCGCTTTGGCTGCGTCGAAACTTTTCGCTCCGCATTCCCTCTGTCCATCGGCAAACGGATGGCAACGCAAACTGCATAAGGAGATTCTGTTCTATCGGTTATTGTAACATCTCTTCGATCGTCACGGCGACGCACTCTGCAAGAGCGTGGGTGTCGTAGCCGCCTTCGAGCATGAAAATTTTGGGTATCTCGGAGCTTTTCAGGATGGCCCGCACGATACGCCGAACACCCTCCGTGGTCACTTCAAGCTGCGCAAGCGGGTCTGCCTCGTGCAGGTCGTATCCCGCCGATACCAGCAGGATGTCGGGTGAAAACTCCTCGAGAATCGGGGCGAGCCTCTCTTCGTAGAGGGCAACGAGTTCGCTGTCGCCGCTGCCCGGAGGAAAAGGGAAATTGAAAGTGGCACCCAAGCCTTCGCCCACACCCCTCTCATCGGCCGAGCCCGTTCCCGGATAGGCCGGCGACTGGTGCGTCGAAAAGTACAAGACGGTGCCGTCATCATAGAAGATATCCTGCGTACCGTTGCCGTGGTGGACATCGAAATCGACAATGGCAACTTTTTTGAAACCCTTTGTCTGGGCATAGCGTGCGGCGATGGCCACATTGTTGAAAAGACAAAATCCCATGGAACGTTCGATGGTGGCGTGATGGCCCGGAGGACGGACGGCACAGAAAACACGATGGGCCGTGCCTTGGTGCAAGGCGTCGACCGCGACAATGCCTGCTCCCGCCGCCTTCAGCGCCGCCTCCCACGAATGGGCGGAGCAGATTGTGTCGGCATCGATGGGTTCCAGCGACTCGCAGTGGGCTCTGACCGTTTCGATGTGTTCCAACGAATGGACCGAAGCGATCAGTTTTTCGCTGACGGCGATGGGGGAGAGCGTCGTCAGACGCTCTCTCAGTGGTGCGACACGGCGCTCTATGGCTTTGAGGCGTTCGGGCGATTCGGGATGCCACGGGCCCGTGTCATGAAGCAGATAGATCGGATCGGTCATATAGGCAACGGATGGTTTCATAAAATCAATTATAGGAAAAATCGGAGAAAGAGGGAAGGTGGTGGGCCAACCAGGACTCGAACCTGGGACCATCCGGTTATGAGCCGGATGCTCTAACCAACTGAGCTATTGGCCCTGAAGGTCACCCTTAAAGAAAGGTAACTTTGGAGCCGGAATTATACAGAAATTTGAAGCGAAAAGCAATAAAATTTTCCAAAATGCCGAAGAGGACCATGAAGTTGATGAAGCTGCTGCCGCCGTGGCTCAGAAGGGGAAGAGGTACGCCGACGACGGGGGCCAGACCGATGGTCATGAGAATGTTGACACTGGTGTAGACAAAAAGAAGAAAAGCGATGCCGTAGGCCATCACCTGGATGAAATAGTCGCCTCTGGCATGCATGCCCAGACTCAGTATATGCAAAATGAGCATCGCGTAGATGAGGATGAGTATCGCAGCTCCCGCGAAACCGAACCGTTCCACGTAATAGGCGAATATGAAGTCGCTTGACGCGATGGGGAGAAATTTGAGCTGCGTCTGGGTCGCTTCCTCTTTCGGCTTCCCGGTCATCCCTCCCGACCCGATGGCGATGATCGACTGCTGGACATGGTAGCTCGGCTTTTCGGAGAGAAAGTCGTGAATCCGTTTTTTCTGGTAGTCGTGCAGATTGGAGTAGAGAAAGGGGGCCGCCACGGCCAATGTGATGGCGATGCCGGCCCAGATTTTCCAGTGGACGCCCACGAGGAAGAGCACCCCGTACCCGATGATGAGCAGTACCATGGCCGTACCCAGGTCTGGCTCTTTGGCGATCAGCAAAAAGGGCAGCAAAATATAAAGAGAGAATTTGAGAAACTCCCTGAGCCGGTACCCGTCCGGCGGCGGTGGGTTTTCCTGGATGAGATGGCCCAGCATCAGCAAAAAAGCGGGTTTGAAGAGTTCGGAAGGCTGGATGGTCAAACCGATGAGGGGAATCTGAAGCCAGCGCTGGGCACCTAGTTTCGTCACCCCGAAAAAATCGACGCTCAACAGCAGCAGGATCGTCGTCCAGTAGAAGAACGGGATCAGCCAGCGTATCGAGCGCCACGGGATCAGGAAAAAGAGAAAGAAGATGACAAAACCGAGCCCGATATAGAAAATCTCCTTTCTGAAAAGGGCGGGGCTGATCTCTTTGACCAGAATCAGAGAGATGACGAGGAGTGGTAAAATAAGCAGCAGCAGGAAAAAATCGAAATGTGTTAGAATGCGCCTGTCGAACATCAATCGGTGTTTCATAATAAAAATCTGCACTCCCAATCGTTTCAGGAAATTGTACCCAACCAATGAAAAAAGAGAGTTTAACGAAAAGTCTGACCGTCGAGACCAGCCAGCGTCTCGACCGATTTCTGCACAGCCGTATCGGGGGGTCACGCAACCAGATCGAAAGGCTGATCAAACGAGGGTTTGTCGAAATCGACGGAAAGATTGTCAAAAAGGCGGGCTACCGGGTATCTTCCGGTCAAGTCGTCCGCTACACGATTCCCGAAGAGCCCGACTATGTCGCCGCCTCCGTCGATTTCGAGGTGCCTATTATCTACGAGGACGAGCATATTCTCGTAATCAACAAGCCTTCGGGTCTCGTGGTGCATCCGGCACCGAGCGTCAGGGAGCCGACGCTGGTGGATTGGCTCAAAGCCCGGGGGGTCAACCTTTCGACGATCAGCGGCGAAGAGCGGCACGGCATCGTTCACAGGCTCGACAAGGAAACCAGCGGCGCAATGGTCGTGGCGAAAAACAACACTGCCCATGAAAGGCTTTCGCGGCAGCTACAGGAGAAAACGATGGGGCGCTACTATGTGGCCCTCGTGGATCTGCCTCTTAAAGCCTCGGGCATCGTGGAAGGGCCGATCGGAAGGAACCCCGCCAATCGTCTTAAAATGGGCGTCGTTTCCGGCGGAAAACCCGCCAGGACACGTTTTGAAAAGCTGCTGATGGATGAAAAAAGCCGATACGAACTGGTCGGTGCGAAACTCTATACGGGCCGTACCCATCAGATACGTGTGCATCTGGCGTCACTGAACCGGCATATCGTCGGGGATAGTTTATACGGCTTTAAGAGCAAAAACAATATAATCCAACGTATTTTGCTACATGCATACATTCTCTATCTTGACCATCCCGCCACCGGAAAAACGATGCAGTTCACAGCACCGATACCGAAGGATATGTGGGAGAGACTTGAGAACTGTTTCGAAAAGGAGAGATTAGATGAAATTTTGGATCCGTGCAGTTTTCTACGGCGCTTTGGCGATCATTGCGACCGGATGTTCCACGAAGGGGGTGATCGTTCCGACGGGTAAGGCACAGATCAAAGAGAACCTCCCCAAAGTCACCTCCATCCGCACCATCAGCAGCATGACCGCTGTGGGGATCGAGTGGCAGATGGTGCCTTCGATGAATATCGAGGGGTACTATCTCTACCGCCTGGATCCCGACAGCCAAGAGAAAAAGCTGAAGCGTGTCGCCAAAATCAACGACCGCTACAGCACCCACTACGTCGACCAGAAACTCCGGCCGGGATCGCAGTATGTTTATCAGATGTCGACCTACGACAAAGAGGGGTACGAATCGAGACAATCGGCGCCCGTCCAGGTAAAAACGGCCCCGATGATCCACTCCGTCAGCTTCGTGAGGGCCATTACGGACCTCCCCCACCGCATCAAGCTCATCTGGCGACCCCATCAGGACTTGCGGGTCGTCGGCTACATCGTCGAGCGGGCTTCGGTGACGAAACCGGATGAGTGGAAAGTACAGGCTGAGATCAAAAACCGCCTCAGTGCCGAATACATGGACAAAAGACTCGGAGAGGGCGAGGTCTATATGTACCGCGTCCGGGTCAAACTCTGCAACGGTCTCGTATCGGAGCCGAGCGCACCTGTGAAAGCGATCACCAAACCGCTTCCGCAGATGCCCGGCCATCTTTCTGCATCGCACGACCTTCCCAAAACGATCCATCTCGAATGGAAGCCCAGCCCCACGCCGGACGTGGTCTACTACAAAATCTACCGGGCTCCGTTTCAGATCGGATTCTACAGCTACCGGGCAAAAACGGAGGGAACGAGTTTCGAAGACCGTGTTCCCGAAGACGGAAAGGTCTATTATTACAAAGTGACGGCGGTGGACAAAGATGGCCTGGAAAGCCCCATGCCGGAGGCTCCCGTCATCGGTTCCACACTCGCGAAGCCCTCGCCGCCGTCGATCACGGCCGCCAAAATCGCCTTCAACCAGGCGATCATCACATGGACACCGATCGATAACCGGGCCGAGAAATACAATGTCATCCGAACCCACTGGGAGGGGTTGAGCAAAAAAGAGAAGATCTTTACGAACATCTACGGGACGAAATTCGTTGACAAATCGATGTCCCCGGGTATCAAGTACAGCTACCGTGTCGTCGCTATCGACAGGAACGGCATCGAATCGGAGCCTTCGAAACCGGTGGAGCTCTATATCGAGACAGAAGAGAAGTAACGTCGCTGTATGCCCCATATTCGGATAGATGCATTCGATGCTTCCGTTCTTCCCATTAGAAGCGGCAACGTGAGGATTGAGTGGTATGCCGAAAACATCGAGCATCCGGGAGAAGGTCTGCTGGGTGCCGAGGTGGGCGGCATCCCTTTTTTGCTGCAGGTCAAACCGAAAGGAGATTCGGTTCTGATAAAGTCGGAGAAAATTTCCAGGCCTTCGCCCAACGCCCTGATCAAAAAGGCGCTTCAGGCCTATCTCGTCGAAGCGAAGCCGAAAATTCTCTACTCCAACATATCGAATCTTGACGAGGCGAAATTGAAAGAGCCTCTTCCCTCCCTCAAAGAGATAGCCGATTTCAGACCCGAAGAGCTTCCCGACAAGCCGATATGGATCGAGATAGGCTTTGGAAGCGGACGGCATCTGCTCCATCAGGCCGCATCCCGTCCCGATGTCCACCTGATCGGGCTTGAAATCCACCGTCCTTCCCTCGAACAGGTGATGCGCCGCATCGATCTGCAGAAACTGGAGAATGTCTGGGTGATCGACTACGATGCACGACTCTTTATGGAACTGTTGCCGAGCAACCGCATCGAGCGCATTTTCGTCCATTTTCCGGTTCCATGGGACAAAAAACCCCACCGTCGCGTCATATCGGACACCTTCCTGGCCGAAGCGATGCGGGTCTTGAAACCGGGCGGCACGCTGGAACTCCGCACCGACAGCGAGAACTACTTTCGGTATGCCATGGATGTTTTCACGCGGCCCAAACGCGTAAAGCTTGCGTTGGAGAAAAACGGCGAAGCGGCTGTACGCAGCAAGTACGAAGAGCGGTGGCTGCGCCACCAAAAAGATATCTACGAAATACGTGTCGAATCGCTCGAGTTTTCCGAGGAGAGAAAGATCGATGCCGACTTTTCGTTTCCCTGCGCTCCGGCTTTGAAGAGACTTTATGGGAGGAAACCGGAAAAAGCGGTGATCGACGAAAATTTTTTCGTCCATGTCGAGCGCTTCTATGCCATCAGCGATACCGAAGGGCTCATACGGGTATCTTTGGGAAGTTTCGATCGGCCGGAACACAAATATCTGCTGATACAACACAAAAGCGTGACCTACTATCCCCATGATCCGGTGGCGACGCAGACCAATCTCGACGCCCACCGGACGCTCAAGGAATGGCTATGCGGAATGTGATCGAAGCCAAAGGGCTGAAACTGGCCTATCCGAGGCACGAACCGGTCATCAAAAACGCGACGTTTCGGGTGGAGACGAACCAGTTCGTCTTCATAACAGGTGCCAGCGGCAGCGGAAAATCGACTCTTCTTCGTTCCATGTACGGCGCGATGGAGATTACAGATGGCGAGCTGAACGTGGGAGGGATCGACATGCGTTCGATCTCCGGCTCGAAACTCTATAAACTTCGGCGGCATATCGGCATCGTTTTCCAGGACTACAAACTCATCAAAGAGTGGACCGTTGAAAAAAACGTGATGCTTCCGCTCATTATCGCCGGTTTTCCGAAAGATGTCTGCCGGGCGCAGGCCGTCAAGCTTCTCAACCACGTCAAACTCTCCCACAAGTCGGACAAGTATCCGATGGAGCTCAGCGGCGGGGAACAGCAGAGGGTGGCGATGGCGAGAGCGCTGGCCCACAACCCTTTCTTGATTCTCGCCGACGAACCGACCGGCAATCTCGACGACTACTCCTCCCAGGTGGTCTGGGAGCTGCTGGAACGTGCGAACGAGGAGCTCGAGACGACAGTCGTCATCGTCACGCACCATATACCCGAAATGATCAATGCGGACTATCGGCACCTTTTGATCGAAAACGGAGTGATCTATGACATTCGTTAGAAATCATCTGGGCCTTATTCTGCCGCTTTTTGCGATACTTTTCGCCATCGAGTACATGCTGATTTTCGACAGAATCATCAAAGATTACGAAACGCGCCTGCAGGAGCAGTATACGGTGATAGTGGTGGCCGAAAAGAGTCTCGATCCCGAAAGCATCAAAGGGGCCAATCCGCTCGTCAAAACCGTGGAGCCGGTCGATTCGAAGAGTGTGCTGATGCATATCAGAAAGAAGATCAGCGAAGAGAATCTGAAGAAACTCCAGACGATCGTACCGGCTTTCTATACCCTGAAACTGGTGCGCTACCCCGACAAGAAAAGCCTCGACAAACTCCGGCGCGACCTGCTCAATATCAAGGGAATCAAGCGGGTACAGATTTTCGAAAAGGTCCACGACCGTCTCTATGCCATGCTGCTGTTTATGAAGAGCAACTTTTACATCTTCGGTGCCATGCTGGGATTGATCAGTTTTCTGCTGGTGATGAAACAGATGCTCATCTGGCAGCTCGAACACAAGGAGAGAATGCAGATCATGGCACTTTTCGGAGCGCCGGTGTGGCTTCGAAGCGGCGTGCTCTTCCGCCTGGCTTTCGTCGACGCCCTGATCGCCGTGCTGCTGGCTCTCTCGGGGATGCTCTACCTGATTTCCGAACCGAGGGTCAAAGAGGCTCTTGCGGAGATGGGGATCAACGGCGCCCTCCTTTTCCATTACGACGATGTTCTCTATCTCGCTTCGGCGGGATTCGGGATCGCACTTTTTTGTGCCACATGGGTCGTCGTCCGCTTCAGGGAGGAGCTGTAGCCTCGATGGGTATGAGATTTCTGAAGTGGATCGCCGTCACACTCCTCCTTGTTCTCCCTTTCCATGCCGCTTCGATCGACAAAAAAATCAGAAGTTCGAAGCAGAAGCTTGCCAGCACAAAAAGCAGTTACGCCAAGATGGACCGCAAACTGGCGAAAATAGCCCGGCAGATCGAAGCGAACCAGAAAAAACTCAAACAGCTCGATCTAATCATCACCCTCTCGGACAAAGAGATCGCCGTCAACTCCATTCTTCTTTCCGAGGGGGAGAAAAGACTTCTAGAAATCGAAAACAACAGCACGGTGCTAAACAGGAAAAAAGCGGAGCAGGAGAGACAACTCATCGATCTGCTCGCCAACCGCTACATTCTCGAAGAGATCAAAAAGGAGCGGGGTATCCAGTCACCCGACGATGTAGTCGAATCGGAGCTGCTGACAGCTTTGATCAAATCGGACAACGAACGGCTCAAATCGATGCAGAAGGCATACCTTGAAACACTCAAAGTGAGTGAAGCTCTTTCGAAAGAGGCGAAGCGTATCCGCAACATGATCGAACGGCTGAAGAAGAAAAAAGAGCGTGCCGCCAGGGAGAAGGAGCGGCGGAAAAAACTGATGGCGAGCCTTGAGAAGGAGAAGAAGGAGTATCAGAGGCGTCTCGAGAAGCTCCAGAAAGAGGAGAGCGATCTTCGCAGGACCCTCGCGGCACTCAATATCCTGAAGAAGAGGGCGATTGAAAAAGAGAAAAAACGCCGCCTTGACAACACTACCCATGCCATCGCCAGTGGCGACAGACTTCATGTCAGGACCATCGGCTCCTCCTACCAGAAACACGCCATCGGCCGATACCGCGGACGAAAGACCTTCTCGCCCGTCGGAAAAGCGAAAGTGGTCAAAAAGTTCGGACCCTATACCGATCCAATCTACAAGATCAAAATTTTCAACGAGTCGATCACTCTGCAGCCCTATCAGAAGCATGCCAAGGTCAAGAACGTGCTCAACGGCCGTGTCGTCTTCGCCAAGGAGACGCCGATGCTCGGCAATGTCGTGATCATCGAACACAGAAACAGCCTTCATACGATCTATGCGAAGATGGATAAAATCGCCCCGACGATCCGCGAAGGAAAAAAGATAAAAAGAGGCTATGTGATCGGACGGGTCGAAAATGAGCTGATGTTCGAAGTGACGCAGAAGAATCGGCATATCAATCCGCTCGAACTGATACGCCTGCGTTGACGATTCCTTAAACTTTCTTTTATATCTTTTTTAAAGCATCTTTTGGATAAAATCCAACCACTTTTAAAAGGAGCGTGCAGATGGCGAAACAGCGGGTACTGGTGAAGTTTTCCGGGGAAGCTCTGTCGGGTGAGAGCGGCTACGGCGTTGATACATCGATTCTGAAATTCATCGCCGAAGAGATCAAACAGCTCGCGGACAGCGGCATCGAAGTGGGTGTGGTGATCGGCGGAGGCAATATCATCCGCGGCGTGACGGCAGCCAAAGACGGCATCATCAAGCGCACGAGCGGCGATTATATGGGAATGCTCGCAACAGTCATCAATGCCGTGGCGATGCAGGAGGCTCTCGAGTATCTGGGACTTCGCGTACGGGTCCAGAGCGCCATCAAGATGGAGCAGATCTGTGAAACGTTCATCGTCCGCCGTGCGATACGCCACCTGGAAAAAGGGCGCATCGTCATCTTCGCGGCGGGCACGGGCAATCCCTTCTTCACGACCGACACGGCGGCGACACTCCGCGCGATAGAGATCGGTGCGGACATGATCGTCAAGGCGACCAAGGTAGACGGTGTCTACGACAAGGACCCCGCCAAATATCCCGATGCGAAGAAACTGCCGGAACTCACCTACGACGAGGCACTGGCGGACAATATCCGGGTGATGGACGACACATCGATCGCCCTGGCGAAAGAGAACAGACTGCCTATCGTCGTGTGCGACATGTTCAAAAAAGGCAATCTTCTTGCCATTATGCAGGGCGATTACGAAAAATGTTCGATCGTCAAATAACATCCGTCAAATAATTTTTTAGGAGCAAAGATACCATGAGACTCGAAAAAGTAGCGGCGAAAGCCCTTGAAAAAGCCAACTTCAACCGATACCTTCTTTCAGCTGCCGTCTCCAAGCGAGCCAACGAATTGGCGGCGGGTGCGGAACCGCTGGTCAACATGGATCCGAAAAAACACAAGTTTTCGGATATCGCCATCACAGAGATCGCCGAAGGCCTTGTCAAGATAGAGGGTATGCAGCAGAGCTAGGGACCCGAATGAATCCGGCCCTCGAGCCCCTTGTCAATATCGTTCGCACGATCAAAACGGTCGACGTGGCGGAAGAGATTTTCTGGGATACGGTGGAACCGACCGACCGTATCAGGGAAGCCCTCGAATTCGCCAAAGAGGCGCATATCGATCAGAAGAGAAAAAGCGGCGAGCCCTACATCATCCATCCGATCATTGTCGCCGCGATCACCGCGACGGTCAGTTCCGACGAGACGATGGTGGTGACGGCCCTTCTGCACGATGTTGTCGAGGATACCCCCTATACGATCGAGGATATCAAGTTCCGGTTCGGCGAAGATGTCTCCTATCTCGTCGAGGGATTGACGAAGATCGTCGAGATACGCGAATCGGAACTGATCCCTTCCTCATCCGACGAAAAACTGGTGACCTCCGCTCTCAGTTTCCGGAAAATGCTCATCTGTTCGATCGAAGATGTGCGGGTTTTGATCATCAAACTCTGCGACCGTCTGCACAACATGCTCACGCTTGATGCTCTTTCGAAGGAGAAACAGCATCGTATCGCCGAGGAGACACTGGTGGTCTATGCTCCCATCGCCCACCGCCTCGGTATCTCCGCACTGAAAAACAGACTCGAGGACTTGAGCTTCTACTACCTCTTTCCCAAAGAGTATGCGAAGATCGACGCTTTCATCACGTCGCACAGCCAGGATTTCCAGATAAAACTCAACACTTTCATCTCGAAGGTCAAAACCCAGATGGTGCGCAGCGGTTTCAAGGCGGACAGCTTCGAGATATTCGGCCGTGTCAAACACTACTACTCGATCTATCTGAAAATGCAGCGCAAAGGAATATCGATCGACGAGATTCTCGATCTGCTTGCGGTGCGGATTCTGGTCGAGAGGCCGATCGACTGTTACCGTTCGCTGGGGACACTTCATCTGCATTTCAAACCGCTGATCGCGCGTTTCAAAGATTATGTGGCCCTCCCCAAGGAGAACGGCTATCAGACCCTCCATACGACGGTTTTTGACGACACCTCGATCATCGAAGCGCAGATTCGAACCTACGAAATGCACAAGAAAGCCGAATTCGGCATCGCGGCCCACTGGAAATACAAGATGGAGGAGGATATCTCCGTCAATGTGGAGTGGTTGAAAAATCTCCAGTATCAGAACGAGTCGATCGAAGAGTTCTACGAACTTGTCAAAAACGATCTTTACAGTGAGGATATCAGTGTCTTCACCCCTGCGGGGGACCAGATTTCACTGCCGAGGGGCGCGACGGTGCTGGACTTCGCCTACGCGGTTCACACACAAGTCGGCGAGACCGCCACATCGGCGCTGGTCAACAAACGGGCGGCATCGCTACTGACGGAGCTTAAAAACGGGGATCTTGTCAGAATCATCACGGCGGATCATCCAATCTACCACTGTACCTGGATCGATGCAGTCAAAACATCCCGGGCCAAAAGCCACATGCGGACGCGATGCAACAAGCGGCGCAAACAGATCGATCGCATGAGCGCCGTCAATATCCTGATGGCCACGCTCAATCTCCTGCCTTACGAAGTGGAGGAGTGGATAAAGCAGCAGTCGCTGGAGGATCAGATCTATCTGGTGGCGCGTGATTTGAAATTCTATAAAGAGGTGCTTCACAAATTTGTCGAAAGCCGCAAAGAGAAGTCGATCCTGCCTACGATTTTCCAGCTGCCGCCCAAAAGGATCAAACGGTACAAATTCGAAAATTTCGTCATTCATGCCACCGAGAGCGTCAACAGTGTCGAATTCGACTACTGCTGCCATCCCAAAAGAAACGATCCGATCGTCGCTTTCCGATTCGGGAACAAGGCGATCGTTCATCACAAATTCTGCGAAAAGGCCTACAGCTGGATCCAGAAACATACGGCGATGCTGTTCGTGGAGTGGAGCGAAAGCAAAATGATGCGCTATCGCATCCTGGTGACACTGAAAGACGAAAAAGGGGCTCTGGCCAAACTACTCGCTTTCCTGGCGAAGATCGATACGAATGTCATTTCGATCAAACTGGGCGACGGAATGGCCCAGAGCAATCTGTGCGAACTGGTCGTCGAGAGCAGGGAGTACGACAGGAATCGTCTCAAAACACTTTTGGAGAGGCGTTTCAAAGTGATCGAAATGGTCAACCTGACCGACGCCTACAAACAATTACCATAAGGAACGATATGATAGAAGAAGCTTTGAACGAAATCAGACGCGGCGCTGCCGAAATCATTACGGACGAGCAGATCGAGAACCTGCTCAAACGCTACTATGAGACGGGCGAACCCTATTATGTCAAAGCGGGGTTCGACCCCACGGCTCCCGACCTTCACCTGGGCCACACGGTGCTTCTGCAAAAATTGGCGACATTCCAGAAGTACGGCGGGATCGTCCAGTTTCTGATCGGCGATTTCACCGGAATGATCGGCGATCCGACGGGAAAGAGCCAGACCCGCAAAAAACTGACACAGGAAGAGGTCCGAGAAAATGCGAAAAGCTACGAAGCGCAGGTATTCAAAATTCTGGATCCCGAAAAGACGATCGTGGTCTTCAACAGCGAGTGGCTCGGGAAACTGACCAGCTACGAGATGATCGAGCTCGCGTCCAAGCGGACCGTCGCCCGGATGCTCGAGCGCGACGATTTCGAAAAACGGTTCCGAAGCGGACAGGACATCTCCCTCTATGAATTTTTCTATCCTCTCTTTCAGGGGTACGACAGCGTGGTGCTAAAAAGCGATATCGAGATCGGAGGAACCGATCAGAAGTTCAACCTACTGATGGGACGCCACCTGCAGCGGGCCTACGGCGTGGGCAAGGAGCAGGTGGTTATGATGATGCCGATCCTCGAGGGTCTCGACGGCGTGCAGAAGATGAGCAAATCGCTGGGCAACTTCATCGGCGTGGCGGAAGATCCCAACACGATGTTCGCCAAAGTGATGAGCATCAGCGACGAATTGATGTGGCGCTACTATGAACTGCTGAGCGGGCGATCCTTGAAAGAGATCGCACGGATGAAAGAGGATGTCGCCGCCGGAAAGCTCCATCCAAAACGGGCCAAAGAGATGCTGGCCGAAGAGATCGTCGAGCGATTCCACGACAAAGAGGCGGCCCTGGCGGCATGCGAAGAGTTCAACAAGGTTTTCAAACAGAAGAATCTGCCGACCGACATGCCCGAACATGAGATTGAAGGACCCATCTGGATCGCCAAGGCGCTGGTCGAGGCGAAGTTGGAGCCGTCGACCTCCCAGGCCAGACGCGATCTTCAAGCGGGAGCCGTGCGCATCGACCAGCAGAAAGTGACCGACAAAGACTTGCAATTGGAGGCGGGAGATTATATACTTCAGGTAGGAAAAAAGAAATTTGCGAAAGTGAAGGTGAAGTAGTGGAGCTCAAACCTGTCAAAATCGGAAAATACAGGCTGAAATACCCGATTATCCAGGGCGGCATGGGGGTCGGGATCAGCTGGGACCAGCTCGCCGGCCATGTAAGTCTGGAGGGCGGCCTCGGTGTCATCAGCAGTGTCGGGACGGGCTATTACAACAACAAGGCCTACGCCGACAAACTCGTTTCGGACCGTCCTCTCGAAACCGACAACTTCTATTCGAAAAAAGCGCTTTTCAAAATTTTCGAAAACGCACGGAAAATATGCGCGGACGCACCGTTGGCATGCAACGTGCTCTACGCCATCAACGATTACGGACGGGTCGTGGAAGATGCCTGTGCGGCGGGTGCGGACATCATCATCACCGGGGCGGGGCTTCCGACCAATATGCCCGAATTCACGGCCGACTATCCCGATGTGGCGCTGGTACCCATCGTCTCTTCCCCCAAAGCGCTGCGTCTGATATGCCGACGGTGGGAGAAGCGTTACGGCAAAATCCCCGACGCGGTGATTCTGGAAGGGCCTTTGAGCGGCGGGCATCAGGGCTTCACCTACGAGCAGTGCCTGATGGAGGAGTATCAACTGGAAAATCTTATCGGCCCTGTCGTCGAAGAGGCGGAAAGGTGGGGTGGAATACCTGTCTTTGCAGCCGGAGGCATCTGGGACAAAAACGACATTGTCCGCTGCATCGAACTGGGCGCGGCCGGTGTCCAGATGGGTACCCGTTTCATCGGGACCCACGAGTGCGATGCCCACCAGAATTTCAAAGAGGTGCTCCTCAACGCCAAAAAAGAGGATATTCTGCTGCTCAAATCACCGGTCGGTTATCCGGCACGGGGCGTTCGAACCAATCTCATCAATCTTGTCGACAGGCGGGAAGGGCCCGCCATCAAATGCATCAGCAACTGCGTCGCGCCGTGCAAACGCGGTGTCGAGGCGAAGCAGGTGGGCTACTGCATCGCCGACCGCCTGAGTGACGCCTACATGGGTGACAAAGAGCTGGGGCTCTTCTTTTCCGGTGCCAATGGATACCGCCTGAACGAACTGATCAGTGTCAAAGAGTTGATGCAAAAACTGGTGTACGGAGAGTAGACCATAAAAAGAGCGCTGCTTCTTCTGGTACTTTTCGGTACCCTCTCTCTTTTTGCCGCCGGCTATGCGGACCGGCTCGAAACGGCGCGCAAGGCGATCGAGGCGAGTACGAAATCGACCGTCTGGAAAGGGTACCACGACTACCAGTCCCTCTACATGAAAGGACTTCTGGAAGGGGACAGAGCACTTCAGGCCGCTGCGCTCAAAGGGCTCATCAAAGCCTCGAAAAGACTCGGACTCGATCCGACTCGGTACCAAAACGCACTGGCGGCGATTGAGCCGGCCGCCCGAAAAGATCGGGAGGCGAAAGGAAAAAAAAGCCCAAAAGCCCGATCGCCCGAGACTTCCGGCGAAAAAGAGACAAAAACTCTCACTCTGGCCGAATCGAAAGTGCGAGGCAAAACGTTGACACTCCGTTTTTCCGATACGATCGGAAAAAAGAGGATCAGAGAGTTCGTACTCAAACGCAAAAAATCGATCCTCTACGTTTTCGATATCTACCGTGTCCGTCTTCCCTATGCGATCAAACGAATCCGAGGCGAGGGATTCAAAGAGATCCGCATCGCCCAGTACGATCCCAAGAGAGTTCGTCTCGTTATCGAAACGACGAAATCCTACAGGCCGGAATTCACCGTGACGGGAAAGGTGATGAAAATCTCTCTGCCGGACTTTAAAAAGCGAAAAAAAAGTATCCAAAAGCGGGTTCCATCGAAAAAAGAGAGCGGCAAACCGAAAAAGAAGATCCTTTCGAAAACCTCCGAACCTCCTTCAAACAATTCTTACAACGCCACACTCAGAAAGTACCGAGTCGTGATCGACCCCGGGCATGGAGGTAAAGACGGCGGAGCGGTGGGCTATCAGCGGAGAAAGGAAAAGGACGCCGTCCTTGCGGTCGCGAAACGGCTCAAGAAAGTGTTGCAAAAACGGGGGTTCAATGTCTTTCTCACACGGGAAAAGGATATTTTCATTCCGCTCAAAAAACGCACGCGGATGGCCAACAGGAAACAGGCCGACTTCTTCATTTCGATCCACGCCAATGCGGCCGCCAGAAAGCGCAATTACCTGAAAAACAGGGGGATCGAAACCTATTACCTCTCGCCGGCGAGAACCGAACGTGCCAAACGGGTGGCCGCGATCGAAAACAGTGCCGAGGTCAAAAACATCGACCGCTACACGAAGGATGCGGTGCTTAGCATGCTCAACAGGGAAAAGATTATCGAATCCAACAAACTGGCCATCGACCTGCAGAGACAGATGCTCACATCCTTGAGAAAGAAATACAGACATGTGGTCGACAACGGGGTGCGAAAAGGGCCGTTTTGGGTACTTGTCGGCGCGCAGATGCCGGCGGTACTGATCGAGATAGGGTATATCACGAATCCGACGGAAGCCCGCAGAATTTTCAACCCCTATTACCAGAAACTGCTGGCAGAAGGTATCGCCAACGGGATTGAAAGTTACATCTATCACAAAAACGGGGGTCGATAATGCTGAAAAAGATCGTTCTGGCGGGGGTGGCTTTCATCTATTTCTCCGGATGTGCCACACAACCGCGGCCACCTTCGCAAGTCAAAAAGGAAACGGCCTTCGTCATCGAAGGGCGCAAATGGCGGTTGATGAGCTTCGGCAACCATCGCATGAAGGTGCCCCAAAGGGCGTGGATTCTGCTTGAAAAGGGACGGTATCAGGGTTTTGCCGGATGCAACGGGCTGAGCGGGACCTATGAAATGAGGGGGAAAAACATACGCTTTACGATGGATCCCTCGACGCAGATGGCGTGTGTCGACATGCGTGGCGAAACCGCATTCAAAAAACGCTTGCTCCAGGTGGACCGGTACGAAATGAAAGATGGAATGCTTCTCTTTTCAGGCGGTAAAGAGAGAGTTCTGGTATTCGTGCCCTCTCGTCAGCGAAAGGGTGAGTAGGCGCTCCGGGGGTATCCCGAAGCCGTACTTTTCTATTTGTAGTTCTTGATGGAGGCTTCAAGAAGGCGCGTCGCCTCTTCCTTGCCTTTGAAATCTTTCACTTTGACCCATTTGTTGGGCTCAAGCATCTTGTAGGTTTCGAAGAAGTTTTTGATCTTGTTGAGCGTAGCTTTGGGAAGATCCTCGTAGCTTTGGATCGAATCGTAGGTCGGATCGATTTTCGTTACCGGTACGGCCAGAAGTTTTTCGTCCATGCCCGCCTCGTCTTCCATGATCAACACGCCGATAAGCCGGCATTTGATCACGGACCCGGCCTGGACCGGGTAGTCGTTGAGTACCAGAATATCGATGGGATCGCCGTCGTCCGCCAGTGTGTTGGGCACGAATCCGTAGTTGGCCGGATAGAACATGGCGGAGTAGAGGACGCGGTCCACGACGACGGCGCCACTCTCTTTGTCGAGTTCGTATTTGATGTTCGAACCGTAGGGAATTTCGATCAGCGCATGCACCTTGTCGGGGCATTCACCGCTTCCGATTTTTTCAATATCCATTTTTTTCTCCTGAAGAAATTAGTGACTGACGAAAAATTTTAGCGCAATGTGATTGAAAATCAAATCAAAAAATGTAAGCGGAGTATGCTAAAATTCCGCATCGATATAAAATGAAAGAGATTATGGGATTACGACCGGATATTGCAAAAATGCGCGATTTGAAAAAACCAGCGAGGCAGAAAAACCGCCGAGTCCATCCGGATACGGGTTGTAATATCGGTGAAGGAGAGAAAAGATGCAACACTTCTACCTGACCGATCTTGACAAAACTTTTCTGCGCAGCGACCTGAGCATCTCCGACTACAGCCGCCGCGTATGGAACGCATCCGTTAAGCGGGGAGCGAAGCTCTCGGTCGCCACGGCCCGCAGTTACACCGGCGTCATGAAACTTCTCAAAGGGCTTCGTCTCGAAGAGCCGCTGATACTTCTAGATGGCGTCGTGATCGCCTCTTCGGACGGGAAGATTCTTCATGTGAGCGCCCTGGAGAGGGAGCTTGCCGACGATATCATCGCCACGGCACACAAAGCGGCAGGAATCTATCCGCTGCTGGTGGGCATGGAAAGGGATGATACCGAACGATTTGTCTATCCGAAAAAGAGAAACCGCTATCTCAAAGAACTTCTTGAAACCTTTCACAACGACCGCCGTCTCGTCGATGCCGATCCGCTGCGGGCGATGGAGAGAAATCTCAAAATCGTCTTTCTCGAAAACGGCGAAGTGACGGCGTACCTGCAGAGTGTTCTGAAAGAGAAATTCGCAGATGAGATCGAGATCAAACGCTCCAAAGATCCCTACATCGACTGCTGGTTCATGACCGTGTTGCATGCCGAAGGGGACAAAGCCCACGCCCTGACTCGACTGGAGGCGATGGAAGGGGTGGACAGGGCCCATACGACGGTCTTCGGTGACAGCCACAACGATCTGGGGCTTTTCGCCGCGGCCGGTCGGAAAATCGCCGTCGCCAATGCCATCGAGGAAGTCAAAGCCGCCGCCGACATCATTCTGCCCTGGACGAACGATGAAGATGCGGTTGCGAAGTTTATCGAAAAGGAGGTTCTGAATGTTTCGTAGCAATGGTGCCAAGATACTCTTTTTCAACGTTGCAGCCGCCCTGGTCGCCCTGGCCGGCTACCTGCTCCATGCCACCGACAATCTCCACCCCGTTGTCCGATACTTTTTCTATCCGCTCTACGGATACGTGATGCTCTCTTTTATCACGGCGGCCATCGGCATCGTCATGGGCATGCTGGAAAAGGAGCGGGGAATGGAGCCGGCGAAGTATGGCGTGTGGGGCAACGCTCTTTATATCGTCGTTCTGCTGGCCGCACTGGCCGGAATCTGGATGGCACACCACCCACAATCTTGAATAGCGAAAGGAAAAAATCATGAGCCACAGACACAAAGCCAAAATCGAAAAGGTGTTCGAACATCCCATCTCTTCCAATATCGATGTCAAAAAACTGGTTTCGGCATTGGAACACTACGGTATGCAGGTCGAAACGACCAAGAAACACAAAGTGAAACTCTTCTACCGGGAGAGGGAATTTGTCCTGAACCTCCCCCACGGCGATCATCTCACGAAGGATGAGACGGTGCGCCTGCGCCATTTCCTCGAAGAGGTGGAGCTGACTCCCGACAGGCTCTAGAGCGATTCGTAGGTTATTTCGGCATGGATGTCGGGGTAGCGGCTCTCGAGCATCGCCTCGATCTTTTCGATCTTCTGCCTCGCCTGCTGTTCGTCGGGGGAGAGAAAGGCGATGCCGATTTCCCCCTCTTTGGGATACTCTCCGGAGAGATCGAGTACGGAGCAGTTCATCCGCGCGAGCCGCTCCTTGATGGAGTTGAGAACGGCACGGCGTCCTTTCTTCGATTCGGCAAAAGGAAGCTCAAGCCTGAGTACGGCATATGTCAAGGTCATTGTGCCGGTCCCCTTCGATCCACCCGATCCCTTTTTCGTTCATGAACTCTATGAACTTTTTGTACCATGAGTCGATTTTTCCGCCGTCCTTTCCGCTGAGACTGATGACAGCGATACGTCTGCTGCCGCAGAATGCGGGGAGGGAAGAGAGCGTTACGTCGTCCGGAACCTTCTGCATCATCTCTATCAGATCGTTTTCGCTGACCAGGGCCGTGAAGGTTCTGCGCACCATAGGCTTTGCATCGGGCAGGAGTCTCTCGAGTGCCTGGCGGATCATCGGGTGGGCCATTTTGGGAAACCCCGGCACGAAGAAGAAACGGCTCTCGAGACTGAATCCTGGGACGTTGTTGACGGGATTGTCAAGGAGATTCGCCCCCCTTGGAAGCTCCGCCATGTGGATGCGATGGGGGAACGCGTCCTTGCCGAACTGATCGAGGATACGCCGTTTCGCCTCTTCGTGAACTTCAAGAGGGCTGCTAGTGAAAACATCCGCGGCGATCTGTCGCGTCAGATCGTCGGGTGTCGACCCGATGCCGCCGAAGCTGAACATGACACTTTCGGGATCGCTTTTGACAAGCTCGAACGCTTTGGCGATCAAAGAGCGGTCATCTTCGAGGATGAAAGAGGCATAGAGGGTTTCACCCCGTTTGAGGAGCTCTTCCGTAAGAAAGTCGAAATGTTTGTCACGCCTGCGCCGGTTGAGGATTTCGGTGCCGATTATGACTTGATAGAAATGCATGCACGCCTTTTGAGAGAAACGGCATAAAGCCGTTTCCTATATTTTGCTCTTGATGAACTTCTCCATCTCGTCGACGATCTCTTCGATGCTTCGTTCGCCGTTGATGACGTGAAGCAGCCCTTTTTCTTTGTAGAATTTGCGAATCTCCTCGATCGGTTCCCTGTAGACTTTCATGCGGTTTTTGAAAACCTCTTCGTTGTCGTCAGCACCCCGGGCGCGTCCCAGTACGCGCTCTTTGGCGACCTCTTCGCTGACATCGACTTCGATGACCGCTTCGAGTTTGACGTCGGGCTCTTCTGCCAGGATCTTGTCGAGCGCCTTCATCTGTTCGACACTCCGCGGGAATCCGTCAATCAGGATGACCGGCTTGTCGCTTCGCTTGATGGCACTGACGATTGTGTCGATGACGATTTCGAGGGGAACGAGATTGCCTTTGCTGATATAGCTGTCGATCGTGGCACCCAGGACCGAGCCGCTGGCGACTTCGGCACGCAGCAGGTCACCGGTGGAGTAATGGGCGATGGTGTCGGGGTTGTTGGCGGCGATGATCTCCGCGTCGGTCGTTTTTCCGCTTCCGGGTGCGCCGATGATAAGAAAGAGTTTTTTCATGAGGTTCTCCTGAATTTGATTGGTGTGATGGGTTTGACGATGATCTTCTCTGCCTGGCCCCGGCAGAGCGCGACATCGATATTTTCGTTTTTGATCTCGATGGGGCCGAGAAAGGCTTTCGATTTGATCTCCACGATGTCGCCGATCCGGATGCCGAGGGCATCGAGGCGGCTCTTGAACGTGTCGCAGCCTCCCTCAAATCCCCTGATTTTGACGAGATCGCCGGTTTTCGCTTCACTCAGACGCATCGGTCTTCGGCTGTTTCCTGATCCGGATACCGAGTTCTTTCAACTGGGCATCGTCCACCGGACTCGGCGCATGGGTCAGGAGGCAGGTCGCACTCTGGGTTTTCGGGAAGGCGATGACGTCGCGAATGCTCTCTTTTTTTCCAAGAAGCATCATGATGCGGTCAAAACCCATGGCGAATCCCCCGTGCGGAGGGGCACCGAACTTGAGTGCGTCGAGGAGGAAACCGAATTTCTCCTGCGCCTCCTCTTCGCCGATACCCAGCATTTTAAACACTTTTTGCTGAATATCAAGTTTATGGATACGGATGGAACCGCCACCGAGTTCGACACCGTTCAAAACCACGTCGTAGGCGATGGAATCGATCGCCTCGATATCCTCTTCGTCGATGTTTTTTGGCATCGTGAACGGGTGGTGCAGCGCTTTGAGGTGAAGCTCCCCCTCTTCGAGTTCGAACATCGGGAAATCGACGACCCAGACGAATTCGAAACGGTTTTCGTCGATCATTCCCATGCGATGGGCCACTTCCGTGCGCAGGCGCCCCATGTAGTCCCAGACCGTCTTTCTGTCGCCGGCACCGAAGAAGACGATGTCGCCCACCTGAAGGTCGAGGCGGGATTTCATCGTTTCGATCGCCTCGTCGCCGAGGAATTTGAGAATGGGCCCTTTGAGACCCTCCTCCTTGACCTGGATGTAGGCCAGGCCTTTGGCACCGAATTTTCCGACAAAACTTTCGAGCTCCTTGATCATTTTTCGGGAGAAGAATGTGTCGCCGCCGGGCACTTTCAGTGCCTTGATGCGATTGAGCTTTTTGTACTGCGCGATTTCGGCGAAGATGGGACTCTCACACTTTTCAAAAAGGTCGATGACATCGACGAGCGGCAGACCGAAGCGGAGGTCGGGGCGGTCGTTGCCGTACTTCTCCATCGATTCGTGATAGGTGATGCGGTTGAAAGGGGTCTGGATTTCGTGTCCGCAGGCTTCGAAGATCGCTTTGAGCAACTCCTCGGCCACTGCCATCACATCCTCCTGGGTGCAGAAGCTCATCTCCACGTCGATCTGGGTAAACTCCGGCTGGCGGTCGGCACGCAGGTCTTCGTCGCGGAAACATTTGGCGATCTGGAAATAGCGGTCGAAACCACTCACCATCAGCAGCTGTTTGAAAAGCTGGGGAGACTGGGGCAGGGCATAGAACTCCCCGTTGTGGACCCGGCTCGGCACGAGATAGTCGCGCGCGCCCTCGGGAGTCGACTTGGTCAGTATCGGGGTTTCGACTTCGAGAAACCCGAGCGAATCGAGGAGATTTCGTGCCGCGATGGCCGCTTTGGAGCGCATCCTGAAGGTTTCGAACATCTCTTTTTGACGAAGATCGAGGTACCGGTATTTAAGTCGGATATCTTCGCCGACGTTGGGGTCGCCGAGGGTGAACGGCATCGGCTCGCTTCGGTTTTCGATCACGAGTTCGTCTACGACCACCTCGATCCGGCCCGTTGCAAGACGCGGGTTTTCCAGTCCCTCGCCCCGTCGGCGCACCGTGCCTTTCGCGATGAGAACGAATTCGTCACGGACGTGGGAAGCGGTTTTGTGGGCTTCGGCATTGTCGGCGGGGTCGCAGACGAGCTGGATCAGCCCCGTTTTGTCGCGCAGGTCGATAAAGATGACACCGCCGTGGTCACGGTAGCTGTTGACCCAGCCGGCAAGTTCGACGCGTTTGCCGATGTCGGTTTCATTCAGATCGGTACAGTAGTGAGTTCTCAAATCAAATCTCCCGTTTGGGGAAGCCTCTCCCCGGATATAGTGGCGCGATTATAGCGAAAAGAAACTTATTTTTGATAGAATAATCACCAGAATTACAGACGACCCCAAGATGCCCGAAGCGGTTCGTTCGTCGTCCAAAGGTTTGCCGTGCAAGAAAAAATTCAGATCCGGCGGGTCGGTGTCGTTCTGCGACCCTCGACCCCCGAACTCAAAGAGCTCTTTTTCCGTGTCAAAAACGCTTTTGAAAAACATGGCGCCGAAATCATTCTCGATACGATCAGCGCCGGCATTTTAGGGATGCTCGGGCAGGATTTTTCCACAATGTGCGAAAAGAGCGACATACTCGTCTGCATCGGCGGAGACGGCACGCTCATCTCTCTGGCGCGCCGGAGTTACCGCTATCACAAACCGATACTGGGGATCAATGCGGGAACGCTCGGCTTTCTGGCGGACATCAATCCTTCGGAAGTGGAGAAATTCGTCGAGAAACTCTACAAGTATGAATACCGGATCGACGAGCGCATGATGATCGAAGGAGTGCTCAAAAACTCTCACGGCTCGGAACACTTCTTCTCCTTCAACGATATCGTCATCAGCCGTCCTTCCATTTCGAAGATGGTGAAAGTCGATGCCTATATCGACAACAAATGGTTCAACACCTACTACGGAGACGGGCTTATCATTTCGACGCCGACCGGCTCCACGGCGTACAATCTCGCTGCCGGCGGGCCTGTGACCTTTCCTCTGACCGATGCCTTCATCCTGACGCCGATCTGCCCCCACTCTCTGACCCAGCGCCCTCTCGTCATTCCGGCCAATTTCGAAATCGAGATCAAAACGCCGGACAAGCAGTCGCTGGTGATCATCGACGGTCAGGAGCAGTACGACTTCGGTCCCGATGATACGCTGCTGGTACGCAAAGCTTCGATCGGGGCGCGGCTCATCCACCGGGTGGAACGCAACTATTTCGACGTGCTCCGTGAAAAACTCTCCTGGGGTCAGATGCGATGATCGAACGCTTCTATGCCAAAAATCTTCTGGGATTTAAGACGCTTGATATCTCCTTCGAGCCGGGGCTGATCGCCATCACGGGGCCAAGCGGCGCCGGAAAATCGGTGTTCATGCAGTCGCTTCTGGCGCTTTTCGGACTGGCCGATGTGCAGGCGGAGCTTTCGGAAGTTGTCGTAAGCACGAGCGTTCTTCTTGATCTCGGCAGTTTCGAAAACGGCGAAGCGGAGATGACGCTAAGAGCTGTCAAGAAGGGAAAAATACGCTTTTTCCTCAACGACCTCACCATTTCGAAAAAGCGTCTGAAGGAGCTCATGCAGCCTTTGGTGCGCCATATTTCCCAACGGAGCAACAACGAGCTCTCCTCCGAACTGCTGCTGGAACTGCTCGATGCCATGGCCATGGTGGAAGATTCGGGCTATGGCGAAAGGCTGGAGACTTTCAGGAATCTCTACGACGACTACATGAAAAAGAGCCACAGGCTCGAAAAGATGCGATCCGATGAGAACCGCATCAAGGAGATGATCGAATTTGCCGAATTCGAGATCGCAAAAATCGACGAGACAGCGCCCCGTGTGGGAGAGGACGAAGAGCTGATGACGATCAAGCGAAAACTCTCGAAAAAAGAGAAAATCGGCGAGGCGATCGCACGGGCATCGAAAGTTTTTGATGCGGAGGATGCCGTGACCGAAGCTTTGACGATGATCGAAAGCGACGGGCTTGTGCTCTTCAACGAAGCGATGAACATGCTCCGCAACGAGTTCGAGCGGGCCGAGGAGATGCTCGACGAGTTGCAGGAGATCGACGTGGAGCAGATTCTAAACCGCATCGAGGCGTTGGCCGAGCTCAAACGGCGTTACGGTTCGATTGAGGAGGCGCTCGCCTACCGGGACGAAAAGATACGTGATCTTGAATACTACCGCAACATCGACCATGAGCTCGAAGAGCTCGAAACCGAAGTCGAAACGCTGCATCTTGCCCTGCGGAAGGAGGCGGAGAACATCAGTTACACCCGCAGGGAAGCGGCTCAGAAAGTGGAACATTTCATCAACGGCTACCTCGCGCAACTGCGGATGCCTTCCTTGGGTTTCAAGCTGTCGGAAAAACCGCTGGACAGGCTTGGCATCGACGCCGTCGATATCGATTTGCAGGGCTCATCCATCCAAACCCTCAGCGGCGGCGAATTCAACAGGATACGCCTCGCGCTTCTGCTGTGCAAGAGCGAACTTGCCGGAGGAGAGGGGATTTTGCTCATCGACGAGATCGACGCCAATGTCAGCGGCGACGAATCGATCGCCATCGCCAGACTGCTCAAAACCCTTTCGAAAAACTACCAGATTGTGGCGATCTCCCATCAACCCCACCTGAGTGCGGCCGCGAGAGAGCATATTCTGATCAAAAAAGAGGAGAGCAAAAGTGTGGCGAAGGTTCTCGACAAAAACGAACGGGTGGAAGAGATTTCGCGGATGATCGCGGGAGAAAAGGGGATGAAGGAGGCGCGGGCGTTGGCACAGAATCTTCTCGGGGAGTTTGCGAAATGATTATCGACACCCACTGCCATCTGGACGATACGCGGTTTGACGACGATCTCGATGCGGTGATCGAGCGGGCGAAAGCGCACGGGGTACGGGGATTTTTGATACCCGGCGCCGAGCCCAAGACACTGGCGAAAGCAAGAAAAATCGCCCATACCTATCCGGAAGTGTACTACGCCGCAGGCGTCCATCCCTATGATATTAATGAATATGACGAAGCGCTGCTGCTCGAGCACCTGCAGGATGAGAAGTGCATCGCCGTCGGGGAGTGCGGACTCGATTATTACCGGCTTCCCGAGGATACAGGCCAAAGACACGAAGAGATCGCTGCACAAAAGAGAGTCTTCGGCGCCCAGATTGAACTGGCGAAGCGGGTGGGCAAGCCGCTGATCGTCCATATCCGCGACGCCGGCAGTGATTCGATGCAGATGCTGATCGACCATCATGCCAAAGAGGTGGGCGGCGTGCTTCACTGCTACAATGCAGACGAACAGCTTCTGAAGCTGGCCGGTCACGGCTTCTATTACGGCATCGGTGGCGTCGTGACTTTCAAAAACGCGAAAAAACTTCCCCACGTGCTTCCGAAAATCCCGCCGGATCGGATCGTCGTGGAAACAGACGCCCCCTATCTGGCGCCCCATCCCCGCAGGGGAAAGCGTAACGAACCCGCCTATACGCTCTACATCGTCGAAAAAATAGCCGATATACTTGAAATGGACGTCGCCGAGGTGGAGTCGCTGACGACCCGGAACGCGCAGCGGCTGTTTAAACCGTTTGCCACGTTGCAGATGGTATAATCTCGTACTTTTTCAAAACGTTTTGGGAGTCTCCGTGAAAAAAGCCGTATCGCTTCTTCTTTTGTCGCTGGGCCTGCTGCATGCGTCGCTTACCGCGGTCAACGAACCGCAGTACAACGACGAGAGCACTGTACTCAAAAGTCTCGACATCGATGCATCCTTTCTCTACGATCCGCTGTTCAGGCAGTTGAAAAACGATATGAACTCCCGCAAACGCGACCATTTTCTGCGGATGCTCAAACGGGGACGCATCTATATTCCGACCCTTCAGAAGATGATCGACGAGAGTGGCATTCCCCAGGTCTTTCTCTACATGGCGATGGCGGAGTCCCATTTCGATGCCCACGCCCTTTCCCGTGCGAAAGCGGCGGGATTGTGGCAGTTCATCCCCGAGACGGCGAAACTTTACGGACTGAAGATCGACCGCTATATCGACGAGCGGAAAGATCCCGTCCGGTCGACGGAAGCGGCTGTCAGGTATCTCAAAGACCTTCATCGCCGGTTCGGCAAATGGTATCTGGCGGCATTCGCTTACAACTGCGGAGAGGGTCGTGTGCTGCGGGCCATAAAGAAGGCGGGCTCCGATGAGCTGCATGTTCTGATGGACGAGAAGAAAAAATACCTGCCCAAAGAGAGCCGAAACTATCTGCGAAAAATCGTCTCGCTGGCCCTTGTGGCCAACAATGCGGAACTCTGTTTCACCGAATCGGAACTGAAACTTTTCAGACACACCGATGGCGAGAGACTTGTCCGCGTCAAAGTGAGCGGCGGCGAAACACTGGAACATATCGCCTCCCAGATCGGAATGCCGACGGCGGATCTTAAAACGCTCAACCCTCAATTCAATTACGGATTCACACCGCCTGTGGCGGGTGCAAGCATCAACATTCCGCAAAACAGGATGGCCGCTTTCAAAAAAGCCTACAGACCGGGCAAACAGAAGAACATGTTTTTGGTCCATACAGTCAAAAAAGGGGAGAGCCTGAGCCGCATCGCACACCGTTACGGCATCTCCTACAAGATGATCATCGCCTTCAACCGGATAAAGAAGGCGGTGATCTATCCGAAACAGGAGCTCATCATCCCGGTTCCTCGCGGATCGCTGCACCATTACAGGGTGAAAAAAGGGGATTCAATATACAAGATCGCGAAGCGTTTCGGTGTCAAAGTGGCGACGATCAAAGCACGGAACGATCTGAAAGACAATATCATCCATATAGGCGACAAACTTGTTATCCCGAACTAAAAAGTGTGTGGCCGGCATACTGTTGGCTCTTGTCATGGCTGGATGCAGCGGACACGGCACACTGGGATATCCCGTCATCCATGGGCCATCGAAACCGCGCTCCTCCCAGGCGGTACACAGGGCGACGCTGCGTCCCTACTCGATCAACGGCAAGACCTACTATCCCACGGTAGTCTCCCTCGGATGGCAGCAGGAGGGTGTGGCCAGCTGGTACGGTCCCAATTTCCACGGCGGGAAGACATCCAATGGCGAAACCTACAATATGTACGAGATGACGGCAGCTCACAAGACCCTTCCGATGAACACCATGGTGCGGGTCATAAACAGGCGCAACGGCAGATCGGTCGTCGTGCGCATCAACGACAGGGGACCTTTTGTCAAGGGGCGCATCATCGATCTCTCCTATGCCGCAGCCAAAAAACTGGGTATCGACAGAACCGGTACGGCCCCGGTCCGTCTGACGGTTCTGGGCTTTGACAATATTATCGCTTCGATGGCCAAACAGGCGGGCCGAAGGGTGAAAAAAGAGGTGGTCCTGAGCGGTTTCGGCGTGCAGGTGGGAGCATTCAAGCACTACCGCGGAGCCGAAATCTACCGGAACCGATACGACAATTTCGAGGGACGCTACCATGCCGAGATCAGGAAGTTCATCGTCCACGGAGAGCCGCTCTATCGTGTCTGGCTTCTTGGTTTCAAAAGCGAAGCGGAAGCGAGAGATTTCATCAAAGCCTGGGGCATTCCCGGTGCATTTATCATAAGGGGGTGAGAGTGAAAGTAGAGAAAATACGAAAAACCAAAGAGACAGCCATTCGCCTGGTGCTCGATACGGGGGGCAGCGGCGTCTCGCAGATCGCGACAGGTGTCGGATTTTTCGACCATATGCTCGAGAGTTTCGCCAAGCACGCCCAGTTCGACCTGAGTGTCGAATGTCGCGGGGACACCCATGTCGACGACCATCACACGGTCGAAGATGTCGGTATCGTACTGGGAGAGGCATTGAGCGAGGCGATCTATCCGATCCAGAATGTGGAACGGTTCGGCAACAGTGTCGTCGTGATGGACGAAGCGGCGGTGGAGTGTGCCCTCGATCTAAGCAACCGTCCCTATCTCGTCTATGAGATCGACCTGAAAGGAAAGGTCGGGCAGTTCGATGTGGAGCTTGCCGAGGAGTTCTTCAAGGCTTTCGCTTTCAACAGCGGTCTGACACTCCATCTGGTACAGCAACGGGGGAAAAACCGTCACCATCTCATCGAAGCGGCTTTCAAGGCGTGTGCCGTGGCGCTTCGCAGGGCACTGGTTGAAAATGCCAAGGCGGGTGTCCCGAGTACGAAGGGGGTGCTGTGAT
The DNA here is from genome assembly GCF_016593255.1 of Hydrogenimonas urashimensis. Taxonomy (NCBI): domain Bacteria; kingdom Pseudomonadati; phylum Campylobacterota; class Epsilonproteobacteria; order Campylobacterales; family Hydrogenimonadaceae; genus Hydrogenimonas; species Hydrogenimonas urashimensis. The sequence goes on along the minus strand of NZ_AP023212.1, from coordinate 541,533 downwards.
CAAGCTGATCGTTCTCGATGTCGATGGCTGCATGACCGATGGTAAAATCGTCTATACGCAGAAGGGGGACGAACTCAAAGCCTTCAACGTGAAGGACGGATTTGCTATCGTCAACTGGATTCGCCTTGGACGTGCCGCCGCCATTATCACGGGGCGCAGCTCAAAAATCGTGGAGCGCCGAGCGAAAGAGCTAGGAATCAGGCATTTCTACCAGCATGTCAAGGACAAACTCGCGATGCTCGAAAATCTCTGCGAAGAGCTGGGCATCGAATGCAGCGAAGTGGCTGTCATCGGGGATGACCTGAATGATTACAGAATGCTCAAAGCGTGCGGCATCTCCTTTGTTCCGGCCGATGCCAACCATTATGTCATCGACATTGCCGACGTGGTGCTGAGCAAAAACGGCGGGGAGGGAGCGATCCGGGAGATGATCGAACTGCTAATCCGGCAGGAGGGGCTTGAAGAGGAGTATCTGGCACTTTGGACCTGACGATCAGAGATTTTATTCTGCTGCTTTTCGCGCTCGCTTTTTCTGCGATCTTTTTTCTCGAGCCCTATCATGTCGCCAGGATCGAGAAGCGGGGAATCCCGCAGATTGCATTTGTCGATTTCGAAAGTTACGAGATTACAGGCGACGGTGTCACCGGTCATCTTACCGGAGAAAAGGCGGAAAAATTCATGGACCGGTTGCAAGTCAGCAACGCGCAGCTGATCCGTTTGGCACCCAGGGGTGAAGAGTCGGTCCGGGCGAAAAAAGCTCTCTTCTTTCTTAACAGAAGGGTCGAGCTAAGAGGAGATGTCCATCTTGAAAAAGAGGGCGGTTGGGTTCTTGATACGCAAAGACTCACCTATATCATCGACAAAAAACTCTACACGACACAGGGCTTTTCCTTCGTCATCACCTACGGCAGCAGCGTCATCCACGGCAAAAACCTCCACTATTACCAAAAAAGTGGTAAAATCAAGGCCGAATCGATAGATGCGAAGATAGCGGAAGAGGATATCTGATTTGAAAAAAAGTGTCATGACTCTACTGGCGGTATCGGTCCTTTTCGCGGCGGCGGAGCGGGTGGAAATTCTCTCGGACCGGTTCGAAGCGGACGATGTGAAACATGTCGCGAAATTTCTCGGCCATGTTCGGATGAAAAAGGGTGCCGACGAACTCAACGCGTCGAAGGTGGTGGTCTATTTCGACGCGAAGCGAAAACCCCTTCGCTACGAAGCGATCGGAAAGGCTTCCTTCGTCATCCACATGAAGAAAGAGGGGCAGCTCTACACCGGCAAAGCCGACAAACTTGTCTACCTCCCCAAAGAGCAGCGTTACGAACTCTACGGCAGTGTCGTGCTCAAAGAGCCCAGACTCGACAGAACCGTGACAGGGGAGAAAGTCGTCGTCGAGAAACTGAGCGGCAGGGCGAGCGTCGAGGGCGGGGGCGACAAACCGGTGAAGTTCATTTTCAAGGTGGAGGAACGCGATGGCGGCGAGGATCGTTGACGCCTCCTTCATCACGAGTGCCAGCCGTATCGAAGAGGCTCCGGCGGAGGGGATCGGGGAGGTGGTTTTCCTCGGGCGCAGCAATGTGGGGAAAAGCTCGCTTCTTAACTCCCTGACTCACAGAAAACATCTGGCCAAAAGCTCATCGACACCGGGGAAAACACGTCTGATCAACTACTTCGACATTGTCTACAAGGAAGAGGAGACACAGGAGAAATTCAGGCTCCATTTCGTCGATCTGCCCGGATTCGGATATGCGAAAGTCTCCAAGAGCATGAAGCATGCGTGGCAGAAAAGCCTCAACGAATTCATCCGAAACCGCCGAACGATCCGTCTTTTTGTCCATCTCAGAGACGCACGGCATCCTGACGTACCGATCGACGAGGAAGTCAAATCCTACATCGCATCGTTCATCGGGCCCGATCAGTGCTATATCGAAATTTTCACAAAATCGGACAAACTGAATCAGAAAGAGAGAGGGAAGATACTTGGCAAGCATCCCGGTGCCATTTTGGTATCCAATCTTAAAAAACAGGGTATCGAAAGAGTGGAACAGCTCATTTTCGATATCGTCATCAAGGGAAAACCGTGTCTGTAATCTATGAAAAACCTGTGTTGACCGATATCCCGCAAATGCAGGAGATTGTCAGGAAAGAGGTGGAGGAGGGGATCATTCTTCCGCGCTCTGACGACGAACTGGCGACCAATATCCGCTCCTATATCGTGGCAAAAGAGGCTTTTGGCGGCGAGATCGTTGGGTATGTGGCGCTCCATATCCATTCGATGCGGCTGGGAGAGATACGGAGTCTCATTGTCAAAGAGGGGCACCGGCACAGAAATATCGGCACCGGGCTTGTGGAGCGGGCGATCGAAGAGGGAAGAGGCCTGAGACTTCGCGAAGTGCTGGCCCTGACATATATGGGAACCTTTTTCGAACGCCTCGGTTTCAAAGAGATCCCGAAAGAGACGATACCCGAACACAAAATCTGGGCGGACTGCATCAAATGCAAATATTTCCCCGTGTGCAACGAAATATCGCTGATCAAAAAACTCTGACACAGCTTCTGCCGCTGCTTGGACTGCTGCTTCTTTATCCTTCGATGGAGTCGGTCTATCCGATACTTCCGCCCTTGACGGGCATTGTCTATGTGCAGTGGAGGGAAGCGCTCGATCGGCAGGACTATTTCTGGGTGGCGGTATGGATGCTCTATGCCGTCATACTGGAGTCGGTATGGGGCCTGCCCCTTTACGGCATCTGGACCGTGATGTTCGTGACTTTCGCGCTTTTTGACCCTAAAATCACCTATCTGCTGCGTATGCGGACGGCGATCCGTCTTGTGAGTGTCGTTCTTTTCGATCTTCTCTATCTCGTCTTCCTCCTGGGATACGGTCACCTGATGCATACGAAAGTCGTCGAAACGGATCTGATACTTCTTTACTATTTCGTTGTGGATCTGGCGGGAGTGATACTGTTTTGAAGATCAAACTGCTTCTGGCCTTTTTCACGATCGTCTGGATGGTCCTTTTGGTACGGATCTATCAGCTTACCGTCAAATCGAACACCTACTACGAATCCCTGGCCAAACAGAATATTGTCAAAAAAGAGTGGATTCTACCGGTCAGGGGGGAGATTCTCGATCGGCACGGCAAGCCGCTGGCCATCAACAAAATCGGTTTCAAAATTCTCGTGGATGCTCATCTTGCATCCAAAAAACGCCTTCCGGAACTGCTCAAAGCCCTGAAAGATATCGAAAGAGATTTTCCCGACGTCAACAGGACAAAACTGCTCAGGCGCTACAGGCGCATCGACTCCCCCTACCGGCACGATCCGATCGTCATGGTAAAATTCCTTCCCTACGAGCAGGTCCTTCCCCATTATACGGAACTCTCCAGAAAACCGCATATCACCATCGAACCGACGACAAAACGCTACTACCCCTACGGCGATATGACGGCACATGTCATCGGCTATGTGGGCAAAGCCAACCAAAAAGAGATGGCCGGTGACGAAATGGTGAAACTGACCATGATCGCCGGAAAAAGCGGTCTTGAAAAATACTACAACAGATTTCTGGAGGGCAGACCCGGATACAAAAAGGTGAAAGTGAGCGCCTTCAACGAACAGATCGATGTACTTAAGACGGTGCCGCCGAAAGAGGATACCGACATCACGCTCCATCTTGACATGGAGCTACAGGCGTTCATCTCCGAAATGTTCAAAAGGGAGAAAAAGTCGGGTGCCGTCATTGTCATGCGCACCGATGGGGCCATTCTCAGTGCGGGCAGCTATCCTGCATTCGATCCGAACGATTTTGTCAGCGGTATCAGCAAAGAGGAGTGGAAACGGATCATCGAAAACCTGAACCATCCCTTCACCAACAAGCTGATCCACGGTCTCTATCCGCCTGGATCGGTTATCAAGCCGGGTGTTGCCCTGGGGCTGATCGACTCGAAAAAGGTCTCTCCCTACACCACTTTCTTCTGCAACGGGGCCATCGAACTGGGCAAAACGGTCAAGCACAAATTCCGCTGCTGGAAGAGCAGCGGGCACGGAAAGACGGACATGGTCAAGGCGATCCGGGAGAGCTGTGATGTCTATTTCTACAAGGGGAGTCTGGTGACCGGTATCAACAAAATCGCCCGAGAATTGAGAAAAATGGGGCTTGGGGAAAAAAGCGGCATCGATCTGCCCAACGAATTTATCGGCGTCATACCCGACAAGATGTGGAAAATGAGCAAATACGGCCAGCCATGGTACATGGGTGAAACGCTCAACGCCGCTATCGGGCAGGGATATGTCCTCGTGACACCGATGCAGATAGCCCGCTACACCGCACTTTTGGCCACCGGAAAACTGCCAAAACCCTATCTGGTCGAGTCCCTGGCGGGCAGAAAACTCAAGCCGGTGCTCACCGATGTGCTCACACTCCGTGAAAAGCGGTCGCTTCCGATCATACGACGCGCCATGTACGAAGTGTGCAACCACCCCAAGGGAACGGCCTACTGGGCACTCAAGGGAACGAAGGTCAAAGTGGCTGGCAAAACCGGTACGGCCCAGGTCATCGGCATCCCCCAGGAGGAGAAAAAACGCATGAAAGAGGATGAACTCGCCTACTACCACCGCTCCCACGCCTGGCTGACGACCTACGGACCCTACCGCCATCCGCAGTATGTCGTGACGATCCTCATCGAGCACGGCGGCCACGGTGGGTCAGCCGCCGGCCCCATGACCAAGGCGATCTACAACTGGCTCATCGACCACGGGTATATCAAATAGTCTGAAAATTTCGCCGGTATCGTGCACAACATCGGATCATTTTTAAACAGTGTCACCAACCCTCCTTACTTGCCCGGCATGCGCTTTTTTGCATGACGCTGGGAAAGGAGCAGGATTTGCCCCGGTAGATGACCCATGTGACAAATGTCGTCATCGCCGTATCGCATCACAGGGTGACATTGCCGAAACGGGCGAGACTATAGAGCGTCGCGAGTGAAAAGAGATAGCCGATGCCTATGCGCTCAGCGCATGCTGCAGGAAAATGGCCAGTACGATGAGCAGCATGACGCCGGAGGCTTTGGCGTAGAGTCTGTTGGCGGTGATGAAGACGAGCATCAATGTGACGCCGATCATCAGGAAAACATCGAAAGAGCTGTTGACAAGGTCGATGGAAAGGGGTCGTGTCATAGCGGCGGAGCCGAGCACGACGGACGTGTTGGCCATATTGGAGCCGATGATGTTTCCGATGCTCATGTCGGCTTTGCCCTGACGGGCCGCCTTGATGCTGACGACCAGTTCCGGAAGGCTGGTCCCGAAGGCGATGAGAAGCAGACCGATGATCCATTCGCTGATTCCGAACGCCCTGGCGATGTTGGCGGCACTCTCGATGGCGTAATCCGCGCCGACAACGACCAGAACAAAGCCTGCTGCCAGCAGAGCGATGGTTTTGGGCCAGTTGAACACCTCTTTTTTCATCTCCACGTCCAATTCGGCCAGTTGCTCCTCACTGCCTGACTGGATCAGGAACATCACGTAGGCTCCCATCATCGCAAATAGCAAAAAACCGTCGATGCGGGAGAGGGAACCGTCGAGAATCATCAGCGGGAAGATGATGACAGGAAAAAGAAGCCACGCGCTGTCCTTGAAGAAGAGATCGCGATGGGGCGCGATGCGTGATGCGATCAGAAAGACAAGTCCGAGCACCAGTGCGATATTCATGATGTTCGAACCCAGGACGTTGGCGACGGCCATATCGCTCTGCCCCTTGATGCTCGCGGCGACACTGGCCGCCATTTCGGGCAGGCTGGTCCCCAGGGCGATCAGTGTCGCGCCGATGATGAATTCGCTGATGTTATGGTGAAAAGCGATGCGCTCGGACTCTTTGATGATGAATTCGGCTCCCCATATCAGAGCGCCCATGCTGACGACGAAGATCACGAAATCGATCATTGGCTGCCCTCCGTACGGACGATGAGGCTTTCGGGTAAACCGAAACGGCGGATCAGCTCCTCCTCTTTCCGGCGCATTTGGCCATTGTCGGTCTCATGGTCGTAGCCCAGCAGGTGGAGCAGCCCGTGGATAAAGAGCAGGGCGATCTCGTCGTCAAGAGAGTTTCCGTACTGGCTCGCCTTGTCGGCGGCGTATTCGACACTGATGACGATCTCGCCGAGGGGCGCGAAGGGAACCTTTTCCAGCGGGAAACTGAGCACGTCGGTCGGAGCGTCGACTCCCCGCTGCAGGCGGTTCATCTCCCGGATTCTGCTGTTGTTAGTCAAAACGAGTTCGATGTCGCGGTCGGTCAGTTCCGCCGCGATCGTTTCGAGCAGATTGGTATTGGGCCGGTAGTTGGTTTCGTTGGTAATCTCTATCATGGGGCCGATTTTATCGAAAAATCGATAAAAAGGCGATGGCGATCTTACGGGATATCGTTCAGCGAATCGTTTGTTCGATCCAGCCCGCTTTTTCGTCGAGCAGAAGCGATCCCGTGCGCACCATGTCAAGAGCCTTTGGATCGAAAAGGGGCGCTTTGACGAAAATTTTCTCATCCTCCACTCTCTCCACGATGCCAAGCCTCAGCAAAAACCCCTCGTTGTCGATCAAACCCACAAGCTGCATTTTTCGCAGGGGCCACCGTCCCACCACGCCCGTCGTTTCCAAAGAGACAGAGATCGTTGTGGCGTCTTGGAAATAGCGGCGGAAATTATCTTGGCGTATTCTTTTGCGCCGGGCGGGGGAGATCTTTTGGACCTTGTTGGAAAGTGGCAGTTCAATCATCGAAAAACGGCCGCTTTTGCGCCAGGGAGAAAGAATGGGCTCAAGCTCTTCGCCCTTTTTCAGTGCGATGAGAGTGGCGGGCCGCAACAGATCGAATTTGCTCCATTTGAGCGTATGGCCGCCGGCATCGGGCGAAATGAAACCTGTCGTGTCGATCAGTATCGTGCGCGCCCCCGACTTTTTAGCTTTTTGTACGAGACGCTCCAGCCCCACCAGGGTCTGCTCACGGTGCCCTGCGGGCGAAATGCCGCCTACGAACCATCTTGCCACGCATACGAAATCAAAATCCGGCGAGCAGAGGCTGAGTGTCTGTGTCGTTGGCGGTCCCAGCGCCGTCTGTCCGATATCCCCGTCGATCACCGCGACCAGACGTTCGCCGCGAAGTCTTTCCGCAAAATGGCGCACGAAGGTGCTTTTGCCCGAATCGGTGCCTCCAATGACCATGACGATGCCGCTTAATAGTTTTTCATCCAGACGCAGCCAGGCCGAGGGAGTGTCGAGGGTTGTCGTTTCATTTGCCATAATGATCGATTGTACCACAGGTATGCCGTGAAGTTTTGGATAATGAAAGTCTTGCGATTGTAAAATTGCAATAAGAATAAAAAATACGGGATCTCCAATGAAAAGAGCGGTAGTGATATTGAGTGGCGGAATGGATTCGACGACAGCCGCCTATATTGCCAGGGCGGAGGGGTATGAGATCGTGGCGCTGCATTTTGATTACAGACAGCGCACACAGAGGCGGGAACGCAGGGCGTTCGAGGCGATCTGCGACAGGATGGGCGTCGTGAACCGTTATCTCATCGATCTTCCTTTTTTCGAGCAGATCGGAGCGTCGGCACTGACGGACAGAAGCATCGATGTGCCCACCGGCGGTATCGAAGAGGGGGTTCCCGTAACCTACGTTCCGTTCCGCAATGGCATCTTTTTGAGCATTGCCGCCGCCGTGGCGGAAAAAGAGGGGGCCGAAGCGCTCTACATCGGCGTGGTGGAGGAGGACAGCAGCGGCTATCCCGACTGCAGGGAATCCTTTATCGAAGCGATGGAGAGAGCGATCAACCTCGGCACGAAGGAGCAGACACGCATACAGATACGCATGCCGCTTGTGCATCTGAAAAAAGAGGATATCGTAAAAACCGCAGTAGAATACGGCGTTCCACTGGAGCTGACATGGAGCTGCTACCAGAACGAGGAGGAGGCGTGCGGTGTGTGTGACAGTTGCCGGCTTCGGCTCAAAGGGTTCGAAAAAGCGGGCCTTCAGGATGTCATCCCCTACAAAAAAAAGGGATAAGGAACCCATTCCCGACATATAAAAAATTTCTTCCAGACTCTTTCATGTTTTTGGTTATTGTCGATTATGTAGTACATGATATTGCAAAACCCGCTGAATGAAACCATGCTCCATAACGGATAACAGAAACATGACAAAGATCTTTTTTTGGCCCCTCATCTTTTTTCTCTTCCTGGCCGGCTGCAGTCAGAAGGAGATACAAAAAGATGCCGACATACCGCAGCAAAAAGAGGTGGATGCGATGCCCGGGTGGTATACCCATCCTCCTGAAAACAGCGATACTCTCTTTTACGGCATAGGCAGGGGAACGACGCCGGACGCGGCAGCAGAAGCGGCACGGAAAGATCTGAACGAACGGATAAGCGATGACCTGCTCGCTCGGTGCCGCATTCATGAGAAGAGAGTGAAAAGGTATTTGACAGAAAGTCAGACCAGGACGCTTCATCGACGACTGGAAAAATTCCATGTCAAAGATATTAAAATGTTGAAAAGCGAAAGAAGGCCCGAAGGATACATTGTACTTGTAGGCGCCGGACGCGCCGACCTGGCCAAACCTCTGAAGCGAAAGGTGATTCGCAGACTGGTACCGATCGAAGAGCGCTGGCATGCGGTCCGTACGTCGAATATTCTTGTCCGCTACAAGACCCTGAATGAGGCGAAAAAGAAGATAAGGGAATTGCTTCCGGACTACCTGGTCGCTTCGGCGATCGAACCGTTTTCGAAAAACATAACGAGCCGTGTCGAAGAGGCCTTGCCCTATTTCGACCGTATGGAGAGGTCGCTCAAAAAACGATTGAGTTTCTGTATCGAACCGGCGGAAACGCCTGCCCTGGAGCTCTTCTCCGAAGCGGTCGAAAAAGCCCTGACAAAAGAGAACTACCCGGTCGTGACCTCAGACGGTGTGAAAAAAGACACCATCTGCATCCTCGTGGAAGGAGTGCTCGATCATCACAGCAGCGCCGATACGCACATGTTGAGTGCATCCATCGATCTGAAACTGCGGGAGCCACACCGGCATGTGATCGAAAAGAGACACTACGTGGTGACAGGAACCTCTTCCAAAAGCGGTATGCGGGCGCTGCAGAAAGCCACGCAGGCGCTGGAGAAACAGCTGAGAGAGGGGTTTCCTTTCAGCGAATAGAGAGATACTTCGCTTCGCTGATATCGGTCCAGGGCCTGATCACTCTCTCATAGGCGTCCATCGATGCGAAGACCCGTTTGAAATCGCCGCTTTTGGCGCTCTGCTCCTCCACGACCTGCATCAGCGCTTTTTTGGCCGCCTCGATGATATCCGGCGGAAAATCCCTGATCTCTACATGCACCTCTTTGAGCTTTTTCAACGCTTTGGCGTTCTCATCCATGAACTCATGGTACATCTCCGTCGTCATCGCTTCGGCCGCATATCGGATGATGGCTTTGTGCTCGTCGCCGAGCGAATCGAAGCGGGCCTTGTTGAAGGTCAACTCCAGAATCGAGCCGGGCTCGTGCCATCCCGTGTAGTAGTAGCGGGCGACTTTGTAAAATCCCATGCGGATATCCAGCGCGGGACCGACCCATTCGGTCGCATCGATCGTGCCCCGCTCGAGCGACGTGTAGATTTCGCCGGCGGGCAGCAGGATGGGATTGACGCCCAGTTTCGCCATGACCTCGCCTCCTAGGCCAGGAATGCGCATCTTCAGCCCTTTGAGGTCATCAAGCGATTCGATCGGTTTACGGAACCATCCACCCATCTGAACACCGGTGTTGCCGCCGACAAACGGATGGAGATTGTATTTTGCGTAAAGTTCCCGCCACAGCTCGTACCCCCCGCCGTAATCCATCCAGCACTTCAGTTCCGATGCGACCATGCCCAAAGGCAGGCCGCTGAAAAGGGCGAAGGCGGGATTTTTCCCTTTCCAGTAGTAGGGGCCCGAATGGAACGCGTCGATCTGTCCGCTGCTGGTCGCATCGAAGACGGCGAGGGCGGGGACGAGGATGTTTTTGGGGTAGACCTTGATCTCCAGCGATCCGCCGCTCATCGTCTTGACCTTTTCGGCGAAACGGTCGACACCCGTCCCCATGATCGGGAAGTTGGCCGGCCAGCTGGTAGCCAGTTTGAGTTTCACTTTGCGTTGACGGCTGACGTTGAAGCTCTTCTTCCCTTCGATCTGTTCCCTGGTACATCCCGAAAATGTCGCTGCGGCCCCGGCGACCGCCGCGGTTTTAAGAAAATCTCTGCGTTTCAAGGGGACTCCTGAATTTTTTGGAAATTATAACATTGTGAAGATTGCTGAAGGGTGAATGACGCTTTTTCTCAAAAGAGAAATAGAGCGCAGACCGATAGGCTTGCCCCATCGGCCGCTTTTGTGTGGTTTAATGATAGAAGGCCGCGATAACGGCGTAGGCGAAGAAGAACATCAGGTGGCTGATCCCTTCGACGTAGTTGGTCTCCCCGTTGTCGGTCGTTTTCCACGCGAGAATGACGGTCAGGATCAGCGCGCCGATCTGCAGTGAATTGAAATCGAGGCTGAGGTGGACACCGGCGAAGGGGGCCAGAAGCATAAGGATGGGCACCGTCAGCAGGATCGAAACGGTCGAGGCCCCCATGGCGATATTGACGACCCGCTGGATCTGGTCGGATTTCGCCGCTTTGACGGCGGTGAATAGTTCGGGCGAGACACTGATGATGGCGATGACCAGACCGGCGAGGGCGGCGGATATACCATAATCGTTGGCGATCTGCATACCGTCGCTGGCGAAAATCTCCGCAATGATGCCGATGAGAAAGATGAGACCGAAGATGACGAAAAAGTTGGCGATGTTAGGGAGTTTTTCGAATATGTAGTCCTCCTCTTCCTCCTCTTCCTCCATTCCCTCTTTTTCGGCGCGTTTTCTTCGCAGGCGGAAAATCCGGCTTCTTGCCGTGGCTTTGAAGAAGTGAATGTGTGTCCTGGTCTGGAAAATGAAGATCGTGATGTAGTAGAACATCAGAAGGCCGGCGATGATATAGCTTGCCGTCGGCAGCGAATCTCCCTTGCTGCTTGAGTACTGCAGAAGGCTCGGGACCAGCAGCATGACCGACGCGACAAGCAGAATGGTCGTATAGGTGCTGGATGTGTCTTCGTTGTGTTCTTGCTCTTTGAAACGGAGGCCACCAACGAACACGGCGATGCCCAACAGAACGTTCATATCGACGATGACAGCGGAAATGATACCGCCTTTGACCGTTTCGAGCGCATGAGCGCCGTGGCTGCTTTCGAGCAAAATCATGAAAAGCAGCAGAATCTCGACGGCAACGGCACTGAAGGTGAGCACGAAACTGGCATAGGGTTCCTGGAGTCTTTCGGCGAGTATTTCCGCGATTTCGGAGACGGTGAAAGAGAATGCCGCGATGCCGAGTCCCGCAAAGAGAGTGGCGAGATAGACCGAATGGTTCAGATGAAAAAGAAGCGCCAGCGAGGCGAAGAGGATACCGGCGATCAGATCCCAGTAATCCTCGAGAAAATCCTGCAAACCCGGGGAGGGTTCAGAACTGTCACTGTTCATTTAAAAGAGTCCTTTGTTCATGTTCGAAAATATCGCATCATCCTGTGGCAGATGTTCCATCACACGTTCGCGTTTTGTGCCCGTTATGATTGTATAGGCGGGTTTGGCGAACTCTTCGCGGATCGTCATCAGCAGACGCTCCAGCGATTCGTATGGATACATCGTCATTTTTATATCACAATTGAACTTAATTTGTTTTGGGAAAAAGATCCTACGTCGGATCCATGTGGCATTTTCAAAAAGCTCTTTGCATGCGCACAGCAGCGAATTTTCGGCGAAGACAAGCACATGTTCGCTCGATCCGTACGCCACTTCCCGGCCGCAGGCGTCGACGAAAACCGGCTTGAGGGAGGGAGTATGGTGCAGATGCTGTAGGAAGTAGGGAAGCGAAAGTGTTTTCAAAATACCGACCGCGTGCAGAAGATGTGGAACCATGCAGGGGATCACGAAAAGATGGGGATGGTAGGTGCCATCGAGAACAAGCGAAGTTTCGAAAATCTTCGAGGACGTGACGGTGCAGGCGACGGGAGCCGGTTCGATCGGTTCGACGGAGGCTCCGATTCGTTCGATAAAGGGCCTGGCGCCGCATAGGAGTATCTGTTCGGCGTGGGAGAGAAAGAGAGTCTCGCTCATCTGCTCTTCGCTTCCTGCAATGATGACGAGCGATCTTTGAGAACCGATCTGCTCGACGAACTCGAGGTCGGCGGCTGGAACGTATCGGATATTTCTCGGATTCTCCACGAGCCAGAGTCTCAGGAGACGGACCATGGCCTCTGCAAGATTGTCCGTCCTGATCCATGCGACCTCTTCATCCTGCGGAACGAGATCAAGATCGGTGATGATACCGTAAGCGCCCTGTTGAAGCGCCTGGACAATCTCTTCCCGCCGTTTCGCAACAAAAAGCGAGCCGCGTGTCACTTTGCGCGGAGAGAGGGCGACGGTGTCGAAACCCGAAATGGAAGGAGAATTGAGCAGCCTGCCGCCCGTGACGGCAAGTACGCTTTCAAGCCGCATGCAAGAGTGCGTCAACCGATGGCGCTGCCGGGGCGCCTCGGTTTTTCCGGACGGATGAGGCAGAGTCCCTCTTCATCTTTGGCGGCAAGGAGCATTCCCTCGGAGAGCATGCCCATCAGTTTGGCCGGTTTGAGGTTGGCGACGACGCAGACCTGTGTGCCTTCGAGGTCTTGGGGTCCATACCACTCTTTGATGCCTGCGATGATCTGTCGCGGCTGCTCTTCGCCCAGGTCGACCTGCAGCCTGAGCAGTTTTTTGCTTTTGGGAACCTCTTCGGCTTTGACGACGGTGCCCACTTTCAGCTGGACCTGGAAGAACTGGTCGATCGTGATGAGGTTTGCGCCGCTCTCTTCGCTCTTCGTTTCGGAAGGCGCTCTCTTTTCGGAGCCTCTCTTCTGTTTTTTCTCCTCTTTCGCCGTCTCCTCTTTTTTTGCCGGAGTTTCGACGAGGGGCTCCTCGATGCGGGGGAAGAGGGGTGGAATCTTCTTTATCGTGAAACTCTCCAGCAGACTCTTTTCTTTGATCAGCCTGCGGTACTGCTCCGTGGTGATCGCAAATCCCAGTGCGCCGGCAATCGTCTGGGTCGTTTTGGGCATGAAGGGGTGAAGGAGTACGGAGACTTTCGCCAGGATGTTGGCGACCAGCGCGATGGTCGCCATCGCCTCCTTCTCTTTCGCTTCCTTCATCTTCACCCACGGCATGGCGGTATCAATCGCCTTGTTGGCGATGCGCAGTGTTTTCCACAGCTCTTCGAGGTAGCGGTTGGTCTGCACTTCGTAAAGGTAGGGTTCGATGCCGGAGAATATCTTTTCCGCCTCCTCAAGCTCCGATGCGTGATGGGTTTTGACCCCTTCGCTGTCGATTCGGAAATCGAAATATTTGCCACTCATGCCGATGATGCGGTTGAGCAGGTTGCCCAGGTCGTTGCCCAGGTCGGAGTTGATGCGGTCGATGAGGGCTCTTTGGCTGAAGTCACCGTCCTGTCCGAAGGGGACTTCCCGCAGCATGAAGTAGCGGAAATTTTCCAGGCCGTAGGCGTCGGCGATCTCTTTTGGGTCGACGACGTTGCCTTTGCTTTTGCTCATCTTCTCCCCATTGCGTGTCCACCACCCGTGGGCACCGATGTGGTGGGGAAGCTCCAGTCCCAGACTCATCAGGAAGGCGGGCCAGTAGATGGCATGGAAACGGAGGATGTCTTTGCCGATGAGATGAATTTTGGCGGGCCAGTAATCCATCCGTTTCTCGTCGGTTCCGTATCCGAGTGCCGTGACGTAGTTCATCAGGGCATCGAGCCACACATACATCACATGTTTCGGATCGTTCATCTTTTCCGGCAGCTTGACGCCCCAGTCGAAACTGGTACGGGTAATGGAGAGATCTTCGAGTCCGTTTTTGACGAAGTTGATCACTTCGTTTCGCCTGCTTTTGGGAAGAATGCATTCGGGTTTGCTTTCGTACCACTCCAGCAGCCTCTCCTCATATTTCGAGAGACGGAAAAAGTAGCTCTCTTCCTCGACGATCGTCGTGGAACGGCCGCATTCGGGGCAGAACTCCTCGTCCACGAGCTGGGTGTCGGTGAAGAAGGTTTCGCAGCTGACACAGTAATGGCCGCGATAGACGTCTTTGTAGATGTCGCCCTTGTCATACATCACCTCGAACGCCTTCTGAACCCCCTTCATATGGTCGGGATCGGTCGTGCGGATGAATTTGTCGTAACTGATATCAAATTCATCCCACAGATTTTTGAAACGGGCCGAAATCTCGTCGGCATACTCCTGCGGGCTCTTGCCGCGCGCTTTGGCCGCCTGCTCGATCTTCTGGCCGTGTTCGTCGGTACCGGTCAGAAAAAAGACATCCATGCCGACCATGCGCGAATAGCGCGCCAGCGTATCGGCGATGATCGTCGTATAGGCGTGTCCGATATGCGGGACATCGTTGACATAATAGATCGGTGTGGTGATATAGATTTTTTTACATTTTTCGCTCATGAAACCTCTTTTTCAACTAAAAACTAAAAACTAAAAACTAACAATAAACTAACAATTGACATTGAAAAAACCGAAACTTTTAGTTTTTAGTTTTTAACTTTTAGTTTAAAACTCGAATCCGCCTCCCTCTCCTTTGCTCATGCTTTCGTAGACTTTCTTGACGTAGTCGCTGCGGATGTCGCATCCGAGGATCTTTTCGCATTTCATGCAGCTTTCGACCCCATGCTCTTTCTGGCACGCCAGAAGCCTCTCTTTCGCTTCGTCACGTGCCACTTCCCATTGATCGGTTTTTTTCTCAGTCGATGCCATAGGCCTCTTTCACCTTGCCGATTTCGTAGCAGCTTCCGAAGAAACAGGGTGTGGTTTCATGGGGATCGTTGCAGGGAAGATCGAGCAGGCGTCTGCCCTTGTCGTCGATCGCGGCGCCGCCGGCCGTTTCGTAGACGAACGCGAAGGGAAAGACTTCGAAAAGTTTGCGCAGTTTTCCCTCGGGCTTGTCCGTCGTGCCGGGGTAGCTGAAGAGGCCGCCCCCTTTGAGGAGAATCTGGTGCAGGTCGGGGACCATCCCTCCGGAGTAGCGGAGACGGTAGCCTTCCGCGAAGAGCCCGTCGACCATCTTTTTGTGATGGGGGTACCAGTGCATCTGGGTTCCGCCCGGGGCGTTGAGCTTTCCCTTTTCCGCAAGACGTATCGTCTCCTGCTCGGCGAAACGACCGTGGCGGTAGATGTAGTGGCGCACGCCCCCCTTGTAGGCCGTAACCATCTCAAGACGCGGACCGTGGACGACATAGACGGCGGCAAGCATGTTTTTCGCCTGGAACTCTCCGTCGTAGATTCCGTAGATGGTGCCGACACTCAGGTCGACATCGATCAGGCTGGAGCCGTCGAGCGGATCGTAGGCGATCATGAAGCGTCCCTCGGGATGAAGGGTTTCGGCCTCCTCCTTCTCTTCGCTGGCGATCGCCCTGACTGCCGTGATTTTGGAAAACTCTTCAGCGATGATCAGGTCGCTCTGGATATCGAGCTTGAGCTGCATATCGCCCGTGGCGTTGCAGGAGTCTCCGTAACAGAGGTCTTCGTTGGTGATCGCTTCTTTGATGCGGTGGGCGGATCGCTCAATGGCGTCGAATACGGGTTTGAGTGTCATTAAACAGCCTTTGCGTGGGTTTTGATCCAGCCGACGATCTGATCGACATCGTTGAGATCGAGGATGTCGATGCCGGGCGGAATGGTGTAATCCTTTACATCGATGCTGTCGTCGATCGCGATCGCTTCGGAGCAGGAAAAATAGCTTTCGTCGATCCTGTTTCGGAAGACGGCGATGCGGGGAAGAGGCAGTGTTTTGAGCCCTTCGACCAGAAGGTAGTCGAAATCGTCGACCATCCGGACGATCTCGTCGATCGTTTTTTGGCGGTGGGAAAAGTAGGTGGTCCTCGTCGGCGAGGTGACGACCACTTCCGCGCCGGTTTGGAAAAATTTCCAGCTGTCCTTTCCCTCCACATCGAAAGTGGCTTTGTCCTTCGGATCGTTTTTGACGATAGCGATTTTGTAATCTCTGATCAGCACGCGTGCTATCTTCTCGATGATGGTTGTCTTCCCGCTGTTGGATGGGCCGGTAAAGGCGATTGCCGAACGTTTCTGCAAAGTGTCTACCTCGATGTAAAATGAAGTCGATTATAACCAAAAAGGGTTAAAGAAAGGATAATGTGATAAAATTCTTCCATAACAGTTTAAAGGGCCGACAGGTGAAAAAAAAGTTTTTGCTCGCAGGATTGACACTCGTGCTGACGCTGGGAGGATGCAGTGCGAAGCATGGTGTTTCGGAGCTTTTTGAACCCGACAGAATCTACGAAAAAGCGCTCGTTTACACAAGAGAAGACCAGGTGGTGCGCGGTTTGGAGACCAAAGCGGCCATCAGTGCGACGCTTCTGAACGAGGTTTTCCCCGACAAATACTCCTACAAGGATGGAATCTTCTTTTTCGTCGGCATCGTCACAGATCTGGATGTGGAGGAGTTCAAAAAGAATTACCATATCCGGCTCAACGGCATGGAACCCCTCTCTATCCAGAAAGTGGAGAGCACGGACGATATCTACAGGCTGATGCCCAATGTCAATCGGTGGGGAAAGTACTTCATCGTCAAATTCCCATCCATTTCGGGTACCAAATATACTATCGACTTCGGAATCTATCCGTACGGCTCGGTTCAGTTAGCGTTCCAACGACCGACGAAACGTCGATAGGGTCTCCCAGCACCTTTTTGTAGACGATATAGTTGGCAAGTACCTTCTTGCCGTATCGTCTGCTTTCATCGTAATAGACCAACTCCATACTCAGCCACGGTTCGTAAGCACCTTTTCTGAATAGCTCCCGCTCCGTCAGCAGCCGTTTTGTAAATCCGATGCCGCCGTTGTAGGCATAGGCGAGAAAAAGCGGATGATGGAGCGAACGCTTGAGAAATGTCAGATGGGTCTTGGCGTATGCGACATTGGTTACAGGGTCGAACATCGCATCCAGGTCGAAAGGTTCGTTTCTCTCTTTCGCCAGCGATTTGACGAGAAAGGGCATAATCTGCATCATACCCAGCGCGTAGGAGGGTGAGATGGAGGAGGGGATGAATCGGCTCTCCTGCCGTGCGAGCGCCAGAATGAGCGCCTTGTCATCCGTATCCAGACCTGCGTACGCCTCTTCGTAGGGGATCGGAAAGTAGTGGGTATGGTAGCGGGAGGCTCTCTCCATCACGAAAGCGTAGTGGCCAAGCGTCTGTGGACAGGCGAAACGTTTGCCATAATCGATGAGAAAATCCTCCTTCTTCCCACGGATCGTTTTGAGAGTCTTCAGCCATGCGAAAGGGTTACGGATATCGTAGCGGCAGCGCTTTTTCCCAAAGGTGGGTGAAACAATCCTGGGCCAGGGGGTGTGGAGCTTTTCGTGGGCGTAGAGGGTATAGATATTGAGGTCGAAACTCTTCCCGAGCGCTTCCAGATAGGGTTTTTCGTGATCGATCCGCGAGAGCCAGAAGAGGACCTTGTCCTTGTCGAAACGAAACCATGCCTTTTTGTAGGCGTCCGCCAGATAGATTTTCGCCAGTGCGGGATGGCCGTGCCGCAGCGCGTTCATGGCCAGGAAGAAGGTGGTCTGGTGGTCGAATTTTTTGGAGTCGATGCCAAGCAGAGAGTTCTGCAGTCTCTCCAGGCGCCGGTCCGTTACGATCAGTTTGACAGTCTGTGCGAATTTCCTGTCGCCACCGACTCTTTCTATAAGCTTCGGCGGGAGAGGATGATCGAGATAGGTTTCGCGCCAATCGCGTCCGCAGCGGTTGAACACTTCGAAGAACGTATCGTTGTCGCTTCGCACGAGCTCGTAGAAAGGCTCTTCGGCGACCATGATATCCATCCATCGAAGCAGTTCTGGAAATTCGGAAAGCTGCGCGATGAGCCTGTACTTGTCGGCGTATTTGAGTTTCGAAAATTTGTAGGGAGTGACGGCGATGGCACTGCATGCCGCCTCTTTGGCAGGAATTTTCCGGTAGCCAAGCCGATGACAGCGGTCTGCCATGGCAAATCCCGGTTTTTTCGTCTTTTTCGCATAGCGGTGGATGAGCTTCCAGTTGACAGAACGGATCTGGTAGAAGGCACGGTCCGCTTCCTCCGATGTAATGTTCTGATCGAAAAAACGCCAGATATAGAAATCTTTGGCGTAGCTTTGTGGCATTTTTTCAAGCTGTTTTGGCGTAATCTCCGCATGGAGCAGAAGCGGAGTCAGAAAGGCGAAAACAAGAGCTTTACCCCACATCATCGGCACGGTATCAATGGAAAACGAGGCGCATCAGGAAAACGTCGATGAACTGAAGGCCGATGATGACAATCAGCGGTGCCAGGTCGATGCCTCCCACCACGGTCGGAATATAGCGGCGGATCCATGCGTATACCGGCTCTGTCAGACGGTAGAGCGCCTGGACGATCGGGTTGTAGGGATCGGGACGGACCCAGCTGACAAGTGCGGCGATGATGACGATCCAGATGTAGATGTTGATGATTGTATGGATGACATTGACGATGGCAAACATAAGTGCGGAAATCATTTGACTATCTCCTGTAGATAAGATTTGAGATGGGGATAGAGCGTCCGAAGGTCAGGACCCTGTTCGGATCCTGTCAGCAGAAGTCTAAGAGGTGTGAAGAGAGCTTCGCCTTCAAGATACGTCCTTTCCATCAGGTAGCTTCTGAGTTCGTCGAAAGTTTCAAAGAGCGGCCCCTTTTTGATTGCATCCCGCAGCAGCGTCATCTGCCTTTTCCACTCCCCTTCGAAGGGTTTGTCGGCGAAGATCGCCTCGATTTTCGGTTTGATCTCCCCGATTGTGCTTCCCTCTTCGAGGTAGCATTTTGCCAGCTCCCCGATGGCAGAGTCCGCGAAACCGAAGGCACGGGAGAGCTCTTTGGAATCGGCCAGCCGTATATGCTCACGGTTCAGGAAACGAAGCTTGTCTATCTCAAACCGGACGGGTTCTTTGGAGACGGAGGCGAGGTCGAACCATCCAATCGCCTCCTCCATCGTAAAGACCTCCGTCGGAGTTTTGCTGCCCAGCAGAATCAGGTAGTTGGCGATCGCTTCCGGAAGAAAACCCTCTTCAAAAAGCCACCTGACGCCCGGCAAGCCTTTTTCCCCCGATGCGCCGAGAATGGCCGGCAGATGGGCGTAAGCCACCGTCTTGTCATAGCCGAGCGCCTCTCTGATATGTATCTGCTCGGGCGTGTCGCTCAAATGCTCTTCTTCCCGAATAACAAGAGAGATGTCGTGAATCATATCGTCGACGGCGCAGGCGAAATTGGCGGTGGGCGTTTTGTCCGTCCGCATGATGACGAAACTGTCGATATCATCCGGCGCGAAAGATTGGTGTCCCGTGACGAGATCGTCGAACGTTATCGGTTTCTCAGGCTTTTTAAGCCGAACCGTGAAAGGTTTTTCATTGGCGAGAACTTCCGCGTCGCTGAGCCGTTCGCATCGGCCGCTGTACCGGTAGACTCTCTTTTGCTCTTTGGCCAATTGCTTCTTCGCTTCGAGCTCTTCGTGGGAGCAGAAACAGGCAAACGCCTTTCGTTCTTGCAGCAGCTTGACCGCCATATGTTGATAAATCGTGAGATTGTCGCGTTGGTAGGAGACATCGGAAGGATGAAGCCCGAAGAGCTGGAATATTTCGAGTATATTCCGCTCCTTTCCCTCATTGTTGCGTGCATCGTCGCCATCTTCGATACGGAGAATGAACCGTTCGCCCCGCTGTCTGGCAACGATATAGTTGAAAATGGCCACGCGCAGATCGTCGATGGACATATCTGCCGAGGGAGCGGATGCGAAGCGCAGCATGGAGTTCCTTTTGCCATCTGGCGGATTTCTTGAGGCGATTATACCAAATTGGTCGTCGAAATGTTGATCTCGCGCTGCGCCACTTCTTAGATTTCGTAATGGGTGGTGTCTGGAATATCGGGCTTCGGTTCACCGATATAATAGCCCTGGACGTAGGTGACTCCGATATCTTTGACGGTTTCGTAAACCTCTTTTGAACAGACAAATTCGGCACAGGTCTCGATCCTGAGTTTTTCTGCGAAATCCACGATCGTTTCGACGATGATCTGCGAGCCGATATCGTTGTTGATGTTCTTGATGAGGGAGCCGTCTATTTTGAGCATGTCGACTTCGAGTTTTAGAATGTGGTCGAAATTGGAATAGCCGGAGCCGAAATCGTCGACGGAAATCTGGCATCCGAGTTTTCTAAGACGCTTCAGGCAGCTTGAGACATCTTCATATCGTTCGATCCCTTCGCTTTCGAGTATTTCGAAGTGGAAGCGGTGGGCATTGTCGGACTCGGAAACTTTCCTGATGATGTAGTCCATCGTCTGCTTGTTCATAATGTCGAGATAGGAGATGTTCATCGATATGTCACAGGGAATCTTTTTGGAGATATCGAATATTTTGTCAGCCATCCTTTTGGTCAGTTCGGGGTAGTATTTCGTCCGCTTGGCGATTTCCAGGAAATGGTAGGGGGTATGGACCGTGCCATCCTCGTCGAGAAGGCGCACCAGGGATTCGTAGATTTTGACTCTGCCGTCGCGGGCCGAAACGATAGGCTGAAAATAGGGAACGATGCGATCCTCTTCGAGGGCGCTTTTGAGTCTCTCCGCCCATTCGATATTTTTTTTGTAGAAGTGGCTCATATTCATCGAAGGGTCGTAGATAATGTAGTCGGCTCTCTCCGCTTTCGCCTTCTTGATCGCCATATCCGCCGTAACGAGAAGATCGTCTATCTCCATAGAGGCGCCGGCGGCGATTCGCAGGTGGACGACATTGGAGTCGATGACGAAGTCGAAATTGTTGATTTTTCTAATCAGCTCCTTGATATGGCGTTCGAGTGTCTCCTTTTTGATGTCGGCGTAAAGAAGAAGCGCGAATTCATCGGAGGGCATCCTGTAAAGGGTGCAGATCTTTCTTGGGCACTCATCGTGCAGTAGCTCCGCCAGTTTTTTGATCAGTGTGTCGCCCGCTTCGTGGCCGTAGAAATCGTTGATCTCTTTGAAATCGTCGATATTGAGCAGAATCAGTGCTCTTGCGTTGGGATCGGCTATGTCGTTGATGAGGGCGTTGCGGTTTGGCAGTTGGGTCAAACGGTCGTGATAGAGCTGGTATTCAAGCTCCTGAGACTTCTTTTCGAGGGCTTGTGTCTGTCTTTCCACCTCTTTTTCAAGTTTTGAGGTGTACTCCTCCTCTTTCAGATAGATTTTTTTCATCAGGAAAAAGAAGACGGTTAGAAAAAGAAAGGTGATAACCAGCATGAGAGAGATATTTTTGTAAACCAGTCCCATCACGTTTTCATGCAGCCCTTTTTGGTCGAGATAGATGCTGATGAGGCCCCGCAGATCACCCTCTTTGTACCCATAAGCGCTGTTGTAGTGTGTCCGGATATACTCAGGGGCGTCTTCCCGCTTTCCGTGGCATTTGAGACACTGTTTCGTGATATAAAGCGGGGCGGCGAAGAAGAAAAACTCTTCGCCCCCCCTTTTGATCGTGGCGTAGGTCTTTTTTTGCCCCGGATGCTTTCTGAAATAATCAAGGGTTCGACGCTCCAGCTCATTGGCGGCGTTTTTCGGGTTCCTGGGCCGGTCCGAAACGGTCCGGACGATCGCTTTGTTGGCGATGATTTCGGCAATCTTCTCGGAAATCTTGGGAGTCGTCACTACCGGCAGAAGCTTGATGTTCTCTTCATTGAGTGGAATATGGTTTTTCAGGAAACTCTCCTGATAGGTCGTCCTGAAAGCGACAAAAAACGCATCGAGAATTTTCGCCTGCTGTGTGGAGACGAACAGCTGGATATTGTCGATACGCCTGAACTGATCATAGATAAAGATGGCATTGTAGAGCAGTGCCAGAAAAGAGATACTCGCAAAAAGAAGTACGAATCGGTTTTTTTTAGCGGTCATTGCGATCCTGCCAATTATTTTCTGGAAACATTGCAATCCATCTCATTTTATTGTGACAACATGATATAATCACGCTTTCAATATCGATCGCAAACATTAATTAATTCATGGAATGCGATAGAATATTTTTATGAACCAATATCGGACAGAACAACAAGAAGTTTATACCGGGAACGAAATGGAAAAGAAAGAGCTGTACGACATCACGATGGATCATATGATGAATCCGCGCAATTACGGAAAACTGGAAGACGCCGACGGGCAGGGAATAGGGAAAAATCCGGACAACGGGGAGATGGTCATCGTCTACCTTAAAATGGATGATGGGAAGATCGAAGATATCCGTTTCCAGGCCAAAGCCTGTATGACGACGATCATCGCCGGGTCGATCTTCACCGAAACGGTCAAGGGAGCCACCATCGCCGAATCGAAGGAACTTGCCCAGATCATGCTTGGCAAACTCGACAGCATGCCCCCCGAAGAGGCGGCCTGTTCGGAGATGGTGGCACAGGCTTTTCTGGCGGCACTCGACCAATACGAGGCGAAAAAAAGCGATCCCGATGCGCTGGTACCCACCCATATGATCGGACGGGCCTGTGCACTGCCGGAAGAGGAGAAACAATAATGCAGAAAAGACTTTTTACCACGGTTCACGAAGGGTGGCTCAAACTTCTGTTCGCCTCTTTCGCCGTTGAAGACAGAGCATGGGGCGAGAAGCTCTATGACTACGCCGAGATTCTCTACAGGCACCTTCGTTTCATTGAAACGCTCTATGTCCAAAAAAAGATCGAATACAGCTACGAACGGCCAGCCATACAGTTGGCGTTTACGACCGAAGGGGAAGCGGCGATGTACTGCGACGAGGCGTTGGCGCGTATCGGGCTGCAACTGGTGGAGAACGGCGATCCCCTCGCCAAAAGGATGCTCAACGACCTGAAATTTATCCGTGCCGAACTCCACCGCGCTTTCGGACGCAACGCGAAAGTCACTGCTTTTGACAAATCTCTGAGGTTTGATGGCATCGAACTCGACAAGGCCTCCCTCGATGCGCTGGTGCTCTTTCTTTTCGAAGAGAGCTACAAGGAGTACGAGCTGATCGTGATCTACTCCTACGCCCAGACGGTCGTCGACGACAAGCGGCTTGGCGAAATATTTCAGATACTGATCGACGAGTCGAAATTCCATCTCAAATCTTTCGCGCTGATGATGGCGAAGTTGGGGATACTGGCGGTTCCGCGGATGGTCACCCGGGAGATCTATCGGTTCGATTCGCTGAAAAAATTTCTGGCCGACGGCATCGAAGAGGAGAAGATGGCCAAGGAGCAGTGTCGTGCGCTTGCCGAAGCGGTGGCGAACGAGACACTGCAGCAGTTTTTCGATTTCATCAACTTCCAGGAGGACTACCATATCACCCTGATGGAAGAGGCGCTGGAGAGGATAGGATAGATGGTGAAAAAACATCTGACGAATGTCGTTTCCCAGTGGTTCGGCCGCTTTGCGGACCATGAGTTTCCAAGTAACATCCAATCCTTCATCAACCATGCTTATGTCAACCTGCTGGGGCTTGACATGTCGGAATTCGCCCCGCCTTCGACCTATCCCACGCTCAACAAACTCTTTACCCGGGAACTGAGAAAAGAGCGTTCCATCGACTATCGCCACGGTGTGCTGATTTCGCCGGTCGACGCCTTTGTCACCGAATGCGGAAGACTGCAGAAAGACAAAGCGTTGCAGATCAAGGGGATGGAGTACAGCATCGACGATCTTCTGACTCTGCAGTACGGCAGGGAAGCGAAAGCGCTCTATGAGGGAACCTATATCAATTTCTACCTTTCACCGAAAGATTACCACCGCTACCACATGCCCTACAAACTTCGCATCGCCTCGATTCTGCACCAGCCGGGCAAGCTCTATCCTGTCAACTTCCCTTCGCTTCGCCGCACGAAAGAGCTCTTCGTGGAGAACGAGCGGGTCATTCTGGAGTGCTTCACCGAAAAGAACCGGCGTATCTTTATCGTGCTCGTCGGGGCGCTCAACGTGGGTCGGATGACGATCGCTTTCGATCATCGCATCAAAACGAATGCCGATCCCTACGAACCGACATTCTACCGATACGACAAAAAGCCGGTCTGGATTCACAAAGGGGATCTTCTCGGCATGTTCATGATGGGCTCGACGGTGCTGATATTCGCCGAACCGGGCCTGATGGAGATACGAACCAACGACCGTCGTCATGTCCGTTTCGGTGAAAGAGTGGCGATCATTCGCGATTAAAACGCGCCATCCCGTCCCGTTTGGCATGAGCTGCGGCGGTTCAGCCGCGAATAAAAGCCTTCACCTCTTTTTTCAATGTTTCTAACAGTTCGCTTCTTTGTGACGGTGTCTTGGCCGCATATTCGCAGGCATGATAGAGTGCGTCGATTTTTTCCAGTCTCTTTGCGCGACCGAGCATCTTTGTGCAACGCTGCAGGTAGCGGTGCATGGTCTCCCCCTCCGCTCGTCGGCAGCCACGCTTTTCAAGATGCCGGCAGAGTTTTTCCATCAGGCATCGGAGAGTTGTTTTGCATTCAAGACGCCGCAGCAACGCGGCGATATACCAAGCCGTCAGGGCCAAAAGCCCGAACACGCCCAGGAATATCGCCACGAACATGGGGTCGCTCTTCGCGCGTTCGAGCAGCTGCATCTGCCGATAGCGGCTGTAGCGCAGAATCCATGTCTCGATTCGGAATTTGGCGTAGAGAAGATAGAGTTCCGCTCTCGAGAGCCCACGCGTACCGCTCTTTTCTCTTTTCACCATCGCGGCGCCCGGAGTTCTGCGAAGCAGTGCGGCGGTGGCTTCGTCGTTCCCCACTTTCTGTGCCAGTGCCGTGGTTTCTATCCTCCGCCACGCCCGGTTTACGAAGACTTCCACCCAGGCGTGGGCGTCGCGCTCTTCCACGGCGATGAAATTTCTGACGCTGTTGGCCAGGCTTCCCCGGTATCCGGTAACAATGCGTGCCGGTATCTTCGCGAGGCGGCAAAAGGTGGCGAAAGCCGCGGCGAAGTGGACGCAATACCCCTTTTTACGGCGAAAGAGGAAGTCGTCGGTCATATGCTTCAAATCGAGCGGGTCGGGGCGCAGCGTGTAGGTCAGATCCGCTTTCTTGAAAAATGTTTCGATCGCCTGCAGCCTCTCTTTCTTGTCGGGATAGGCCCGCACGATGCGCCGCGCCTCCCTTGCACTCATGGGATTGAGGGCGGGATTTGCCGTCAGCGCGTAACGGAGTCTGTTTTCGTCGGTGTTTGAGCCATAGCGGTAATCGAGAGCGGAAGAGGCTTCATAGATCTGCGGTCTGTCGATCGGCTTTTGCAGTGTCACTTCGAAATCCGCTCCGATCGATGCGCCCTCGGGCGCTTCGAAAGGAAGGTCCAGCATGTAAAGCCACCGTTTATGGGTAGGATAGAGGGAAATTTTGTAGATGACGAGATTTTCCGCCCTTTCGAACATGGGAGGATACGCGACTCTGACGGGCCGAAATTTGCTCGCTGCTTGTCTTGACAGGGGTGACCAATGGTCTATTCTGTCGATATAAAGGACGCTTCCTCGGAAATAGAGACTCTTTTCGGGGGGAATGTGGCCTTTGAATTCGACCTCCATGACGATACGTCCGGAAAGGACGTCAAGCGCTCCGTTGTCAAGCCGCATCGTTCCGTCGTGTCCGCCGTATGCGGCGCCCTCGCCCCGGAAACCGTAGGAGGCGTGGCCGAAGGAGATGCGGGGAAAGAAGATGAAGAGTGTCGCCACCAGGGGAAGGGAAAGAAAAAAGAGCATGCCGGCCATGCGGAGACTCTCCGCAAAACCGCTGCGCATCTGCCAGGTTACAACCATCCAAAGCAGAAAAAAGATTTCAAAAACGGTATAAAGAAGCATCGGTATCGAATTGAAAAAGAAGAGCGTAAGACCCAGCAGAAGCACAGGCGATATCGCCAGATAGAGATTGACCTTCCGGGTGAGCCGCTGCAGCGTTACTGCCACAACCAGCAGATAGACAAGAAGCTCGACGAAAAGTTTCAAATGCATGAGGCCGACGAAGCCGAAAGCCCCATAGAGTGAAAGAAAGATAGCCAGAAGTCCCGTCATGAAAAGCGAACTAAGTGTCAATGGCGTCGCTTTTTTGCGAAAAAAGATCAAAACGACAGCGATAAGGAGAAAAAGAATCATCGGCAGTTTCAAAATCAGCAGCAAAGGTGGAAGAAGGCTTGCGTAAGCGAGGTCGAGAATCCTCAACAGCCTCTCGTCGGACTCTGGCGGGAGGTTCGTTTCAGTAGAGAGCCAGCGTTTCAAGAATCGCATCGGTTCCCACCTTTTGGCTTTCGAGCACTCTGCCCGGAAGCCGAATGATGAACGGCTTGCCGCGTCTTTCACACTCGAGCACCCAGAGTGTGAGTTGCGAAAGTCTGGCTTCGTCATTTCCGGCACAGGTTTGAAAATCGAAAATCAACGTCTCATTTTCCCGCTCCTTTTCAAAATGTTTGACCAGCGTCTCGCCTTTGGCTACCGATGGCCAGTGGATACGCGATGCGTTTTCGGTGCCGCTGTAGTCGGCGAGACCGTCGAAATCCGTTTCGTGACCGTAGGGAGCGTTCGACTGCTTCACAAAACTCTCCAGCGGTACTCCCTTCGGCTCGGGAAAGACCACGAGTTCTCTTTCGACCTCTACCGGTTTGACGAATCGGATTGTTGCGAGAGGAAAGAGCGATTCGAAGCAGCAGGAACCCGCTTTCATGCGTCCCCGCCGTTTCGGAAGGCACACAACCGCAACCGTGCGGCTCGTTCGGGAAGGAAGCGGCGGCAGCTTGATGCGGTTTTCTTTCCAACAGAAGTCGACTCCCCATCCCGTGGTAGACGCCGGATTTTCGATTCGGAAGCGGCACTCTCCCTCTTTGCCTGCAAACAGACGGCCGCATCCGTCGAAATGACATTGGAGGGGACCGATATTCAAAAGACCGAGAGGAATGGCGGCCATGGCGGCGGCGATCAGAAAGAAGAGGGTGATGTAAACGAGGTTGAAATTGTGCATATAGGCTTCGAAAAAGAGCCCTACAATGAGACACAGAAGAATGAGACTCTGCCTTGTTGCGTGCTGCCGGACCTCTCTACGAATCTGAAGCAACGTGCGAAAAGAGTTCATGGCGAATGCGTTCCATGGTAGTAGGTCCCTCTTTGAAGCGGAGTCGGTGCATGCAGACTTCGCCCGCCACCGCCTGAAGGTCGTCGGGAATGGCGTAATCCCGCCCGTGGAGTCTCGCCCACGCTTTTGTCATCGAGGCGAGAGCCAGGGCGCCGCGTGTGGAAAGGCCGACACAAAAAGCTCCGCTTGTGCGGGTATGGGCAACGATAGCCTGCAGATAGTCGAGCATTGCATCGCTTAGCCGGACGTTTCTGACGCTCATAAAAACCGTATGAATCTGCTCTTCGTCCATCAAAGGAGTGGCAGGCAGGGGCCTCTCAGCCGCTCCCAGCAACACTTCCCGTTCCGCCTCTCTCTCGGGGTAGCCGATGCCGAAACTGCAGATGAAACGGTCCAGTTGGGAGAGAGGCAAAGGAAAAGTGCCCACCTCTTCGTGGGGATTTTGCGTGGCAATGACGAAAAAAGGTTCGGGAAGCGGGTAGGTAACGCCGTCGATCGTCACATGGCGTTCCTCCATTGCCTCAAGCAGGGCCGACTGGGTTTTGGGCATGGCGCGGTTGATTTCGTCCGCGAGAAGAAACGGCGTGAAGATGGGTCCTTTTTTCAGGATGAAACGGCTCTCTTTGGCATCGAAGTAGCTGATACCCAGAATGTCTGAGGGAAGGAGATCACTGGTGAACTGAACGCGCCCGAAACCAAGCCCCATGACGGCGGCGAAGGTTTTGGCGAGGGTCGTCTTGCCGACGCCGGGGATATCTTCTAAAAGCAGATGCCCCCGTGCGAAGAAGGCGGCGAGGGTGAGTGTAACGGCATGTCGCTTGCCCAGCAGATGCGCTTCGACCGCTTCGACGAGCGGAACGAATTCGGGTGCCAGTTTCTCCGTCATACCCAACGATGCCAGGAAGTCTAGGAGAACTCTTCGGGCGTTGCTGTTGTGTCAAGAAGCATGGGACCTCCGATGTCCACACGCTCGAACTCCTTGCGGTGGTCGGGAATGTTGTCGCGAACGATGTAGAGTTCACCCCAGATCTGCTGCGGTCGCAACACATGCTCGTCGATTTCCAGTTTGGTTCCGTTGTAGCGCGCCTCTTCCGGTATGACGAGATCGCAAAGGAAATCGTAGTATCCTTCGCGAAAGATGTCGTACTGGTCATGCGATTGGCTGCAGTCGAGATAGCCGAGTACGACCTTTTCGATATCGAAATTCGCTTCACCCTCACCCCCGATGTCCCAGTAGGCGTCGCCCACCTCGGTGCGGATGAAGATGATATTGCCGATTTTGGCTCTCTCGAGCAGTTCGAGTTTCCTGTCGACATTGATGTTTTCGAGTGTCACGTCATCGACGGATATTTCGATCTCTTCCATATTGTCCGCATCCAGTGTGATCGCCACTTTTTCCGGATTGAACGTGCAGATCGACTGCGCTTCGTCCATCTCGTCGAGTTCGCCGCTTTCGATGAAAGCGTTGATGTTTTCGAACAGTTCCCGGATATTCTCTTTGTCGAACTCCATATCGGGATCGATTTCGAGACCCTGCGCTTCCAGCCGGTTGATTTTATAGAATCCTATTTTTCTGCCTTCCCCTTCGATATGCAGTTTAAAGGCCATATTCTCTCCTTCTTCTTGACTGATGTTGTACTGCTTCAATTATACCTCAATACAGGGCATCCGGATGCAACATAAGTCATGGAACGAGGGAATTTTGAAAAGAAATAGAGAAGGGAAACGGCATGGCCGCTTCCAGATATCAGACGTTGAATCTAAAATGCATCACATCGCCGTCGGCGACGACGTAATCTTTGCCTTCCAAGCGCATCTTGCCAGCCTCTTTGGCACCCTGTTCTCCGCCGTATCTGATGAAATCCTCGTAGGCGATCACTTCGGCGCGGATGAAGCCTTTCTCGAAGTCGTTGTGGATGACGCTGGCCGCTTTGGGGGCTTTCCACCCTTTGTGGATCGTCCAGGCACGCACCTCCTTCACGCCGGCGGTGAAGTAGCTGATTAGCCCCAGCCGTTTGAAAGCGGTTCGGATGATCTTGTCCAGCCCGGACTCTTCGATGCCGAGCTCTTCGAGGAACTCTTTGGCCTCCTCTTCCTCCAGCTGCACCAGCTCCTCTTCGATCTTGGCGCAGAGTTTGATGACATCAGCACCCACCTCCTGGGCATGCTTTTTCACCGCCTTCACATACTCGTTGTCTTCCAGCAGTCCCTCCTCGTCCACGTTGGCGCCGTAGATGATAGGCTTGTTGCTCAAAAAGCGCAGCTCTTTGTCGAGCTGTTGGAAGTTTTCGTCGTCACGTTTTTCGAAGGTGCTGACCGGTTTGATCTCCTCCAGGTGTTTCATCAGCTCCTGGGCGATCTCCAGCTGGGCGCGCACCTTCTTGTCACCGGTCTTGGCCTGACGCGCGAGGCGGTCGATCTTCTTCTCCAGCTGCTGGATGTCGGCGAAGATCAGTTCGCTTTCAATGATCTCGATATCCCGCAACGGGTCGATGGAACCTTCCACATGGGTGATGTTGCCATCGTCGAAACAGCGGACCATATGCAAAATCATCTCCGTTTCCCGGATGTTGCTAAGAAATTGGTTTCCAAGCCCCTCGCCCTTGCTGGCCCCTTTGACCAGCCCCGCGATGTCGACGAAGTCGATCGTGCTGTGTTGGATACGTTCGGGGTTGACGATCTTGGCCAGCTCCTCCAGGCGCGGGTCGGGGACCGGCACGACCGCCTTGTTGGGTTCGATGGTGCAGAAGGGATAGTTGGCCGATTCGGCGTTTTGCGCTTTGGTCAGCGCGTTGAATGTGGTCGATTTGCCCACGTTGGGCAGACCGACGATACCTACGGGAAGACCCATATATAGCTCCTTATGTTGCGATAAACTCTTTGATTGTCAAAGGAGGGTTTTGCAGTATGAATTTTGGCGGATTATATCAAAGTGGAAGGGAAAAATCAACGATTGGAAAGATTCACGATGAAAGGATTCTTGGCTATTAAATGAAAATTCGTTAATATGGAGTCACATTGAATGGATAGGATCAAACGAAAGGAGATGCATCGTGAAAAAAGGGTTGATCGCACTGGCCATGCTGATACTGGGAGCGGCTCCCATCATGGCGGACAGCTATCAGGTGATGTTTGAAACGATGAGCTGTGACGGAGAGACGGGCTTTGCCACCGCCAAAATTGACGAGATTTACAAAGTCGAAAGTGCCGACTGCTACGCTCCCGACGGCTCGGGGCAGAAACTGAAAAAAATACTCGTCAAGAAAAACAACGGCACGTTCCATGTCTTTACACTGACGGCCGAAGAGGCGAAAAACGTCATGAAAGAGATGAAAGATTATATGCATGCGCGCAAAAAGTCACTGGAAAACAGCAATACCATCATTTTCCGGCGGGAGTGATGCAGGACGCCGGTCTGGAGGGGAAAAGACCCCCTCCGATTTTATTGCCTTTTACTCGGCAGGAAAAACGCTCATGCCGCGGCGGATTTTGCTTTTGCCGGAGAGCGGCTTGAGATAGGAGATTTTTTTCTTGACTTTGACAACTTTCGCCGTTGCGACCGGCGTCATCTCAATATCGAGAACTTCACCCGTATCGGGATCGACCAGCTCTTCCACTTTGCCGATTTTGAAAACTTTTCCCACCTTCACCCCTTCGCGGGTGCCTCGATTGATGATGATCTTGTCCCCTTTCATCAGGATGATGTGACCTTCCCAGGGAATTTTGTCGAGCTGCTGCACGATAAAGGCGAGTGCTTTGCCCAGCGCGTTTTCCGCCGCCTCCATGACATTGTCTTTCTTCGTCCCGCCGAAACTGCCGGTGAGACCTTCAAGCGCCGAACCGTAATAGCCGAGTCTGAAACCGCGTTCGCCCGATCGGCCCACGACGCTTTTGGAAGCGACTACCTGTCCCGTTTCGCTGTTGATCAGATAGATGGTGAAATTGATTTCCGCCGTGCCTTCCCTGCCGCCGATGGAGACACCCATGAAATTGATGCCGCCGCCCATGCTTCCACTCTCCTGGACATTCGTTATCGAACCGCGAAGAAGCAGTTGCGCCGGTGTCATTCTGCCCATTTTCGGAGTTTTTCTACCCTGAACGACCCGGCCGGTAGCCGCAAAATCCTGCTCCTGCATCGCCGCTTTGCGCATCTCCTCGTCACCAAGCACCGTAAACCATCCCGATTTGTTGAGCATATCGATCATCACGGTCGTCATGCCCTGACCGATTTCCCATCTGCCTCTCCATCCCGCTTCGTTGGCGAATTTTTTCACCATGATCGTATATTTGAGTGCATCCTTCGGCGGCGGAGGTATTTTGTTTTCCGTTTCGCTCTCCGCACCCGCAAGAGACGAAACGAACAGCATGATCAAAACGAAAGTCCAAATTCTTTTCATCGTCCTTCCTTTTCCTTTTTATTTTGTCAAAGAATATCTC
This sequence comes from Hydrogenimonas urashimensis, assembly GCF_016593255.1. Taxonomy (NCBI): domain Bacteria; kingdom Pseudomonadati; phylum Campylobacterota; class Epsilonproteobacteria; order Campylobacterales; family Hydrogenimonadaceae; genus Hydrogenimonas; species Hydrogenimonas urashimensis. Next base: position 509,868 of record NZ_AP023212.1, on the reverse strand, counting down.
AAATACGTTAAATCGAAGTTTATACCGACGAAAACATGACCGCATAACCGGAAAAGGGGAGGGAGTTTTGCCGAAATTAGACGGTATTAGCCGAAAAGATATAAAATTGCTCAATATGGCTATTGATCAATGAAAACGAAACGGGGCTGCGATGACAGATGAATGGATAAGAATAGGAATGCTGGCCGGTGCGGTCATTGTGATGATCGTTGTGCTCAGGTGGCCGAAGAAAAACGACCGCCATCCAAAAGAGTGAAGCGGTCCGGAAGCATGAACGCTTCCGTATCACTCCCCGTGCGAGGGATCGGATGACTGCTTTTTCTCCGCCTGTTTGATGATCTGTTCGAACCATTTGACGGTCATGCGTACACCCGCTCCGCTGGCGCCGGCGGGATTGTAGCCCCACGCCTTCTCCACATAGGCTGGTCCGGCGATGTCCAGATGGAGCCATTTGTGTTTGTACTCCTTTTCGATGAAATGGTCGAGAAAGAGCGCTGCGGCAATGGCGCCGCCGTAGCGTGAGGAGCTGATGTTGCAGACGTCGGCGATGTCGCTTTTGAGCAGTTTTTTCAGGTAGCGGTTAAAAGGGAGGGTGCCGGTAAGTTCCCCGGCATTGGACGCCGCTTTCGAAAAGCTGTGCTTCAAAGAGCGATCGTGTCCCATCAGGCCCGTGGTGTACTCTCCCAGCGCGACGACACACGCACCCGTGAGTGTCGCGAAATCGAGAAGGTAGTCGGGCTTGACCTTCTCCTGGGCGTAGCAGAGACAGTCGGCCAGGACGAGCCGCCCTTCGGCATCGGTATTGCGTATTTCGATGGTCGTTCCGTTTTTTGCAGTAAGGATGTCGTCGGGTTTGTAGGCGTTGCCCCCTATCATGTTTTCAGTGACACCCACGATACCGTGAACTTCGATGGGCAGCCCCAGTTCGCTGACCGCTTTCATAATGCCCATGACCGCGCAGGCTCCCGCCTTGTCCGATTTCATCGTGACCATGTATTCGGCGGGTTTGAGGCTCAGACCGCCGCTGTCGTAGGTAAGCCCTTTGCCCACCAGTGCGACTTTGAATTTCGCGTTCTTGGGTTTGTAGGCGAGATGGACGAGGCGCGGCGGATGGTCGCTGGCGCGGCTGACGGCCAGGAAAGCTCCCATGTTTTCCGCTTCGAGCCCCTTTTCGTCCAGCACGATGCACTCCAGGTCGTTCGCTTCCGCCAGTGCCACAGCTTTGAGGGCAAGCATCTCGGGAATCATGTCATCGGGAGGGGTGTTGACAATGTTGCGGGTGTAGTTGGTCGCCTGGGCGAGTATGACCGCGTTTTGTACATACGCCGCCGCTTTTTCGCACGCGATCGTTTTGCCGTTGAAATCTTCGCAGGAGATTGTTACCTTTTTGACGGGGTGTTTCGCTTTTTCACTCCTGTAGGTGTCGTATTCGTAATCGCCGAAGATCATCCCCTCCGCCATCGCCTTGACGTTCTGGGCGGAGCATTTTCCCAGATAAAGAGCTGTCTTGACGGTTTGGGCCTGCGTTTTTCTAACGGCACGGATAGCCGCCGCGTAGGCGCTTCGGACATCGTCGTGGTGAAGGGAATCGACACCGACATAGAGCCTCTTTTTCTCAATCAGAAGACAGGTTTCGTCCTGCTCTCCTTTGAATCCCGCCATTTCCAGCAGATCCTTCTCCTCTATCCAGGGATGGTCCATTTTTTTCGCCACGACACAGACGATTTCGATGTCCGCGTCGATTTCATGCCGCTTCAGCGGACTTGTTTCGATTTGCATGACGTACACTCCTCCTATGTAATATATTGTCTTCGATGCGTTTGAACGTATAGCCGATTGTACCGAAAATGAGAGCGGCGACCGGCAGGGCGAAATACCAGTGGTGTTTCGTATATTCGAGAACTGCCAGTATCTGTTCTCCGAAAATGTAGGCCAGTACAATCGTTACGGCCGCCCAGACCTGGGCACTCAGGAAATTGATGATAGCGAATTTTCTGGCACTGTAGCGCGTGAGTCCGATGCTCATCGGAATGATGGTCCGCAGGCCGTAGAGGTAACGCTGGATAAAGATAACGGGCCACCCGTACTTTTTCAGAAGAAGGTGCGCCAGGGCGAATTTTCTGTGGTGTTTTTTCAGATATCTGTAGAGCCACTTTTTGTTGGAGCGTCCGATATAGAAATAAAGCTGGTCGCCGGCAAAGCCGCCGAGACCCGCGACAAAGATGGCCATCGGCATGTTCATATGACCGGTATGGACCATCGTTCCCGCCATCACGAGCCCAAGCTCACCTTCCATGACACTCCAGACAAAGAGAATGATATAGCCATACTGCGTCAGCGCGTCGATCAGAAACTGTTCCATCCGTTCTTCTCAATCAGTCGAAATGGAGCAGGTCTTTGGCCTGGATCATATCCTTGTCGCCCCGGCCGGAAAGATTGACGATGACAAGCCTGTTTTTCAGGCGTTCGGGGTCCATTTTTTTCAGGTACGCGATCGCATGGGAGCTTTCAAAGGCCGGAATGATCCCTTCGCGCTGGCTCAGCCAGACGAAGGCTTCGAGGGCTTCGGCGTCGGTGATGCTGTCGTATTCGGCGGCACCGATCTGCTTGAGGTAGGCGTGTTCGGGCCCGATGCCGGGATAGTCGAGGCCGGCGCTGATGGAGTGGGCTTCGAGAATCTGACCGTCTTCATCCTGAAGCAGGTAACTCATCTGACCGTGCAGAACACCCGGGCTTCCCTTGGCCAGGCTTGCGCCGTGCTTGTCGGTATCAAGACCCAGTCCGCCCGCTTCGATGCCGATGCAGGTGGTTTCGGGCTCGTCCAGGAAATGGGCGAAGATGCCCATGGCATTGGAACCGCCGCCGATGCAGGCGATGACGTAGTCGGGCAGGCGGTTTTGAGCCTTGAGAATCTGGGCTTTGGCCTCGTAGCCGATGATGGCCTGGAAATCGCGCACCATCATCGGGTAGGGGTGGGGCCCCGCGACGGTGCCGATGATGTAGAAGGTGTCGCGGGCGTTGGTGACCCAGTAGCGGATGGCGTCGTTCATGGCGTCCTTGAGGGTTTTCGATCCACTCTCGACGGCATGGACTTTGGCCCCCAGCAGTTTCATCCTGAAAACGTTGAGTTCCTGGCGCGCCACATCCTTGGCTCCCATGAAAATTTCACACTCAAGCCCCAGAAGCGCGGCGATGGTGGCGGTGGCGACGCCGTGCTGGCCCGCCCCCGTTTCGGCGATCACCCTCTTTTTGCCCAGACGTTTGGCGATGAGTCCCTGAAGGATCGTGTTGTTGACCTTGTGGGCCCCCGTGTGGTTGAGGTCTTCGCGTTTGAGGTACACGGTGGCGCCTACGTCGTCGGAGATGTTTCTGGCGTAGTAGAGGGGACTGGGGCGGCCCACATAGTGCTCCAGGTAGTAGTGGGCCTCCTCCCAGAAGGTTTCGTCGAAGCGGATTTTGGTATAGGCTTCGTCCAGTTCCCGAAGAATGGGCATCAGGGTTTCGGGGACATAGCGTCCGCCGAAGATACCGAAGTGGCCCAGCTCATCGGGATCGAATCGAAGCGGTTTGGGAATATACATCAGACGACCTCCAGAACATGATAGACGGGTGCCAGCCCCTTCAGTTTTTCGGCGCCGTTGAGGAATGTGAGATTGATGATGAAACAGGCCTCAACACATTCGGCCCTGGCGTCTTTGATCAGTTTGGCCGCCGCTTCGGCGGTCCCGCCCGTGGCGATCAGATCGTCTATGAGCAAAACACGTGCCCCCTCCCGGTTGTTGAAGGCGTCGATATGGATTTCGATCTCGTCCACGCCGTACTCCAGTGCGTACTTCTCTCCGATGGTCGTGTAGGGGAGTTTGCCCCGCTTCCTCACCGGCACAAACCCGATACCAAGTTTTGCCGCGAGTGCTGCGCCGAAGATGAATCCCCGGCTTTCGATACCGGCCACGTAGTCGAGGTCCATTCCGGCATACCGTTCGCTCAGGTGTTCCATCAGCAGATTGTAGGCTTTCGGATTGTTCAAAAGGGTGGTGATATCCTTGAAAAGGATGCCCGGTTTCGGAAAATCCGGCACATCCCGGATCGACTCCATCAGAAATTTCTTCTCTTCACTGCCCAATGTTTTCATCGCTCTTCTCTCTTTGTCAAATCAGCGCTTCGATGCGCGATTCGAGTTCTTTGATACGTTTTTTCAGTTTTTCGTTTTCGATGCGGTACTGGCTGTTGCGCTGCTTGAGTGTTTTGATCTCCCGCCGCAGTTTGTTCATCTGCTCGTTGAGAATGTCGATGTTGCCCAGAGCCCTTTGGAGCTGAATCTGGTATTTCCTGATGAGAACTTCCGCCTCTTTGAGCGTCAGTTTCATGACATCGTTGTTGCGCTGCTCCTTGAGCGTCAGATTTTTGAAATAGAACATCTTGACCACGACGAAGACCACCAGCAGCAAGGAAAAGGTGACCAGCGACCACTCCAGCAGCATCAGTCTCTCGCTTGCAGTGCCATAATCTTTTCGACACGGCCTTCGTGGCGTCCGCCTTCAAAAGGTGTCGTCGTGAAGGCGTCGATCATGCTTTCGATGACACCGGCTCCGCTGACCCGTTCGCCGAAGCAGAGAATGTTGGCGTCGTTGTGGGCACGGGCCATCTGTGCCGTGTAGTAGTCCTGGCAATGCGCCGCGCGGATGCCGTCTATTTTGTTGGCGGCGATGCTCATGCCGATGCCGGTGCCGCAGATGAGGATGCCGCGGCTCCCGACGTCCGCAGCGACGGCCCGTGCCACCTTTTCGGCAAAATCGGGATAGTCGACACGATTGTCGGTTTCCGGCCCCATATCCGTCACTTCGTGCCCCCGGTTTTTCAGCATTTCGATGACGAGTCCCTTGACGGCGAATCCCGCATGGTCGCTTCCGACGTAATATCTCATCGTTTCTCCTCGCATTTTTGAGATCGTTAAGTCAAATTATATTCAAATTATCCCAACAACAGGTTGATAAGCCAGCTCGCCGGCAGAAAAAACCAGTTCGACAACGGCGTGGCGATGACGATGATGAGCAGAATCATACCGATCGGCTCGATTCTGTTCAACAGATCGACGACGGCTTTCCAGCGGTACTCCATGGCCAGATAGCGCAGTGCGTTGGCACCATCAAGCGGCGGAAAGGGCCAGAGGTTGAAAACCCCGAGCACCACATTGTAGATCACCGAATACATCAGAAAAAGCCCAATGAAAGCCGACAGGAGGGAGTGGGGATGTTCGAACATGGGAAAGAGCAGGGCCGAAATGCCGGCGAGAAGAAAGTTCCATGTCACCCCGGCCAGCGCCACCGCTACCGCCGCTTTGAACCCGCCGTTGCCGATGACCGTATGGATGTTCACCGGTACCGGTTTGGCCCATCCGAAAAGAAAAGGCGCACCGCTGACATAAAGGAGCAGGGGAACGAAAATGGTGCCGACGGGATCGACATGGACGATCGGGTTGGCACTCAGGCGACCCGCCGCCTTGGCCGTCGGATCACCGAATCGGTAGGCGACCCAGCCGTGCATGATCTCGTGGCCGATGATCGCCACCATCAGTGAGAGTACGATGGCGGCGATTTTGACTGCTTCCACCTCATTCGACATAGCGCGGTTCTTCCCGTTGGAGGGTGTCGATCTCTCTTCCGATGCGATCCCAGCGGATGGTGTAGTTCTCGTCCCAGCTGAAGTAGATGAACCAGGGTTTTCCGACAATGAGACGATAAGGGACCGTGCCCCAGAAGCGGCTGTCGTTGGAGTGGTCTCGGTTGTCACCCATCATGAACCAGTGGTTCTCCTCGACCTTGATCGGGCCGAATTCGAAAATTTCGATGGGCTGATACCCGTCATCGGTCACCTTCGGATCGTTGTGTATGCCTGGAAAATCATCCCTGTAGGGATTTTTAACGAACAGAATGCCCCGGTAGTCGACTATCTTTTCCTTGGGGTAATGGGCGGCGATCCAGTCGTTGCCTTCGTGGGGATGAAGGTAGAGAACCTTGTTATGGAGAAAGAGAATATCGCCACCGACGGCGACGCACCGTTTGACGTAATGGATCTTTTCGTTGCGCGGATAGCGGAAAATGACGATGTCGCCGCGTTTTGGCCCTTCGGAGGCGATGATGTGGCCGTCACCGTCGGTGTCGAATCCGACGGGTATCTCCAGCCAGGGGATATGGGGAACCGGCACGCCGTACGCGAATTTTTTGACAAAGAGGTGGTCCCCGATGAGCAGGGTGTTCTTCATCGATCCGCTGGGAATGACGAAAGCCTGGGCGATGAAAAAGATCACCATCAAAACGATGACGACCGTGCCGGTCCATGTGTTGGACCAGTGGTAGAGACGCACCAGCCAGTGGGGCTTTTTCGGTGTTTCCGAAAGATCGGCCGTTTCGGTGTTCAGCTTTTCGCTCATGACCGGTCTTTCGCCGCTTTGAGAGTGTTTTTGAGCAGCATGGCGATCGTCATGGGGCCGACGCCGCCGGGAACGGGTGTGATATGGCTGCATTTGGGGGCGACGCCTTCGTAGTCCACATCACCCGTCAGCGACCCGTCCTCAAGGCGATTGATGCCAATGTCGATGACGACGGCCCCCTCCTTGACCATATCTTCCGTGATGAGACCGGCCTTCCCGACGCCGACGACGAGAATATCGGCCTGCTTCGTGTGCGCCGCCAGATCTTTCGTATAGATGTGGCAGATATCGACGGTGGCAAAGGCATTAAGAAGCAGCGCCGCCATCGGTTTGCCGACGATGTTGCTCGCCCCCACGACGCAGGCGTCTTTTCCTTTGGGATCGATACCGTAGGCTTCAAGCATCTCCATGACACCCAGGGGCGTGCAGGGGACGAAGCCGTCGAGTCCCGTCATGAGGCGGCCGAAATTGTAGGGATGGAAGCCGTCCACATCCTTCGCCGGATCGATGAGTTCGAGGATTTTCGTCGCATCGATATGGGTAGGGAGAGGCAGCTGTACGAGAATGCCGTCGATATTCGGGTTTTTGTTCATCATCAGGATCGTCTCTTCAATCTCGTTTTGGCTGATGCTTTCGGGCATTTCGTGGGTGATGGAGTAGATGCCCGCCTCTTTACACGCCTTGGCTTTCATTTTGACATAGGCGTGGCTTGCCGGATCGTCGCCCACGAGTATCACCGCCAGACCGGGGGTAATGTCCCGGGAGGCTTTGAGCTCTTCCACCTCTTTTGCGATCTCCCGGCGGATCTGCTGGGCCAGCTTTTTGCCGTCGATAATCTGCATCGCGGTTCCTTAATCACATTTTGGATAAAATCGTACCCAAAAGATGATTAAAGGGCGGTTAGTGAAGTATTGGTTCATTCTGCTTTTAAGCAGTTTCGTTTGTGCGGAGGACTCTTTCATCACTCAGTACGAATACGGGGAGATGCTCTACCGCAACCCCCGCGGCATCGGCTGCATCCACTGCCACGGCAGACACGGAGAGGGAACCGTGATCGCCACTTACGTGGAAGAGGGGAAAAAGATCGTTCTAAAAGGTCCCGACATCCGGCAAATCGGTATCGAAAAACTCAAAAAGAGCCTTGTCAGACGGTACCGTGTTATGCCCACCTATTTTCTCACCGATTCGGAGATTCGTGCGCTGCACTACTACCTGACGAGCAAAGAAGAGTAGAAGAGAGGGAAAACAGATGGTATTTGCAGATCTGGATACGATAGAAAGCCTGGTCAAAAAGGGCGATCTCGACGGAATCGAGCGGCTTAGGAGAGGACGCGGCCAGCGTGCCCGCCATACCCCGCCCTATGTGCGGAGCGCCCTGATGCTTTCGGCCCACCGGTTGAGGCACCTGAACAGACTCGACGAACTGGAGGCCGATGTCGTCGTTTTGAACCTTGAAGACGGGGTGGCCGCTTCTTTGAAACCTTTGGCACTGCGTCTAGCAGGCCTCTTTCTCGCCGAAGCCAAGAGGATCCAATCCAAAACGGTGGTGCGCGTCAATCCTCTGGATGCGGGGGGTCGAGAGGAGATCGCCTATCTCAACGGGATCCGTCCCGACGCGATCCGGATACCGAAAATCAAGACGGCGGCGGATGTGGAGGAGGCGCTCGAACTGGTCGAGGATACGATCGCCGTGCATCTTTCGATAGAGACGAAAGAGGCGTGGGAAAACCTCGGTTCGCTCCTGTTTTCGCCACGAATCGAAGCCTGCTACCTGGGTGTGCTCGACCTCTTCGCTTCAATGGGGCTGCCGCAGCGCCTGGTCCACCTTCACAATCCGACGATGCATACGGTCATGACCCGCTTTCTGCTGAAGTGTTCGGCCGCGGGGGTGTTGCCTGTCTCTTTCGTGTTTCAGGAGTACCGGGACACAGAAACGTTCGAAAACTGGTGCCTTCTGGAAAGGAAGATGGGATATCACGCCAAAGGGTGCATCTCTCCCGCACAGGTGGAGATCGCCAACCGGGTCTTTCTTCCTTCACAGGAGGAGATCGAATGGGCCAGACGGGTTGTGGCGCTGTTCGAATCTGACGCCGAATGCAGCGGTTTCGCGGACGAAGAGCTGGGTTTTATCGACGAACCGATCTACAAAAACGCGAAAAATCTTCTCCAGATGGCCGAAAAAGAGGCGTAGCGGTGTGAAGGACCGAGTGTGACGTTTCTCAAGCCGCTGCTCATGGGGGTGGTGGTTGTCATGGCGGTATTGGGGGGCTGGTACGTCACCTATCCCTACGGCTGCTTCGCGCTGCTTCTCTTTTTTCTCTTCTGGGGAGTGATCGCCGCGAGTTTCATCGATTTGAAGATGCACGAGCGCCGGTGTATCCGGCGCTGTTACATCCATCCCGAAGGGTTCGCGGCACGATGGCTGCTTTCGCCATTTGCCGTCTCCCTCTTTTTCCTGGCCGTCTCCTTTCTGATGGCGCTCTCCGCTTTTTTGGCCGTGATCGATTTTTCCTGGACAATATGGGCCTATCTGCCGATGCATGCCGTGATCATGCTCCTGCTCGCGCGCGGTATCGGACGACTCTTCTCGGCACAGGTGCAGGCGGCCTACCTGCCTCTTTTTGCGAGGGAGTGGAGCATCAATCTTTCGGCTCTCTTTCTTGTCGCCGTCGTCTTCTATGTTGCCTACGAAGGGGTTGTGCCGGCCTATCTCCATACCGGGCTGGAGGAGACACTCCGCGCGGCGACCAACAGCACACGATCGCTCTGCACGCTCAGCGACAGGGTATTGCGATTTCACAGGGAACTGGAGGCGATCGCATGGTGGTTCATGCAAAAAGAGTCCGACATGCTCAGCAGTGAGCTTTTCCGCGCAGGAGGATGGCTTCTTTTTCTTTTCTACAACAGTCTCGCGGTGCTTGGCATCAATCGTTTCATCGCGGAAGTGCTCTATCTGATCGATGGGAGAGGAAAAGAGTGATGGAAAACGGCAGCAAAAGAGAGTGTTTGAAATCCGAAGCGGCTTACCCACGCCGCGCAGATTCCGGCACAGGCAGAAGCGCTGAGCCCTCGCCTGAGACATCACGCTTTTGCGGGAAAAGAACAGGTCGGGCAGAGAGGTATTTCTGGGGGACCATCCTTCTCTTTCTGATCCTTTTCGCGTTCGCGACGCTGATGGCCATAATCAACACAAAAGCGTCACTTCAAAAAAGTCCGATGCGTGAGCCGATCATCCGAATCTCGCAAAAAGATCTTTTTGCGCGCAATATCGAAAAGGGCCGACAGCGGATTCAAAAGGATCTTCTCGAAAAAGAGACACAGATGAACAGAGCTGTCGATACGGCGCTCAAAAAGGTTTTTGCGAACGTCTACAACAATGTGGAGCTTTTTCTTGACTATCACTACTCCATCAGGGGAGAATACGCCGAACTCGGGTATGCCGCGACCGGCCACATCGATCGGATCATCAGGGACCGGCTCTTCGGGAAAGGTTTCGAAAGAGATTTCAAATCGCAGATGAGCAAAATCGAAAAACGTTACGCTATCCTGCTTCAAAGCCACGGCGAGCTGATCGGTGAGATTGCCTCCGAGGGCATCGACATTCGGCTCAACGAAGCGATAGTGGATGCGATCGGATACGACATCGCGAAAAATGTCGCGGTGACGGCGACGACCTTTATCGGCGTGGCGGGTGGAACGAAGCTGGCCTCGCGCATCGTTCCGAAAATAACAGCCAAATTTCTCTCGAAAGCGGGCGCGAAGCTGGCGGCCAAAACGACGGCCAAAACGGCGGGGAAGGTAGCAGCGGCCGAGACGGGGGCAGCCGGCGGTGTCCTGTGCGGCCCCTTCGTCTGGATCTGCTCCCCGCTACTGGCGACGGCGGCATGGTTCGCGACCGATGCGGCGGTGATCCAAGCGGACGAGATGTTGACCCGGGAGAGTTTCAGAAAAGAGATTCTCTTCGCGATAGACCAAAAGAGAAGCAGGATCGAAAAAGAGCTCAAAAGAAGCCTGGCGCAATCGTTTGAGGCCTTCTCGCTCAAGGCAAGGTCACGGTACAAAAAAGAGCCTGTGAAAGTCAAAGAGATGATTTACAAAAAAGAGTCTCAGTAGATCTGATAGTGGATATAGAAGCGAATTTTCGTTGTCTCTTTGGGACGTGGATAGTCTTTGTAGGCCGTTTTGATCGTATCGAGGGAGTTGTCATCTAGAACGTTGAAACCCGACGAAGAGATCATTTTCAAGTCGGTGATGTCGCCGTTGGGATGAAGATAGAATTCGACGATGTTGACACCCTGCATGCGCTGCTGAATTGCGAAAGGAGGGTATCCGCGCATCGTCAGGTAGTGCTGGGTGATCGCCTGGATCCGGTTGAGATTCGATTTGATGAACCTCTTCTGATTGGGTGTGAAGTGGTCGAACTCGTCTTTGTAGAGAGCATGGAACTCCCTGTCCGACATGGCGTTGCCGATCTGGTCGACGGAGGGCGGTTTGGGCATCTTTTGCACGGACCGGCTTTCAGACGGTACAGCCGGCATACCCAACGCTCCGGCGAGAGCCGATGCGGGTGTCTCCTTTTTTCTGGGCAGAGGTTTGGGTTTGGGGTGCGGCTTCGGTTGTGCGACCTTTTTTTCGACAGGCGCCGGTTTTGATGATTTTTTCGGCTTCGGTTTAGGTTTGGGTTTAGGTTTGGGTTTAGGTTTCAGCTTTGGTTTTGGCTTTGGTTTTGGCTTGGGCGGGGTCGGCTCCTGTACTTTCGGTTTTGGCTGTGCTTTCGGTTCCTGCTTGGTGGGCTTGGGTAGGGGCTTTTGGACGGGTTTGGGCTGTGGCGGTGAGGGTGGGGTCGGTTTTGATACGGATTTTGCCGGCTGGGGTGTGACGAAATTTTTTAGCGAGAGTTCGACACGTTTGGAGCCCGAGGAGGTCATCTCCTTTTTCGCCCGGTATGTTACGACAAAAAGAAGAGTCAGGATAATCAGGTGTATCAGCAGCGAAAGAAAAAAGGAGACGAGCTTGCGTCGATTCATCGGTTTCCATGGAATAAGAACGGATGTTTTATCGGAGAGTGCCGACTGTCCAATGGCTCAAAATGGAGCAAAGCAACGGCACAGGCCGATGCGGATGGCATATCGACAAAACAGTGCAAGCCGATCGTTCGAACCCAATTTTTCACTTTTGATTTTCACTTTTCACTCAAATAGAACGGTATTATACTTTATTAACTCCTTTTTGCCTATAATCTCCTAAAATTTCTGAGTGAGGAAAAAAACGTGAAACATACAAAGAGCATCGAAGCGTATGAAGCGGCGAAAAAAGTGATTCCGGGTGGAGTGGATTCTCCTGTACGCGCCTTTGGCAGCGTAGGAGGAACACCCCCATTCATCGAGCGGGGTGAGGGCGGCTATCTGGTCGATATCGACGGTAACCGCTATGTCGACTATGTCCAGAGTTGGGGACCGCTCATTTTCGGACACTGCGACCCCACGGTCGAAGCGGCGGTCATCGAGACGGCACGCAAGGGGCTCAGTTTTGGTGCGCCGACGCTTCTGGAGACGGAACTGGCCGAAGAGATTGTGACGCTTTTTTCGGCGATCGACAGAATCCGTTTCGTCAACAGCGGCACCGAGGCGGTGATGAGTGCCATCCGTCTGGCACGCGGTTTTACAGGGAGGGACGATATCGTCAAGTTCAAAGGATGCTACCACGGGCACAGCGACTCCCTGCTGGTGCAGGCCGGAAGCGGTGCGGCGACCTTCGGTGCACCGAATTCTCCGGGTGTTCCTGCCGATTTCGCCAAACATACGCTGCTGGCCGACTACAACGATATCGAAAGTGTTCAAGCCTGTTTCGAGGCGAGCGAAGGGATCGCCTGCGTCGTCATCGAGCCGATAGCAGGCAACATGGGACTCGTGCCTGCCGACGACGCATTTCTGCACGAATTGCGGGAAATGTGTGACGCTCACGGCGCGCTTCTCATCTTCGACGAAGTGATGAGCGGTTTTCGCGCTTCTTTGACGGGAGCGCAGGGATTGACGGATGTCAAACCCGATCTCGTGACGCTCGGCAAGGTGATCGGCGGCGGCATGCCGGTAGGAGCTTTTGGCGGACGGGCTGATATCATGTCGCAACTGAGCCCGGAAGGTCCGGTCTATCAGGCAGGAACTCTCAGCGGCAACCCTGTAGCGATGGCTGCCGGACTGGCCCAGGTACGCCAGCTCAAAGCCGACCTGGCGTTATATGAAATACTCGAACAAAGAGCCATCCGCCTCGTCAACGGTCTGAAAGCGGCGGCGGACGCCCACGACATTCCCCTGCAGGTCGATGTGCGCGGAAGCATGTTCGGCTTTTTCTTCAACGACAGACCCGTAAGGAATTTCGACGATGCTTTATGCAGCGATACGGAGCGCTTCGCCAAATTCCACCGCGCCATGCTCGATAGGGGCTTCTATTTCGCCTGCAGCCAGTTTGAGACGGGATTCATTTCGACAAAAACGACGGAGACGATGATCGACGAGACGATACGAAACGCCCATGAAGTGATGGGAGCACTCTGATGCCGTCGGAAGAGAAACGGTCGGAAGAATCGACATCACAAAAGAAGCCGAAGGTTCGCAAAGTCGTCGAAGGCGCCTACGACCTCTCCCTGGGCATTTCGATGGTGCTGGCCGTTCTCATCGGTGTGGGACTGGGTTACTGGTTGCGGAAAATGTTCGGCTACGAGTGGCTATTCTGGCTCGGTGTCTTCTGGGGAGTTGCGGCCGCGGTACTGAATGTTTACAAAGCCTACAGAAAGCAGGTGAAATCCTTCGATGAACTGAAAAACGATCCCCGATACAGGAACTACAGGGATTTCGACGACGAGGATGATGCGTAAAGTCGCCGCCGTACTTCTTCTTGTGGCGCTTCTGGGAGGCGGTGCGGTCTGGTTCGGTATGGATGGCAGAGTTTCGACGATCAATTTCGCGACGGGTTTTGTGAGTGCCCTCGTGGTTCTGGGGGCATCGGCGTTCGGCTACTGGCAGATGGTCGCCGGAAGCGCCGGGAGTGCGCCTCACCATCCGTTACCTGATATCGTGGAACAGATGGACGACCGCTACGATCTGTGGGATGAGGAGGGAGCCGCCGAAACCGACGATGCCAAATCGCTGCTGAAAGCCGAAAAAACGAGACTGAAAAAGAGACGAAGAGATTTTAAAACCGTGCTGAAAACAGCCCGGCCCGCCATCTCTGTTTACAGGCTGCTTGCCTACCTGCTTCTTGCAGCAGGCGTCTATTGGCTCATCAGGGAAGAGATGTTCGCGCCGGTGCCCTATTTGATCGGTGCGGGTCTGGCGCCTCTTGCCGTGGCCGCCACACTCTACCTCAGTCGAGAATGAGCGGTCCCTCCAGAAGCAGCTGCCCGTTTTTTTGCATAATGTAGCCGTTTAGCCGATTGGCCAGCTGTTTGAGGGTGGCAAAAGGGCAATTGTCGCGAAAGGTTCCCCCGACGGCGAGCTGGAAAATGGGGTAGCGTTTCCCTTCGAATTTGAGGGTCTCCCCGGTCTTCAGCGAGAGTGATATTTTTACGTCCTCTCTGTCCTCGAAACAGTCGAACATCCGGGTCAGAAGGCTGATGAAAAGATCGGGATCGATTTTTATATCGGGAAAAGCGGGATCGAGCAGCGTCGTAAAACCGTGCTGCCTGTTGATGGAACTGGTGCTGACCGCCAGATCGATTAGAGTGTAGATATTATGAAAATCGAGACTCTGCAGATGGGGTTCGGTGATGCGATCCGGCGGTTTCTGATAGAGACGGATGGCGATGGCGTCGTTGTCTTCGTATCCGACCATGATGCCGAAGAATTCGAATTTTCCATACTCCAGGTCGAGCATCGTCGTTTTGAAACCGTAGGACTGGTTGGCATAGGAGACGGCCAGTTCGAAAATCTCGTGGGCGGGCACTTCGGCCAACAGGAACTGCGCCTCCTGGTTGAGTGTGACAACCTTTCCGCCCGCATCGAAGAGGATCCAGGGATTGTAGTCGTACTCCAGCCATTTTTCATAGAAGTCCATCCGCTTACGCTCCTGGAATACGCCGCCCGAACAAAGTCCGGTCGGCTACGTTAACACTGGGTTTGCTTCGGCAGCAGGCCCATCTCGGCTTCGCCTCGTGGAAGTCCATCCGCTTACGCTCCGCAACGCTTCGCGAGTGAAAAGTGGGCAGTCAATAAAGTTTTAATATGCTTCATCCGCTCCCCAATGGTTAATGACCAATCACTCTTCAATATAGTTCTTCAACTTCCGACCCACTTTGGGGTGTTTCAGTTTCTTGATGGCACTGCTTTCGATCTGGCGGACGCGCTCGCGGGTGACGTTGAGGGCTTTGCCGATCTCTTCGAGCGTGCGGTCGCTCTCATCGTCCATCAGGCCGAAGCGCATGCAGATGACCGCTTTTTCACGTTCGTTGAGCTGGTCGAGGACATCGTCGATCTGCTCTTTGAGATCCTCTTTCATGACCGACTCGACGGGGCTTGCCGAGCTCTTGTCCTCGATGAAGTCTCCGAACCGTCCATCCTCCTCGCTGCCCACGGGGGCTTCGAGACTGACAGGCTCTTTGGTGATCTTGATGACGTTTTTGACCTTGTCGACGCTCAGGCCCACCTCTTTGGCGATGGTTTCGACATCGGGTTCCTTGCCCGTCTCCTGGAGATGCTTTCGCATAATTTTGTTGATGCGGTTGATCGTCTCTATCATATGGATCGGAATACGGATGGTACGGGCCTGGTCGGCGATGGCGCGGCTGATGGCCTGACGGATCCACCAGGTGGCGTAGGTCGAGAATTTGTACCCCTTCTTGTACTCGAACTTGTCCACCGCTTTCATCAGGCCGATGTTGCCCTCCTGGATCAGGTCGAGAAACGGAAGGCCGCGGTTGGTGTAGCGCTTGGCGATGGAGACCACCAGTCGCAGGTTCGATTTGGCCATGCGGGTTTTCGCCTCTTCGGAGATCTTCTTGCCCCGTTTGATCTGCTCCAGAATCTCCTGCAGCTTCTCCGGATCGAGATTGAAGCTGTTTTTGCTTGCCTCTTTGGTCTGGAAAAGTTTTTTGATCTGCAGGTAGGTGCTGACCATTGTCGCTTCGGGTACGGCTGCCGCGATCTCCTCTTTGGACATGTTCACGATGTTGTCGAGGATTTTCTGGTGGTTCGCCCTGAGCTGCTCGTTGAACAGGGGGAGTCGGTATTCGAGGCGTTTGAGTTCTTTCTCGAACCCTTCGTCGCTTTTGAGCGCCGTCTCCATCGCCTTGACCAGTTCGTTGATCAGTTTGGATGTGGGGCCCAGGTCCAGCAGGCGGTCTTTGAGTACTTTTTTCTTGTAGGAGAGCACCAGCTGGTAATGGAATTTCTCCTCCTCGCTCGCATCTTCCGGCGGCTGCTTCTGCTGGGTTTTGAGCCAGTCTTTCTTCGCCTTTTCGAGCGCTTTGAAGGTTTCGATCACCTTTTTGACCCGCTTGTCGTCTTTGGAACTCTTTTTCGTCGCTTCGTCGACATCTTCGTCACTGTCGCTGTCGGCTTCCTCGAAGCTTTTAAAAAGCTCCTTGACCCTTCGCTCGCGGTTGATGAGCGGCTCTTTGTAGTCGAGGATGAAGTCGATCAGGTAGGGAACGGAACAGATGGCATCGAGGATGATGTCTTCACCCATTTCGATCTTTTTGCTGATCTCGATCTCCTCTTCCTTGGTTAGAAGGGGAATCTGTCCCATTTCGCGCAGATACATGCGAACGGGCGAATCGCTTCGGGACCATTCGAGCAGCTCCTTTTCCCGGGTGAAATCGAACTCCTCCTCGAGCGACTGGTCGCTCAGCTTCTGCCGGTCCGATTCGCGTTTTTCCGCCTCTTCGATATTCAAAAGCATCGCGCGTTCGCTGGATGTGATGATTTTGATGTTGTGTTTTTTGGCGAGTTTGAGTATGTTTTTCGCCTGGGTAAGTGTCGGCTGTTTTTCGAAAAGCTGAACGATCTTTTCAAAAGTGATGTATTTTTCGTTTTTGTGCTCTTCAAAAAGTTTTTCGAGTGCCTGATTTAGCTCTTTAGCAGTCATTAAGGAGGGCTCCTTCGTGGTTCGTGAGAGTAAGACGGATTATATCCAAAAAAATGTAAAAAATCCTTGATGTTCGAATATGATCGACATTTCTAACGGATGATTAATCGTTTCAAGAAACCTTGACGGCGAAATTGTGGATTGGAACGGTTGTTGCTTTTATTTGGCAAACAGTGAATTTCGAAGCAAGGATTTTCATGCAAAACGGCTTCTATTCGGTAACGGGCGGTATGGTGACCCAGTTCAACCGTCTTGACCAGATCAGCCACAATCTGGCCAATGTCAGGACCAACGGCTACAAAGGGACGGATGTCGTCATCGGCGATTTTATGCGTCTTTTTCAACGCAGGCGCGATGAACTTCCGCTCCCCAACCAGACGAAAGAGGGGGCGAAATTCCTGAACCGTTCCATCAACCGGGTCCCCCGCATCGTGGAGCGCTTCACCGATTTCAGAATGGGAGCGATGGTCCATACGGGCAATCCCCTGGATGTCGCACTGGACGAAAAGAATCTTTTCTTTGCGGTCGAAACCCCTTCCGGCATCCGTCTGACCCGCGACGGCGCGTTCAGGCTCAATGAGCATGGCGAACTCATGACCCGCGACGGCTTCAAGGTCCTCTCCCGGCACTATTTTCAGAATCACCAGGCGATTACGGTGCCTGTGGATGCCATCAATATCAACATCGGCAAGAGCGGGCGCATCGAATACATGGACAAAACGGCGATGGACACGCCTGTCTATCTGGACGACCTGATGGTGGTGCGCGTCGACAATCTCCAGGATTTGGAGGCGGAGGGAGACAACTACTTTACGATGCCCGGCAAACGCCTTGAAAAGGAGATGAACATTGTGACGGAAACCAGCGGTGTCTACCAGTACATGATCGAAAAGAGCAATGTCAACCCGATTCGTGAAATGACGGCACTCATCGAGACCAACCGGCTCGTGGAGATGTACCAGAAAGCGATGACTGCACAGATGGACGACATGAACAACGACGCCATCACCAAACTCGCCTCGGTCAGGGCATAAGGAGACTGAATGATACGAGCACTCTACACAGCGGCTACCGGCATGGTGGCTCAGCAGCTTCAGATCGACACCACTTCGAACAATATTGCCAACGTCAATACGATAGGCTACAAGAAACAGCGGGCGGAATTTGCTGATTTGATGTATCAGACGGCGGAGTATGCGGGCACATCCACCAGCGAGACGACCAAATCCCCCACCGGCATTTCGGTCGGGCTGGGGGTGCGGCCTACCGCGATCGTCAAACAGTTTTCGCAGGGCAACTTCAAAGAGACGGGCAACAATCTCGATCTCGCCATCACCGGCAACGGTTTTTTCAAAATCATCATGCCCGACGGAACGGAGGTCTATACCCGCAACGGCGCCTTCAAACTGGACGAAACGGGAACCATCGTCAATTCGGACGGTTATACGCTCTCCCCGGAAATCGTCATCCCCGAAGATGCCGTCGCGATCTCCATCGGCACGGACGGTACCGTCTCCGTACTGCAGGCGGGACAGCAGGAGGCGACCGATATCGGCCAGATCCAGCTGACCAATTTCATCAATCCGGCAGGGCTTCACTCCCTGGGCGACAATCTCTACATCAATACGTCCGCCTCGGGGGATCCGATCGAGAGCGTTCCGGGGATCGACGGTCTGGGACAGATACGGCAGGGTTTTGTTGAGATGAGCAATGTCCAGCTTGTTGAGGAGATGACCGATCTGATTACCGGCCAGCGGGCCTACGAAGCCAATTCCAAGGCGATTACCACCAGTGACGAAATGCTGCAGATCGTGAACAATCTCAAACGATAGTTCCCGGGTTTGTCGTTTCGCAAATCGTGATAGAAACCGGTTGCAAAAACCGCACAGCTTGAATGCCTTTGTGGGGCCAAGGTTTTCGATAGCGGCCCGGGTACCCTAATTCTTAATCTTTCCGAAGTTCACTTTTGCTATAATCCGCGTAAATTCTACGGCCCGAGGGCCGGCCTTTCAAAGGACATGGATGAACGTAATTACCGGAAAAGTCTGGAAATTCGGGGACAATATCGATACCGATCTCATTATCGCGGCACGCTATCTCAACACATCGGATCCCCACGAGTTGGCGAAGCACGTGATGGAGGATGCCGATCCCGATTTCGTGAAAAAGATGCAGCCGGGCGACATAATCGTCGCCGGAGAGAATTTCGGATGCGGAAGCAGCCGCGAACATGCGCCCATCGCACTCAAGGCGGCAGGCGTTTCGGCTGTGGTGGCGAAGAGTTTCGCGCGTATCTTCTATCGCAACGCCTTCAATATGGGACTGCCCATCTTCGAGCTCAAGGAAACGGACCGGATAAACGAAGGAGATCTGATCTCCATCGAGATGGATAAAGGCACCATCATCGATATGAACAAAGGGGTTACCTACAGGTTCCAACCCATTCCCGAATTTATGCAGGAACTTCTTGCATGCGGCGGCCTGATCAACTACGCCAAGGCCGAAATGCTGAAGAAGGAGCAGGCGTGATGCGAAGCTATAAGATAGCACTTATCAAAGGGGACGGTATCGGTCCGGAAATCGTCGAAGAGGCGGTCAAGGTTCTCGACGCCGTCAGCTATTCCGAAGGAATCGAATTCAAATATGAAGAGTATCTGCTTGGAGGTGCAGCGATCGATGCGACAGGCGATCCGGCGCCCAAGGAGACACTCGAAGGGGTCAAACAGGCCGACGCCGTGCTTTTCGGGGCGATCGGTGGTGAAAAATGGGACAGCCTCCCCAGGGAAAAACGCCCCGAGACGGGACTTTTGAAACTGCGGAAAGAGCTGGAGGTTTTCGCCAATCTGCGGCCCGTGACGGTCTACGACGAACTCATCAACGCATCGACCCTGAAGCCCTCGGTCATCCAGGGGGTCGACCTGATGGTCGTGCGTGAACTTATCGGCGGTATCTATTTCGGCGAGCCCCGCGGCAACGACGGGAAAAAGGCATTCAATACGATGGTCTACAGCAAAGAGGAGATCGTGCGTATCGCGAAAAAAGCGTTCGATATCGCAATGAAGCGAAGCAAGCGGGTATGTTCGGTCGACAAGGCCAACGTCCTAGATGTGAGCCAGTTGTGGCGGGAGACGGTCGAGGAGGTGGCGAAGGAGTATCCGGAAGTGACACTGACTCATATGTATGTCGACAATGCGGCGATGCAGCTCGTGCGTGATCCGAAGCAGTTCGATGTCATTTTAACCGGCAACATCTTCGGCGACATACTCAGCGACGAGGCGAGTATGCTAAGCGGCTCCATAGGGCTGCTTCCTTCGGCTTCGATCGGAGAAAAATACGGGCTGTACGAACCGATCCACGGGAGCGCTCCCGATATCGCCGGACAGGGAATCGCCAATCCGATCGCCACAATCGCCAGCGCCGCGATGATGCTGCGATACGCACTCAATGAAGAGAAAGCGGCAGAACGTATCGAAAAAGCGATCAAACAGACGCTGCATGAGGGATACAGGACACAGGATCTGAGCGCCTTCGATGCGAAAGAGGTCTGCTCGACCAGCGAGATCGGTTCGATCATCGCGAACTACGCCAGCAAATGAAGCTGGACCGAAAGCGCTGAAAAGTGAACAAAAAAAAGAAGGCGTGGGTGGATTATGAAAAATTTTGATGTTCGAATCGCCGATTCCCAAGGGCGAAGGGCTTTTTCGTGAAAACCCTCACGCTGGCGCAGATTTACGAGCTTCAGGGACTCAAAGAGGAGGCACTGGAGATTTACAAGGAAATTTTGAAAAAAGATCCGAAAAACGGTGAAGCGAGAGCGGCCATACACAGACTCTCCGGAGTGCATCGCCATTTTGCCGGTGTGAACGAGACGATGAAAGAGTTTTTCGTCTCCATGGAGAGCGATGCCCAATTCGCCGAATTCGAACGTTGGCTCGCCGGAATTTAAAGGGAAACGATGGAACTCAAAGATGTGATACTTTCCACGATCGCAGAACTCGGGGAGGATGCGGGCAAGGGGCTTGCCGATGCGAAAATCTCATCCGAAAGCCTGAAAAAGGTGCACGACGAGATCGCGAAGCGGGCCCCGGCGTCAAAAGATGCTCCCGAGATCGGGGGACAAGCGACGACGGACGAGAGTTTTCTCGCAGAGGAACGCGCATTTCTCGAGCGAATACGGGAGCGCATCCTTGTTCTTTTTGAAGGATTTCAGTCTCCCAACAACAGGCGTGTGGAGGCAAAGGTCGATTTGACGCTGAATTTTCTCGAATATCTGCTGGCGACTCTCGACGAGCGGATCGAAACCCTCAAAAAGCCGTGATACCTCCGAACCTTCCCGAACCGCTCGCTTCGGAGCTAAAAGAGGTTCTTGACTTCTTCTCCATCCATTATCCCAATGTCAGACTCTATCTCGTGGGCGGCGCCGTACGGGATATGGTGATGGGCCGCGAGATCTGCGATCTGGACATCGAATGCTTCGGCATTGATCCCGAAACGTTCGACAGCGCTCTGCAGCGACTTGGGGCAAAGGGGGTCGGAAAGAGCTTTTTCGTCTACAAGTACGGTCATATCGATATTGCACTCCCGCGTATCGAACGCAAGGTGGGTGAAGGGCACAGGGGTTTTGCCGTCTCTCTTGCCAAGGATACGAAGGAGGCGAGCCGTCGTCGCGACTTTACGATGAATGCGCTGATGCTCGATCTTCGCACAGGCGAAATCGTCGATCATTGGGGCGGACTGGAAGATATCCGCAAAAAAGTGATACGTGTCGTCGACCCGGAAAAATTCGTCGAAGATTCTCTGAGGGTTCTGCGTGCCATGCAGTTTTCGGCCCGTCTGAAATTCAGGATAGAAAAGAAGAGCCGGGATCTGATGCGGTCGATGCCGCTGGACGATTTGACCCCTGAACGGATTTTCTGGGAATTCGAAAAGATGTTCAAAGCCCCATGGCTCCATTATGGCCTGTTCGCGATGCTGGATCTTCTCGTCGCCGAAAAAATTCTCGGACTAGGATGCGACCGCAAAGGTTTTATCCAAATGGCGCGCCACATGCAAAAAGCTCGCTCGCTTGGGGACGAAGCGATGCGGCCCTACTATTTTATTTTCATACTCTCCACCGATCTTCACCGATCGGCTGTCGCCTTGTGCGAAAAGATTCACACACCCAATGTCTACAAAAAAATCCTCTCCTTTCAAAAAAGGGTGCCTCACCATATTACCGACCGTTTTCTGGGGGCCCTTTCGCTCCGTTTTCCGATCCGGCAGTGGCTGGGCATCTATGCGGACCGTGTGACGGAGCGCTCGAAAAAACTCGGCATCTACGAGAAGCAGTTCGATCCGGGCATCCGGCCGGCACAGCTTCTGGAAGAGGGATACAGCGGCAGAGCGCTCGGAAAAGAGCTCAGACGCCGTATTCTAGCAGCCGTACGGGCCGCTTTCGGAGTGGATGGATGAAGGCGGCTTTGGCCCTTTCGGGCGGTGGAATCCGTGCCGTCGCCCATCTTGGAATCGTCAAGGTACTGAAAAATAACGGCGTGGAAATCGAGGCGATCGCCGGCGCGAGCGGCGGTGCCCTCGTGGGGGCGCTGCTTTGTGACGGCAAGGAACCCGAAGAGATCGTCGAGATGATCAAGGCCGTCAAACTATGGAATCTCTTCGGCTCAAGAGGCAGGGGCGGTGTTTTCGCACTTGAGGGCATTCGCCGACTCCTGGAGGAGAGGCTTTCGGTCGGGAGGATCGAAAGATTGCGCAAAAGGTTCTTTGTCGCCTGCACCGATCTGGCTGGCGGGGAGATTCGTTATTTCGACCGGGGTGCTGTCGGCGAGCTCTGCATCGCCTCCTCCTCCCTGGTGCCCGTTTTTTCACCTGTCCGTTACGACGGTATGCTGCTGGCTGACGGCGGCTTCATGGACAATATGCCGGCAAGGCCCCTCAAACCCCTGGGTCTGCCGGTCATCGG
This sequence comes from Hydrogenimonas urashimensis, assembly GCF_016593255.1. Lineage (NCBI taxonomy): Bacteria > Pseudomonadati > Campylobacterota > Epsilonproteobacteria > Campylobacterales > Hydrogenimonadaceae > Hydrogenimonas > Hydrogenimonas urashimensis. Next base: position 487,402 of record NZ_AP023212.1, on the reverse strand, counting down.
CATCAATGTCAATCCGATCCTGCCCAAAAAGCCGGACAATGTCATCCGTACGACCGTACGGGCGCTTGTGCTGATGATGGCAGCCAATATAGAAGCTTCCCGCCGCCATTGCCACTTCTATGTCGAACCGGCCGCCTGCGAACGGATCAATATTTTCGACTTCAAAAAAATAGACGAAGCCTACGACGCCGGAATAAAAGAGGGCGAAAAGGTGGTTTCAAAGCTGCTTGATACGATCGGTGCGATATAATCTTTCACACTCAAACTATTTCGTGTGAAGGTTGCTCATGAATCGCGACTATCGTGTCCTCATCGACTGCAGAGACGAGAAGGGTCTCGTCTATAAAATTTCCAAAGTTTTTTACGATTTCGGGCTCAACGTGGAAAAAAACCGTGAGTATGTGGACGCCCAGAACGGCAAATTTTTCATGCGTAGCGAAGTGAGCGGAAAGTTCGACCCGATGGCGCTTGAGGCCGAACTGAAAGTCGTGCTTCCCGAACGGGCGACGATCCGGCTTGTGGAACCCCGTCCCAAACGTATCGTGCTTATGGCGACAAAAGAGAGCCATTGCCTCGGAGACATTCTCATTCGCCACGAAGCCCGGGAACTCGAGGCGGAGATCGTCGGCGTCATCTCCAACTACGATACCCTCCGCTCTCTCGTTGAAAAGTTCGATATCCCTTACATCCATGTAAGTCACGAAGGGCTTCAGCGGGCAGAACACGAAGAGAGAGTCCTGAAGGAGCTTGAGAAATTCGGCCCCCTCGACTATATTGTGCTGGCAAAATACATGCGCATCCTAACGCCCGAGTTCGTTGCCCATTTCGATGAGCGGATCATCAACATCCACCACTCCTTTCTTCCCGCCTTCATCGGCGCCAATCCCTACAAGCAGGCGTACGACCGGGGTGTCAAGATCATCGGGGCGACGGCACACTTTGTCAACAACAATCTCGACGAGGGACCGATCATCGCCCAGGACATCATTCCGATCAACCATACGATGGATTGGCGGCAGATGCGAAATGCCGGACGGGATGTGGAAAAAATCGTCCTGGCGAAGGCGCTCAGGCTGGCACTGGAGGACAAAATTTTCGTCTATGCCAACAAAACGGTCATTTTTGACTAGGAGAAGCAGATGAAAAGGGCTGGCCTGTTTCTTCTTCTTGCGCTTTCACTCTTTGCCGCCAAAGGCTTCTGGCAGACACTGATAGAGGTGGAGAAAACATTTTATGCCACGGAGCCATCCATCGCGCTTCCTCTTTCCACAAAACCTTCACAGAGTCCCGAAACCAATGTCACGCAGCCTAAAAGCCCTGCCGGTATGCAAAGCGCTCAGGCCGTGCCGGCCAAGAAAGCGCCTGTTCAGAGCGGGAAGAAACCCTCTCCGGACCTCTCCCATCTGGCCGATGAGAAGATTGCCAAATTCAATCTTCTGCTAACAATCATGAAAGAGCGTCCCTACGAGGTGGACAACCCTCACAACGATTTCTACAATCCGGCTACCTCCGAACAGCAGCGGTCCAAGCTCCGCACGCGCATCGCCGTCAACCGCCAATACGGCTATGACCTGGCAGTCATTCGTGACGAAATCGGTCTCGTGGAACTTCAGATACGCCGCAATATCTACAATTTTTTTGTCACACTGGCCGAGAACTGGACCGATATGTCACAAAAGGAGATGCTGGATTTTTTCAAACAATATGCCAAAACGCTCCAGTCGGTCGATACCGCCCGATTCACCAAAGCCTTCATCGCGGCCAAAAAGGCGGACGATCCCATCTCCGGGAAGATCGTCGAAAATTACAAAAAACTGCGGATGCACTATCTCTTTTTCAGTGAATTTCTGGAGTATCTCTCCACCAATCCGTCGATGCTTCGCTATCGTTCGATCATGTCGCTTTTCAGACTTGATGAAATCATCGACCGGATCAACACGATCGAGGCTTTCGCCAAAGCCAATACCCATCTGCGCCATATCCATACCGACATGGGACGGCTGCTTATTTTCATCTTCATCATGATTCTGGCGTGGGGATCTTCCTATCTGTTTTATTACAAGCTCTATGCCTTTCTCAAAAGAGAGATTCAAAAAGAATATCACGAAACCGACGAACTGCTGCTAAGCAACCTGGAGGGCATGCGTCGGCCCTTTTTCATCCTGGTTCTCGCTTTCGGTTTCCGCCTCGGTCTGGAGGTACTTTTCCATCCCGCTCCGATTCCGGAGAAGCTCGCCATCTTCTTCTATGCCATCCTGCTTGGCACGATAGCCTATATCATAATCATCATCATCGACAGCCTCTTTTTCGACTACATGGTTAAAAAGGGCGAACTGCGCAACAAGGAACTCAGGCAGGAACTGATCAATCTCATTCTATCCATCATCAAGGCGTTGATCGTCATTATCGCGGTATCGATGCTTCTGGTGCGGATGGGTGTCAATATCACAGGCCTTGTCGCCTCTCTGGGAATCGGCGGTCTGGCCGTGGCTCTTGCGGCGCAGAACACGCTGAGCAACTTTTTCGGCCTTTTGAAGATCATTTTCGACAACTCCTTCTCCCAGGGAGACTGGATCGAAACAAGCGATGTGGAGGGCACCGTCGTGGAAATCGGCTTTATCAGCACGATGATAAGGACATTCGACAATGCGATGATCACGGTGCCCAATGCGGTGCTGGCCAATTCGCCACTGAAAAACTGGAGCAAAAGAAGCGTGGGGCGGCGCATCAAGATGCACGTGGGAGTGACATATGGCGCCGACAGGCAGAGACTGATGGCGGCGATTAAGGAGATCGAAACCATGCTCAGAGAGCATCCCGGCATCGCATCTCCCCAGAAAGTGGACAGGCAGATGATAAGCCGGCGCTCCAAACGGTCGAGAAAACTCCTTTCGATGGAGGATAAATACGGAATAAAAACGACGCTTCTGGTTTATCTGGACGAGTTCGACGACTACTCGATCAATATTCTGATCTACTGCTTCAGCAAGAGCGTCGTCTGGCAGGAGTGGCTGGAGGTGAAACAGGATGTGCTGCTGAAAATCTGGGAAATTCTCGACAGACACGGTCTCGATTTCGCCTTCCCCTCCGAATCGGTCTATTTCGATCCGGAAAATATCGGTGAGAGTTTCAAAAAGGCTGCAGAGAACACAAAATTGCTCTCGGCAGGAAAATAGAAGGCGGATAGAAAATGCGTTTTTTTCGAAAACATTTGACCGAACAGACAGCCATTTTCCTGAGTGTCGCCAAATGGGTGATGCTCTCCTCGACTGTAGGCATCGTAATCGGTGCGGTTGTCACCCTCTTTTTGAAAATATTGATCGTCGGGGAGCAGAGCCGCTCCACACTTCCCTTTCCCTACTACTACCTTCTTCCCGTGGCGCTTTTCCTGACGGTGTTCGTAATACGGATTTTCGCTCCCAACGCCGAGGGACACGGAACGGAAAAGGTGATCGACGCGGTGCACAAAAAGCATGGCAAAATCGATGTCGCGGTGATCCCCGTCAAACTTTTCGCGACGGTGATGACCCTTTTTGCCGGCGGGTCGGTGGGGAAAGAGGGGCCCGGGGCACAGATCGGTGCGGGTGCGGCTTCACTCCTGTCGGATATGCTCCGTTTCTCCAGGGAGGATCGTAAAAAACTGGTAATATGCGGTATCAGTGCGGGCTTCGCCGCAGTCTTTGGCACACCGATCGCCGGAGCGATCTTCGGTGTGGAGGTTCTCATTATCGGGGTGATTCTTTATGATGTGCTGCTTCCCTCTTTCATCGCCGGGTTCGCGGCCTTCACGACGGCACAGTTTCTCGGTATCGAATACACCTATTTCGATATCCATTTTTATCAGAGTGTCGCACTCGATCTTCCTCTCATTCTCAAGGTGGTGGCTGCCGGCATCTTTTTCGGTTTCGTGTCGGATGCGATCGTCACCGCAATGAACGTGACACACCGCCTCATCAGAAAAATCCCGCTGCATCCCTATCTGATCGCATTCTGCGGCGGTATCGTTCTCGTGGGTCTGGCCATGGTTTTCGGAGAGCGCTATCTCGGTCTGGGACTCAATACGATACGGGACGTGCTGACACCGCACCCCTACATTCCCATCGACGTTCCCTGGTACGCTTTCATCCTCAAAACGCTCTTCACGTCGCTGACCCTCGGGGTGGGAGGAAGCGGCGGCATTATCACGCCGCTCTTTTATATCGGCGCTACGAGCGGTATGACGTTCGGACATCTGATCGGGGACAGCCACGTGACGCTTTTCGCAGCTCTCGGTTTTGTCAGTGTGCTGGCCGGAGCGACCAACGCACCGATCGCCGCGACAATCATGGCGGTGGAACTTTTCGGTCTTGAGATCGCCCACTACGCCGCCATCAGCGCCGTGATAAGTTTTCTGATCACCGGCCACCGCAGTGTCTTCCCCTCCCAGATTCTTGCCATGAAAAAGTCCGACATGCTGGAAGTGAAAGTCGGGGAGATGATCGAGCATGCCGAGGTCGATCTCGAGGAGAAGGAGATCGGGCGTATCCGGAACATCAAAGAGCGGCTGAAACGGCGGCGTGAAATTCTGCGGGAAAAGAAAAAGAAAAAAATTTCGGCAATCAAACAGGAGAAGGAGTCGTAAGTGGATATCATCATCGCAGGGGCGGGCAGAGTCGGATTCAATCTCGCAAGAACCCTTTCGATCGGCCACAATGTCACGATTATCGACAGGAACGCGGAAGCGCTTCACCGTCTGCAGGAGTCTTTGGACATTCTTCCGATTCACGGGGACATCGAAGACCCTCATACCTACCGGAAGCTTATCGACAAGGAGGCCGATCTGTTCATCGCCGTGACCGATACCGATGAGGCCAATCTCATCTCGACCCTGATCGCGGATGACATGATCGATGTGAAAAGGAAGGTGATCCGTCTGAGGAACGCTTTTTTCGACAGAAGCTCTATTCGTGACAAACTGGGCATTTCAAAAACGGTTTTTCCACTCAGGATCACCTCCGAGACGGTGGCCACGCTGCTTGATTATCCCAAGGCCAACAATGTCAAATCTTTCAGACATACCGCATTCAAACTGATCTCCGTATGGGCGACGAGCCTGAACGAGGCGACCGTGATCGAAAGGGAGGGTTTTGATATCGTCGGCATCGAACGGGGAAAACACTTTTTTGTTCCCCAGGACGGCACGCCGGTGAAACCGCACGATCTCGTCTATCTCTTCGGCGACGAAGCGAAGATCAGGGAGCTTTGCCGCCGCTTCGATACCGAAACCCCCCGCTCCATCGAACGGTGCATCGTGTTTGGTGCGGGAGACCTTGGGATCTCCATCGCCAAAAAGCTGATCGAAAACGGCAAAGAGGTGAAACTGATCGAAAAGGATATGACGCTTTGCGAAACCGCCGAGGAGAAGCTGGAGGGTGAGGCAATGATGCTCAGCTGCAAATACGGCACCCAGGAGCTTTTCGAAGAGGAGGGACTGGAGTATGCCGACATGATGATTGCCGCCACCAACAACGACGAATACAATATCATCAAGTGCCTCGAAGCGAAGGAACACGGCATTCACAAGGTCGTCGCCGTCAACAACGAGAGAGAGTACTACAATCTGATGCATACGCTGGGCATCGTCGTCGTGCGTGGACCGAAAATGAGTGCCTACAACGCGATTCTCGAGTCGCTCTATACGAGCAGCGTCGTCATGGAGAGAAAATTCTGTGGGGGCAAAGCGGTCATTTTCCTCAGGAAAGTATTCAAGCAGTCCCATCTGATCGGAAAGAAGGTCAAACCCCCAAAAAAGAAGGATCACATCAAAATCTATCTGATACGCGAGGATAGGTTGATACCTTTCGAAGAGGCAGAGACGATGGAAGAGGGGGATGTGCTTGTCGGCTTCACCGCCGAGGAGCATGCGCCGAAACTGAAAGTGTGGTTCTATGGACTTTAGGAGTATCTTCAAAGTGCTGAGTCTCATCGGCATGACGCTGGGACTCTTCTTCACGCTCGATATCCTGGTCGGTCTGCTTTTCGGCGAGCCCGTTACGAAGCTGTTTCTTTTCGATCTCTCTTTTATTCTGCTCAATCTCGCCATTTTTCTGATATTGCGCAAATATACCGTCGTTTTGCACATACGCGAGAGCATCCTGGCCGTCAATATGCTGTGGATTCTCATAGGAATCGCAGGCGCCGTGCCGCTTTTGCTCTATACACCCGTTACCTTTCCCTCCGCCTTTTTCGAAGCCATCAGCGGTTTCACCACGACAGGTGCCACAGTCTATACCGATATCGAGGCGCTTCCCCACATGATTCTTTTCCATCGGAGCCTGATGCACTGGCTCGGCGGGGTGGGGATCATCGTTCTTGGGGTGGGACTTCTCTCCGTTATCAACCCCACCGGAAGCCTTTCGCTCTTCAAGGCGGAGGCGACCGGCATCCAGATAGAGAAGCTGCGGCCGAAAATCAAAGATACTGCTCTTAGTCTCTGGGGCATCTATCTTTTTCTGACCACCATCGATGTAGTGTTGCTCAGGTTTTTCGGCATGGGGTGGTTCGACGCTGTCAATCATGCCTTCTCCACCCTCTCCACGGGCGGGTTTTCGACGAAAAACAGCTCGTTGGGCTATTTCGAAAGCCCCTGGATCATCTGGACGACCACCCTGTTTATGATGCTTTCAGGGATCAACTTTCTTGCGCATCTGAAACTTTTCTACCGGGACACAAGCGGCTACCGGAGCGAAGAGGTACGCTGGTATGTCACAATTTTTCTGGCACTGGGCACACTTTTGACACTGGTGCATATCGATATCGGAGGCGACACCTTTTTCCATGCGGCAACCCATGCCTTTTTCACGATCGCTTCCGTGATGACGACAACGGGATTTGCCACGATCGATTACGGGACATGGAGCCATCTTGCCGTCGCGCTCATATTCATCGCCATGCTGGTGGGCGGCAATGCGGGATCAACGGCCGGAGGCATCAAAGTGATTCGGTATGTCGTCATTTTCAAGACGCTCTTTGCCGAGCTCAAGCGGATTCTCCATCCCAAAGCCTTCATTTCGGTATTCATCGACGGCATCAAACTCGAACGAAACATTCTGGCATCGACGTTCGGGTTTTTCGTACTTTTCGTATTTACCGTGGGCATCATGAGTGTCTATATCTATGCCAGGGGATATGACGAGATGACAGCTATTTCGGGCGCAGTGGCGATCGTGGGCAACGTGGGACCCGGTTTCGGCCATGTGGGGCCCGCGGAAAATTTCGGTTTTTTCAACGATATCGACAAACTGGTGCTATCTTTTGGCATGATTGTGGGACGTCTGGAGTGCTATACCGTCTTCATACTTTTTACATCCTCCTTCTGGAAAAGATTCTAGAACAAAAATTATGCAAACTTTATAACGCTTCGGTAGATGAGTGACCTGCAGCCGGTTTTAATATTCCGTTTACCCTCAGTTTTCCTTCGTCGGTTATAATTGTTCACAAAATTTCTACGGAGTCGCGAATGAATCCTATTGTCGATTCGATCAAAAAAGAGGTCGGAAAGGTTATCGTGGGACACGAGCATCTCGTGGATGCAATGCTGATCGCGCTGCTTTGCGAAGGGCACCTGCTGGTGGAAGGGGTGCCCGGGCTTGCGAAAACCACGGCGATCAATGCGCTGGCTCAGGCACTGGGGCTCGCCTTCAAACGGGTGCAGTTTACACCCGACCTGCTTCCCAGCGATATTACGGGAACAGAAATCTACGATCAAAAAAGCGGGGAGTTCAAGGTCAAGCACGGCCCCGTCTTCACCAACCTTCTCCTGGCCGACGAAATCAACCGGGCGCCGGCGAAAGTGCAGTCGGCACTGCTGGAGGTGATGCAGGAGAAGCAGGTGACCATCGCCGAAGAGACCTACAAGGTGGACCGTCCTTTTCTCGTGCTTGCGACCCAGAATCCAGTGGAGCAGGAGGGTACCTACCGTCTTCCCGAGGCGCAGCTGGACCGTTTTATGATGAAAGTGAATGTCGGCTACAACTCGATCGAAGAGGAGTTCGAGATCGTGAGCCGGGTCGCGGCGAAGGGGTTCGGGGAGATTTCCCAGGTGGCCGGAAAGGCCGAAATTGCCCAGATGCAAAAAGAGCTCCATGCCGTGCATGTGGACGATGCGGTGCAGAAATATATGCTCAAACTCGTTTTCGCCACTCGCTTTCCCGACGAATACGGAGCGCAGGACATGGCAGAATATATCGAATTCGGCGCCAGTCCGCGGGCTTCGATCGATCTCTTCCGCGCAAGCCGTGCCGTGGCGCTGATGCGTGGAAAGGACTATGTCACGCCCGTCGATATCGCGGAGATTCTCCACGATGTGCTCCGTCACCGCATCATACTCAACTATCGGGCCGAAGCGGCGGGTATCACCAGCGACGATGTGGTCAAAGCGATCCAGAAGGCAGTCAGGGTACCCTGAAACGAAAGCCAGGAACGGACAACGGTTATGCAAAACGAAGCGGAAACCCGAAGGGTGGGTGTTGCATGAACAAAAAAGCGCATGAAATTCTTATTCGCACCCGCCGGCGTCTTTTTGGCCAGAATGTGGGAAACAACATCTCCACATTCCAGGGCAACGGCATCGATTTTGCCGAGCTGAAGGAGTACACCTACGGCGACGATGTGCGCAAAATCAACTGGAAAGTGACCGCACGGGAACAAAAACCCTACATCAATGTCTTCAACGAAGAGCGTGAACTCAACATCGTCATCGTTTACATGGTTTCCGGAAGCATCTATTTCGGTACGGTGCGACAAAAGCAGGAAGTCATGGCGGAGATGCTCGCGCTGCTGGGATTCGCGGCACTGAAAAACTCCGACAGAGTTACCTCCATCTTCTATGACGAGGAGGTGTTGGAGTGGTTCAAACCTTCCAAGAGTCCCAATATCGTCTATGCCGCCCTCGAATACGCCCTGAATGTCGATGTCCTTCGACGGCGCACCTCGCTGCAGAAGGTGGCCGACTTCCTGCTCCGTGCCATTCGGGAGCGATCCATCGTTTTGCTTCTGGGAGATTTCTACGACATCGCCGATCTGAGTCTTTTGGGTGCGAAGCACGAGGTGTATGCTGTAATCGTCCGTGACCGGTTCGAGGAGAATCCGGCTTTTGCGGGGGAGTACGATCTGATCGATCCCGTCAGCGGTCAACACCATCTGCTCGATCTAACCCCGGCGACGCTACAGCGCTACAGAGAGGATCTGCTGCGCCATGACAGAGCCCTGGAGGGACATTTTCTGAAAGAGCGAATCGGTTTTACGAAAATCTATACCGACGAGGATCCTTTCATTAAGCTTCGGGAGATGCTCAAATGAACGACATGCTGGCGCAGCTCAAAGATATCAAACCGCCTGTGGAAGTGCCAGATCACACGTGGTTGATCCTCTTCGCTCTTGCTGTACTCGCGGCTCTTATCCTGCTGCTTCTGTACCGGTTTCTCGGCGCCACAGCGGGGCGACGCAGAAGAAGGCGGCGCAGAGATCCCCGGGAAGTCGCGCGCGAAAAAATCGCATCCATCGATTTCAACCGCGTGAAGGAGGCGGTCTACACTTTCGACGAGTACATGCCGGTATTGATCGAAGAGGCCTCGGAGAGGGAGACATTCGAGCATCTTCGAAAAGAACTGGAAAAATACAAATACAGAAAAACGGTGCCACCGCTAGATGCCTACGACGAACGGCGGATGAGAAGCCTGATCAAAAAGGTGATGAAACATGGGTAGTTTCACCTTCGAACATCCCGTTGCTTTTGCGTTGATCCCTCTTTTTCTTCTCTGCCTGAAATGGTGCCGGCCCCGTTACGAGAGCATCTGGTTTCCCGGCAGCGACAGGCTGCATACGATCTCCCGGAGCCGATCGCGGCTCCATGCTCTCGCCAAAACCGCCACTTTTTCTCTTCTGGTGACAGCCCTGGCAAGTCCGGTCGTCACAAACGAGATCGTCATCGAGAGGCAGAAGGGGTACGAAATATCCTTGATCCTCGATGCCAGCGGGTCGATGGCGCAAAACAACAAATTCGGCATCGTCAAAGATATCGTCACCCGATTCGTCAAAGCAAGAAAACATGACAAGATCGGTTTGACGATCTTCGCCGATTTCGCCTATGTGGCCGTGCCTCTTACTTACGACAAGACCTCCCTTCTGAGGCTTCTGGAGAAGGTGGAGGTCGGGATCGCGGGAACTAGGCGTACGGCACTTTATGAGGCGCTTTTCATGAGTACGAAGCTTTTCAGGGATTCCAATGCGAAAAACAAGATTGCCATACTTCTGACAGACGGAATCGACAATGCCGGGACTGTGCCGCTGGAGGTGGCGATCAACACGGCGAAAAAGTATGGCATCAAGGTCTATACGATCGGCATCGGCGGACGGGGCGACTACAACCCCTACGTGCTCAGAAAAATCGCGAAGGAGACGGGCGGCAAGTTTTTCGAGGCCGATACGGTGCAGAAACTTGAAAAGGTCTACGAGACTATCGACCGCCTCGAAAAGAGCGAAATCGAAGGCAACCGCTATGTCAAAAAGCGCTACTATTACGCCTGGCCGCTCGGCACGGCCCTGCTTTTGATACTTCTTTCCACCCTCGGCCTTCGATTTCCTATCCGGCGTGAGAGGAGAGCGGACCGATGACGTTTCTTTATCCATATTTTTTAATATTGATTCTTTTTCTGGTGCCGCTGGGGATCGTGATCCGAAAAAAAGGGGACGATCTTAGCAGGCGGTTCAGCCCGGAGCTTTATCGGAAAATGGTGGCCCAAGGGAGCGGATTGAGCCGAAGAGCCCGCAGAACACTCCTGCTGTTGGCGATCGCACTGGGACTTGTCGCCCTCGCGCGCCCCGTCATGGAAAAGGGGGTGATCCGGGTGAAAGAGTCGACCGTGGACTTGGTGGTCGCTTTCGATATCTCCCGTTCCATGTTCGCCAACGATCTCTTTCCCAATCGGTTCGAACTGGCCAAGCGGAAATTTTTCGACCTTCTTGATGCAATGAAGCAGACACGCATAGGTGTCATCGGATTTAGCTCCCGTGCCTTTCTCATCGCACCGCTGACACGTGATTACGCCTCTTTGAAATATCTCGTCAAGCATATGGGGTTCGATTATGTGACACTCAAGGGAACCGACATGATGGCTCCCCTGGAGGTGACGGCCGACCTGCTGAAAAAGAGGAAGAAAAGAGCCCTGCTCATTTTCACCGACGGCGGGGACCAAAAAGATTTTTCCAGGGAGATCGCCTTCGCCAAAAAAGAGGGAATCAAGGTCTTCATCTACGCTTTGGGAACCCGCAAGGGGGGTGTGATGAAGATCGGAAGGGATGTGGTCCGCGACAGAAACGGCAATGTGGTCATCACCCGACTAAACCCCGCCGTATCCTCCCTTGCCGAAAAAACCGGGGGAGTCTATATGCGCTTCTCTTTCAGCTCGAGCGACATGAAACGTCTGGCAGAGTTCATCCGATCGCGTCTTGTATCCGGTGAGATCAAGGAGCGGACCATCCATGAACGCGAAGAGCTCTTCTACTACCCGTTGATGCTGTCGATTCTTCTCTTTCTTATGGCCCATACATCTCTCCCTGCAAAGATGAGACGGCCTGTCAAGAGCGAAGGAGGAGAGAGACAATGATTAGATATTTATTAATATCAATTTTGTTTTTTTCACTTGCGTATGCCGGCGCACTCGATTTCCTGACGCCGACACGGGCGAAAGATGCGTATGAAAAGGGAGAATTCGACAAGGCTGCGAAACTCTACAAAGAGTTGGCAAAAAAGGGGAGTGACGAAGCGACGTTCAACGCGGCCGACGCTTTGTACAAAGCAGGAAAATACGAAGAGGCACTATCGTTTTTCAAAAAGGTGAACAAAGAGAGTCTGCAGTTTGAAAAGCTGCACAATATGGGAAACTGTTACGCTCATCTTGGGAAGATCGACGAAGGAATCAGGGCCTATGAGGAGGCTTTGAAAATCAAAGAGGACAAAGAGACCCGTTTCAATCTTGAACTGCTGAAAAAGATTAAAGAGAAGAAAAAACGCCAGAAAAAGAGGGAACGAAACGAAAACCAAGAAACCGACGGCAAAAACTCCCGGAAACAGAACCAAAGCGCCGGGAACCAAAAAAAGAGCGAAAAGAGCAAACAAAACGATCAGAAGAGTCAAAGCGGCAAGAGAGAGCAGATGAAACAAAAGAGCGAAACCGCAGAGACAAAGAGAGATGAAAACGAAAAGCTAAACGCCGGTGAGGATAAAAAAAGAGAACCAGAGGCCCAAAAAGGTGGGAAAATCCAGAAACCGGAAGCCAAAAGGGAGGAACCGATCAGTGAAATGGAGTTGCGGAAATGGAACAAAGTGCTGAACCAGCGCGGCATACACACTCTGATGCTGCCGATGCCGACAAAAAAGAGCGAAAGGAGCGAGGATGAGACGACACCCTGGTAAACGGCTGCTGTGGGCGCTGCTGTTCGTCCCGCTCTTTCTGGCCGCAGCAGGCATAAAGATGCATGTGGACAGGAAAGAGGTGACACGGGGAGACACCGTTACATTCTCGATCACGGCGGAGGGAGAGGATGTCGCCTTTCCCGTTTTGAAAGAGATTGACGGTTTTCCGATTCTGGGTACGTCCCAGCGATCGAACATCTCCATCATCAATGGCCATACCTCCCGAAGCGTGACGAAAAGCTACACGTTCGCGCCGATGCGGGATGTGACGATCCCTTCGCTGGAAGTGAAAGTCGATGGCACCCTCTACCGGACCGATCCGGTCAGAATCAGCGTGAGCGACGCACCCAAACCGGGTACCCGAAAGGGTGATGCCCGGCTTGAAATCGACATTGACAAAAAAAGGGTGCATGTGGGCGAGCCGGTCACGTTCGATGTGGTGATTCGCTACCGCCGAGATGCCCGGTTCGCGCAGGTGGATCTTCAATCCCCCGAGTTTCCGAACTTCTGGATCAAAAAAGTGGGAGAGGTGCAGAAGTCGTACGAAGGGGAGTATATCGTCGAAAAACAGCGCTACCTGATCTTTCCCCAAAAGGCCGGCAGTTTCAAACTCGGCCCCCTGACAGCGAAGATCGCCAAGCGGGTCCGTGTGAAGCCTCCCATCAACGATCCCTTTTTCGACGACGACTTTTTCAACGGTTTTTTTGCGAGACTGGAGTGGAGCCGAATCGCTTCCAATGCCGTGACGATCCAGGTCGACCCGCTTCCTGGCAATGTGGAACTCTATGGCGATTTCACGATCCGTGCATCGGTCGACAGGCAGAGAGTGGAGGCCAATCAGCCGGTGCGCGTGACGATTGAGATCGAAGGGGAGGGCAATATCGACGATATCAAGAAGTTCGAACCCCACATTCCCGACACCGTGGTCTACAGCGACGATCCCGTGGTCAAGGAGCGGATTACGGAAGGACGTTACGGCGGAACTTTCAAGGAGACGGTCACGATCGTCTCCGATCACGATTTCACGATTCCCTCTTTTGTTCTGAGATATTACGACAAAGAGCGTCAGCAGGTCATAGAAAAACGCACGGAACCGATTCCTATCAAAGTGGTCGGAGGCAAAAAGAACGCCGATGTAAAGGATTTGGGCAGACCTCCTGAAAAAACCGAAAAAGTCCCTTCGGCTACGACCGCCGGCAAAGAAGGCAGGAGCTTGAAAGGTCAAGAAAAAGAGGAGGAATACCGTTGGCTCTATCTTCTTGTCGGCATCGTGCTGGGGGCCGCAGGCGCCTGGTGGCTGGGCAACCGGAAGCTTCCTGTTTTCATGAAAAAGAGAGAGTTCGACATCGCCAGAGCGATCCGACACGCCAAAAACGACAGAGAACTGCTGGATCTTCTTCTTCCCTATGCCCAGGAGGATGAAAGAATCAAAGAGGCTCTCGAAAGACTGGAAGAGAATATCTACAAAGGAAAAAGAGACAAAATCGATCGGAAAATCCTCGCGGAGATTGTCGAGGATATCGAAGAGGAGAGAATGTAAACCAATTTTAAGAAGAATGTTTGTTTAAACACCGATTAAGAATCCTCTCATTATAATGGAGGTTCAGTTGCCAAACCTGTTGTGAAGCAGGGACGGAAAGCCATGGGTCTTCGCGTGATTTGCGAAGATCGCCAGGTTGCCTCTTTGTTGACATTCGTTCAATAAAGAGTAAGACTCATTTACCTGCATTGATTTTTCCTCCCACTTCCTTCATGTTCCATCAACCACTGTGAATCGCGAAGCAAAAGCCCTTTGCAATCCTCTATAATGGAGCATTGCAACTGCCTCGCAATGTTATGGAAAGGAAGAGAAATGAGTAAAGTGAACAGCAAACTGCGTCATGTATTGGTCGTGGCGGCCGGTATGCTTCTTGTCGGCTGTGGCGGTGGAGGCGGCGGTTCCACGACCGCTTCGTCAGACGGGGGCGTCCTCCCCGGAAGCGGTGGCTCTTCAGTCGTCGGGACCGCCTATCTGGTCGATTCCCCTGTCAAGGGTGTCGCCTACAACTGTGGGAGCCAGCACGGGATCACCGATGAGGAAGGCGCATTCCGTTTCGAGGTCGGAAAAGGGTGTACCTTCACACTCGGAAACATCAGACTGCGTACACTGGAAGAGACCCAGCTCTCCGACGGCGCTCTCATCATCGAGAGCGACATGAGAGTGGATGCGCTCCTTCAGTCTCTTGATGCGGATGCGGACCCCACCAACGGCATCGAGATCAAGGAGGAGGTCGTCTCCGCCCTGAAAGAGCAGGGGATATTGAAAGTGCCCGAAACCGAGAACGAACTGACAGATGTCGTGGAAAAGGTGGCCAAGCGCGTACCGTCGCTAGACATTACGCCTGTCTCTTTCGCGAAGGCGGCGGCGCACCTGAAGGAATCCTATGCCAAATATGCCGACAGCGGTGTCCGAAACCTGAAACTGACGGATGAGGATGCCTTCAACCAGATCGCCTCCGGACCGGTTCTTTACAGCATACCGGTTCTTGCCAGCGAGATACCCTACGATCGGTATCGGCTCGCCCCGCTGACGGATGAAGATTTCAATGCACTCACCGAAGAGCAAAAATATAAAGTGGCGATCAAGCTTTACGGCACACTCTTTTACGGTGTCGACTACGATACGCTGGTCGAAGCCGTCAACTCCGGCAGTTTCATCAGCGATACCCGGGCCCTCTTCGACAGGCAGAACTCTCCCGCAGAGATAGCGGCTGTGGAAGAGAAGATGAAATATTACGACGAATACGGCTGGGGCGACAACAAGATCGTCGCCTCGATGCTTGCCCGTCTCTACGAGCTTCAGCCGGGGCGCGCCTATATCAACCGATGGGCGGCCTACATCCTCAGTCAGACCATTCTCTTTTCGCCGGCCTACGAGCTCGACACGGTCTACACCGTCGACGCGATCGACGTGTACGGGGACCTGGTGCGCGATTTCGACGCGGGCTTCAGTATGCAATGGGTGACTTTCACCCACATGATGACCGACGAAAACTGGCGCCGCTTCCGAAGCCCCGAGGACAACGGTCGGGAGATGCTGGAGATCTATACGATGGATTTCAACGATGCCCACGTTCCTTTGGCGGCGAAAGCTTTGAAAAACTGGAAACTCGACCGCCGTTCGAACACGCTCGTCATGACGCTGGACGAAAACGTGGAGCCGATCACCGATCTCTTCCCGGGCCAGGTGATCAAAAACGGGACCGATTTCTACAGCGCCCTCGTTTTGCAGCCCACTTTCGTTCCCGCGGTGACTCGGCGGCTCGTCGACCTCTATTTCCCCAATTTCACGGAAGAGCGGAAAAACCGTGTCGTCGATCAGCTGATTGCAAGCCGGCCGATGACCTGGACGGGACTGCTCAAGCAGATCGTCTATTCGAAAGCCTACCTGCTCGAGTCGGCCAAAACACGCTCCTTCGAAGAGTCCTTCTATCAAATCGCCAAAGCGCTGAAGTGGCTTCCCAAGGCGAAATCGTTCTACTACATCGCGCGCAATCTCGACAGTATGCACCAGTCGACGATGCGCTACAAGCTGGGGCGCAAGGTCGAGGTGCCGCTCGATTCGCAATCTTTCGCATGGTTCCACAAGACGATTCGTGAAAATGTCATGACCAACTACGAACGCAACGCCTCACTGCAAAACAGTGACGATGGCTGGCCCTATTACGAGCTTTTCGAAAATCTGCCGGCCGATCTGATCAGTCCGACGGAGCTGGGCGAAGACGGAAGAAGGCTGCACGAATGGGCGCCCAACGAAAGAAGACGCGCCGGCTATATCGTCGATTCGCTCTTCCTTTCGATCGCGGGGCGCAAAGCGGCCGAGGAGGAGAGGAATTTCCTCATAGACCTGATCGACGACGAAAAGGATTACGACGAAACCTTCGACAATCTGAGTTGGATCGACCTGTATGGTAACCGAAAAGAGATCGACGATCTCAAAGAGCGCGGGGAGTTTGCGATGCTGGTGCTCGACTACCTTTCCAGACTCGATTCCATTTACGAATTCCAAGCGGTGAAATAGGAGGATGAAGATGAAACGAACCGATTTTAACGAAGCACATTTCAACCGAAGGCACTTTCTGAAAGGACTCGGTGCTCTTGGCATCTCTTCCGTTCTGCCGCTTTCGCTCAAAAGCGCCGATCTCGACTATGACCGTATCGAATTCGATCCTTCCGTATACGAAAACAACAATGCGCAGACCATCATCATCTACCTCTACGGCGGTCCGTCCCAGCTGGCCGGAAACATGACGAATATAGAAGAGATCAGTGAAAAGAGCCAGAATCCCTATCCTCTGGGAAACGAGCGCTATATCAAGCTGACGCAGGATGGTTTCTGGGGAAATGCCGGGGGCTACGCGATGCAGCGGATGCTCGATGCCGGGGATATGAACGTTTTTAGGACCTGTTTCCGGACGGTGGACGATCTGAAGTCACACGGCGCGTGTACATCCCAGGCCCAGAGGGGCAAGGAGACGGAAGGGGGTGCGGGCATCATCGCGAATCTCGCCTCCATCCTCTATCACAAAGGTGTCATCACCGAACCTTCGGGAACGGATGATGTGGGCAAGACGATTCCTTTCGTCACGATGGAGGGGGAGTCGACCTTTTTCACCGAAGATGACGTCGATCTCAAACCCTTCCTCAAGCCGGTGGCGTTTGGCAGCGGCTCCGACAATCCCTACAAGCGTGGCGGCTCGGCTTCATGGTATGAAAGCCGGGTTCTCAACAAGGAGACCAATACGACTATCGGCGAGATTTTCGATACGTTGGCGCAGAAATACAATCGCGCCGGAAAGATCAAGGAGTCGTTCGAACGGCGCGTCACACTCGAGAAGTTTGCCGACGATATCCACCAAATCACCCTGCCCGAAGGCATCGTCTATCCGGACAACACATTCGGAAATCGTCTGAAAACGGCGGTCAGCCTGCTCATCAACAACGAATACACCAAAATCGTGAGCATGGGAAGCCCAGGCCTTGGCGGATGGGACGACCACTCCAACGCCATCGACCGTTACACCCGGCGGATGACCCAGCTGATGGAGTCGATCGAAGTGGCGATGGCCCATTTGAAAGCCGCGGGCAAGAGCAACATCAATATCGTCGTATTCGGAGAGTTCGGACGCAATGTCAACTACAACAATTCACTGGGCTGGGACCACGGCAATCTTCAGAATGTCTACTGGTTCGGGGGCGGCGACTACATGAACCATCTGGGTATCGTCGGGGAGACCGAGGTGACAGGCGGAGGTGGAAGAATCTATCAGCGTCCCAAAAATTTCGGAAGTTCGGGCGAATCGTACCATTTCCAGGTCTTCAGCATCGCTGCGACCATCTACAGGATGTATGGCATCAAAAACCCCGAAATCCTGACCAACAACAACCTGCCGATCAAGGATCTCCTCGCCTGATGAAAAAAATCGGCTAACGCCTCAGCGTGGCGGTCAGACGTTTGGGATGAAGCAGCAGTTCCAGGGCGTCCGAAATGTCGCGACAGACAATGTCGGCCGCCATCAACGCTTTTGTGCTGCACCCTTCATCCCCTGTGACCGCGATGCCGAGTTTTGCGCTTTTTAGCATCGCTTCGTCGTTGTTTCCGTTTCCCAGCGCGACGCACAACTCCTCTCCCAAAGAGCGGACGAACGCCATCTTCTCCTTCGTATGATCGTCGGTTTCAAGAATCTTGATCGATACGGGGCATTCCGCCAGCTGCGCCGTGACACTTCCGAAGGTATCGGCCGTAATGACATGAATCGTAAACTCTTCCGACAGCTTTTGCAACAGCGTTTTAAGATGCGGAAGAATCATGCCGTCTTTTGCGATCGTGCCGTTGTAGTCGCAGACGATATGCCGTATGTCGATTGTGGCGTAATTTGGTATCTCTATCTTCATGCTTCGATCCGTTTCAATGTGCGTAATATCAGTGATATAATTCGCAAGTATAACAAACGTAAGGAACAGATATGTCAGAAACCATCAAACTTACCGAATACAGCCACGGTGCGGGGTGTGGGTGCAAAATATCCCCTGTGCTGCTTGACGACATTCTCAAGACGACACGGGCAAAGATCGAGTGTCCGCAGCTGCTCGTGGGAAACGACAGCAAAGACGATGCGGCAGCCTACGATCTTGGAAACGGGACATCAATCCTCTCGACGACAGATTTTTTCATGCCGATCGTGGACGATCCGTTCACCTTCGGCCGGATCGCCGCGACCAATGCACTCAGCGACATCTACGCCATGGGCGGCAGACCGCTGATGGCGATTTCGATTTTCGGATGGCCCATCGACAAGCTTCCCGCCGAAGTGGGGAGGGAAGTGATCGAAGGGGGAAGGGCGGTCTGTGAAGAGGCGGGCATTCCCCTTGCCGGCGGACACTCCATCGATTCGCCTGAGCCGATATTCGGCCTGGCGGCGACGGGACTGGTGGAAAACCGCTACCTGATGCGAAACGATACGGCCAAAGAGGGGTGCAGAATTTTCCTCACCAAACCGCTGGGCATCGGTATTCTCTCCACTGCCCAGAAACAGAAGAAGATAGAAGGAAACGATATCACCCCCGCCATCGAGGCAATGACCACACTCAACAGGGCCGGAAGCGATTTCGCCAGGCTCGAAGGTGTCTGTGCCATGACCGATGTAACCGGTTTCGGCCTGCTCGGCCATTTGAGCGAAATCTGCGAAGGCAGCGGCATCGGCGCGACCGTCCGGTTTGACAGGGTGCCCCTTCTTCCCAATGTGGAAAAGTACCGTCGAATGGGGTGCATTCCGGGCGGCACGCGCAAAAATTTCAAAAGCTACGGCCACAAAATCGGCGAGATGACACAGCAGCAAAGAGAGATTCTATGCGATGCCCAGACATCGGGAGGCCTTCTTGTCATCGTCGAAGAGTCCGGGCTTGATGCCTTTTACGAGACAGCACGAAAGCACGGACTTAATCTGGAACCCATCGGCGAAACCCATGCGCGACGCGAACATCTCATCGAGGTGGAGTAGATTGCCGCTTCCGACAACGGACGACTACCGGCGCATCGTTTTGGAAAGCAGACCCCTTATCGATGTCAGAGCACCCGTGGAGTTTGCCAAAGGAGCTTTCCCCGGTGCCGTCAACCTGCCGTTGATGAGTGACGAAGAACGGCATCTTGTAGGAAAAATGTACAAAGAGGAGGGCAACGAAGCGGCTGTCGCACTGGGGCACAGACTCGTTTCGGGCGGTGTGAAAGCCCGGCGCATCCAAGCGTGGTGCAGTTTTGTTAAAACGCATCCGGATGCGTTGCTCTATTGCTTCCGGGGCGGGCTAAGATCGCAGATCGCCCAGGCGTGGATGGCCGAGGCGGGGTGTGATATCGTCCGCATCGAAGGGGGGTACAAAGCGTTCCGGCGCTATCTCATCGAGGAGATGGAGCGAAGTGAGGCCCGGTTTTCCCCTCTGGTGCTCGCCGGCAGGACCGGCTCCGGCAAGACGATACTGCTTCGTACCCTCCCCGACGCGGTAGACCTGGAAGCCCTCGCCAATCACAGGGGCTCATCATTCGGCAGAAAAATCACTCCCCAGCCGACGCAGATCGATTTTGAAAACGCGCTCGCCTATGCGATCATAAAAAAGCTGGCGACTGGGTGGAAACGGCTTGTTTTCGAAGACGAGGGAAAAAACGTCGGCCGTCTCTATCTGCCAAGAAAGCTCTACGAACACCTGGCAAAGGCGCCTCTTGTCGTGCTGAAAACATCGATGGAACGGAGGGTGGCGATCACCTTCGAAGAGTATGTGGTCCGGGCCCAGGAGGGGTATGCGCTGCACCGCTTCGAGGATCCGCTCAAGCGGTGGTACGAAGATATCGAAAAGGCGATCGGGCGTATCCAAAAGCGTCTGGGGGGCGAACGTTGCAAAGAGGTGCTTCAGATGCTTCGAAACGCCTACCGTGAGCAGATTGCAAGCGGCCGAGTGGAAGCGCACAAAACCTGGGTCGAATACCTGCTGCGGGAGTATTACGACCCGATGTACGACTACCAGATACAAAAACGACGGGAGCGTATACTCTTCCGGGGCGATTGGGAGGAGGTGAAAGCCTTTCTGGGGGATGGGACACATTGTACTACATCATTTTGACGCAGATTCTGTTGCTCCTGGCGGCGCTCTTTCTGACCTGGCAGGCGGTGGGTTATTTCCGGCGTATGCGTTTGTGGAAAAGGGCTCAGAAAACGGCTCTTCCGCCATCCTATCGCGAAGCGCTTGAAAAAGTTGCCCATTACAGGGTTCTGCCGGCGAGGCTGAAGGAGAAAATCCGTCCGCGACTGCTCTTTTTTGTCTGGACGAAAGAATTTGTCGGCATCGGCACGGAGGTGACGGACGAGATGAAGGCGATCATCTCCTTCTACGCCTGTCTGATGGTCGTCAACATTCCCGACGAGTGTTACGATGAACTGCAAACCATTCTCATCTACCCCTATGATGTGGTAAAGAGGCAGATCGAATCGGAAGGGGGAATCTACCGGGAAGAGGATCTGGCTCTGGAAGGAGAATCCGCCGGCGATACCGTGGTCATCGTTTGGAACGAAGCGAGGCGGGAAGCTCTGCACATCCGCCGGCACAACGTCATTTTGCACGAACTCGCCCATGTTCTCGATTTCGAAAACGGCGCCGCCGACGGGATTCCGCCTCTGGAACGGTCACGGTATCACCGATGGACGACGGTACTCTACCGCCGTTTTAACGAGTTGAGAGAAAAAAGCATAAAAAACCGCAACTGGGAGGATTACAGGCTCATCGGCGAGTATGCCGCCACCAGCGCGGCAGAATTTTTCGCCGTAATCACCGAACTCTTCTTTCAGAAACCAGAAATCCTGAAAAAGCACTTTCCCGACCTCTATGAAGAGCTCAGGGGCTTTTATGCTCTTAACACGGCGGAGCTGTTCAAGAGCATGGATTGACATCGGTTATTAATTGAGGTTACGCAAAAAAGCGGAACGTCATCTCGAAATATTCGATTTCGAAGTTTTAGGGGAGGCTTGTCTCCCCGCCAAAGCATGGGCTTTGCCCATGCTCTGCGTAACATCAGGTATTAATATACTTTGTGTTACTCTTAAAAAAATTGCGAAGGAGTCCACATGATGGAATTTCTGAAAAAAGCGACCGAATGGGTACTCGACAAGGAGGAACAGGCGGCACAGAACTGCAAAATCGACCTCGAAGATGTTCAAAAACAGATCAACCTGATAGTGAGCAAACGCGAGAAACTGCAAAAAGAGTGCGAAGAGAACCTGGCGGAACTCGACCACATTCTCAAGCGTCTTGAAGCGATCAAGGCTAAAGAGGAGTCCTGCCGGCGGGCCTGAGCGCTCGCCAATCGGCAGGAGGTGAAACATGGCCATCGTACAATCTTTCGGTGCGGCGGAGGAGGTGACAGGCTCCTGCCATCTTCTGAAGCTACGAAACGGTCTTCGTATTCTCATCGACTGCGGTATGTTCCAGGGAGAAGGGGAAGACGAGAAGAACCGGCAGCACTTCGGCTTCGACCCGAGGAAGGTCGACATACTTCTCATTACCCATGCGCATCTCGATCACGTGGGGCGTATTCCCAAACTCGTAAAAGAGGGATTTGATGGAATCATCGTAGCGACGAAGGCGACATTCGAACTGGCCCAGGTGGTGCTTTTCGACAGTGCCAAGCTGATGGAGGAGGAGTATCGCACACGTTACCGCAAAGCGCAGAGGCGCGGCGAAGAGAAGAGTGTACCAAAACCTCTCTATACGACCGAGGATGTGGAAGATACCTGGCTGCTGACCCATATCCGGGCCAAATACGACCGGCCTCTGAAGGTGGCAAAAGGGGTGAAGGTCATATTTCGCAACGCCGGCCACATTCTTGGTTCGGCGACAGTGGAAATACGGTTCAAGGAGGAGGGGAAGACCCATAAAGTGGTCTTCAGCGGTGATCTCGGCAACAGGGACGACCTGGTGATGCCGTATGTCGAAAACGTTCCGGAAGCGGATATGCTTTTTATCGAATCGACCTACGGCGACAGGAACCACAAGAATATGAAAGAGACGATTAAGGAGTTCAAAAAGGCGATCAGAAAGACACTGCTCAACCGTGGCAATGTCATCATTCCCTCCTTCGCGATCGAACGGACCCAGGAGGTGCTCTGCATCCTGAAGGATATGTACCGCGAGAGAGAACTTCCCCGCTGCAAAGTCTTTCTTGACTCCCCGATGGCGATCAAGGCGACCCATCTCTTCTCGAAGTTCCACCGCCAGCTGGGGCCTAAGTGCAATCTCTTCTACAAAGAGGACGGGGATGTTTTCGATTTTCCCTACCTCCGATTTACCTGTGATGTGGAGTCGTCGAAAAAGATCAACGAAATCGAACGGGGAGCCATCATCATCGCCGGGAGCGGCATGTGCACAGGCGGAAGGATTCTCCACCATTTCAAAAACAGGCTCTGGAACGAGCGCAACTGCGTCATTTTCGTCGGCTACCAGGCGGAAGGGACGCTGGGGCGGTATATTGTCGACGGGGTGAAATGGGTACGAATATACCGGGAGGAGATCCGCATCCGCGCGAAGATATACACGATCAACGGATTTTCGGCCCACGCGGATCAGCAGGATCTGATCGACTGGATTGCCCATATCAAGAAACTGGGCAAAATCTGCCTGGTTCACGGAGAACGGGAAAAGCAGAGCGTTTTCAAAAAAGCGATTCGCGAAAAAGTGGGAAAAAGAGCCCATATCGTCAGGCCGAAAGAGAAGATCTATCTGTGAATATGGCGCCGCGTGCTGAGCTCTTTGCCGCAGAAAATCCCGATCGGCAGGAGTGCACCTTCGGCGCTTCAACCAAAGAGGTGGAGTAAGAAGGACCTGAAGGATGGAAAGCCTTAAAATATGGATCGAAGCCTTTTCCGGTCTGGGACTTTTCCTTTTTGGAATGATCTATCTTGAGAGCCAGATACGGCTCTCGGCGGGACGGGCGTTTCGGCGCTGGATACGCTTCGCCACGGGGACGCGGTTTCGCAGCTTTTTGGCGGGACTGTTTGCCACGGCCCTGTTTCAGAGTTCCTCGGTGGTGACTCTGATGGCCATCTCTCTCATCGGTGCGGGGCTGATGAGCCTCGAACACGCTATTGCCGTTATCTTCGGAGCCAATATCGGAACCACCGTGACGGCATGGATCGTGGGGTTCGTCGGTTTCAAGATGGATATAAAGATCCTCTCCTACGCATTCATTGGGATCGGGGGATTGGCCAGCATATTTCTGGAAGAGGGGACGCGTACAAGAAGTCTCTTCAATGCGATGGTCGGGTTCGGCCTCATCTTCCTCGGACTTGAAGGGATGAAAGAGAGTTTTTCGCTTTTTGCGGAAGATTTCGATATCGGCGCCCACCGTTTCGCCCATCTTGGCTGGTATGCGCTGATGGGGCTGGGTGTCACGGCGCTGATCCAGTCGAGCTCCGCATCCATCGCCATCGTGCAGAGTGCACTTTTTGCCCATATCATCGGTTTCGAGGCGGCGGCAGCCTTTGTCATCGGCTCAAATGTCGGGACGACGGTAACCGCGATACTCGGTGCCGTGGGCGGGTCTCCCGACAAGAAGAGAACGGCACTGGCTCATTTTCTCTTCAACGTCTCCACAGGCATCGTCGCACTGCTGGCCATCGGACCGCTTTTGAAGATGACGGAGGCGATTTGGCCGGGTTCGGATCCTGTCATCCGCATCGCACTCTTCCATTCGCTTTTCAACGTGCTGGGTGTGGCGATGTGGTACCCCCTCATTCCGTTTCTGACTGCCTTCATGAAACGATTTTTCAAAAAAGAGAAGGCCCATGTCACCCACTATATCCACAATGTCTCCGCAGACCTGCCGGAAGTGGCGCGGGATGCGCTTTTCAAAGAGATTCTCCATCTTGCCGAGGAGGTGGAGAATTTTGCCCTGCTGGCTGTCAACACACCTCCGCAGAAGGTGCTTGCAGAACATCTTCCCATTGACAAACTGCTGGATACCTACGATGAAAACATGACCCTCTCCTATGCCCGTCTCTACGCCCATATCCGGCGTCTCGAAGGGGAGATACTCCGTTTCATCACAGAACTATCCGGCAAGCGGGCGGATGAGAGATTTCAGGCCGACCTCGACCGCATGGCACGGACGACCGCCTATCTTGCCACCGCGGCCAAATCGATCAAAGATATGCTTCACGACATCGATCGGTGGTACGACGAGGACAATCGGGAGGGGAGTCTCTTTCTGCGAAATCTGCGGTATCAGATCATCAAGAGTGTGCGGGCATTTCACGGCGCTTTCAAAGATGGGGAGAGAGAGTCGTTCGAGGAGATGGAGCGTTTTTATAAAAGAATCGCCCAATCCTATCGAAACAGTATGCAGATCATAGGGGAGATCGCCAAAAACCGCTCGATCGCTTCGGAGATGACGACCATCGCCATCAACGATCTGCATCTGAGCAAAAGTTTTTCGAAATCGCTCCGCAACGCGGTCCGGGAGTGGATGAAGGGGGTTCCCGAATGACGAAGAAGGACGCTACAGCAGGATCATCGTCGCGAGGCCCAGGAAACTGAAAAAACCGACAACATCGGTAACGGTAGTCAGAAGCACCGTCGATCCGACCGCCGGGTCGATGCCAAGTCCTTTGAGAACGAGAGGTATCGTGGCTCCGAAAAATCCGGCTGCGAGAAGATTGATGACCATGGAGAGGGCGATGACGAGTCCAAGCATCGGCATGTTGAACCATATCCATGCGATAAGGCCCATTACGACCGCGTAGACAAGACCGTTGCCCAGCGAAAGAAGCACCTCTTTTGTGATAACCTTTTTCGCTTCGGTCGGATCGATGTCACCAAGTGCGAGCTGACGGACGGTTACGGTCAGCGACTGAGTGCCCGCATTGCCTCCCATCGATGCAACGATGGGCATCAAAACGGCAAGCGCCACGATCGACTGGATCGTCGAATCGAAAAGTCCGATCACAATCGATGCCGCGATGGCCGTGACGAGGTTGATACCGAGCCAGATGGCGCGGGTTTTCCCCGCTTCGATGATGTTTTCGCTCTCTTCGGACTCTTCCTGAACCCCTGCCATGCCGTAGATCTGGTCGGTTGCCTGCTTCTCCATCAGGTCGTAGATGTCGTCGGCCGTGATACGTCCGAGCAAGATACCGAACTCGTCAGTGACAGGGATCACGTTCATGTTGTAGTTACCGGCCAGTTCGATTACCTTGTCGATCGCATCCTTTGGATGAACGGCCACTGTCAGCACACCTTCGAGGTCGATGATGTTGCGATAGATTTCGCCGGGTCCGTGGAGTACCAGATCCTCCATGGGCATCATGCCCAGAAACCGCTCCTTGCTGTCGACGATGAAGACATGGTAGGCGTTGTCAATCTCCCCCCGGCTTTTCAACTCTTTGAGACGTTTGATCGATTCGCCGACCGTTTCGTCCACGTAGGCCTTGAAGAGTTCGGTCTGCATATAGGCACCCGCTTCGTTCTCATCGTAACTGATGAGTTCTCGGATGACCTTACTCTCCTCTTCGTTGATTTCCTCGAGGACCTCTTCGGCTTTCTCCTCGTCCATCTCCTCGATCTGCTGGACAATATCGGCTGCATCGTCGGTATCCATCTCTTCGATGATTTCGGCGAGCTCCTTGGCGTCGATCGCTTCGAGGGCATCCCCCTGGGCATTTTTGGAAAGTTCGGAGAGCACCTCCGCTTTGAGGTCTTCGGGGAGTGATTTCAGAAGTTCAAGGAATCGGGTTTTGTTGAGATTGCGGGCCTCTTCGAGGAGTTCGGCGGTTTCATACGCCTGGGCACTTTCATCCATGCCCTCCCGAAAGAGGTTGATGCGGCGTTCTATCTCGAGGGCGAGATCATCGATATTGCGTTCCATGCCAGACCTCCTGGAATCTCTGCCGGCCAACCGGTTTGATGGGCGCATTGTACATGACAGAACCTCTTAATCGGTTGAAATAGAGACGTTCGTGCGCTTCGAAGAAAAAAATAGAATTTCCGAAAAAAGATGAAATGTTGAGAAAAGTTGCATGAAAAAAAAGTGCGGAAAGAAGCGTTGATCCTCCGCCGGGAAGCGGAGGAGAGATCGGTTACTGGCCTTTTCCGGGAACCAGTACGACTTCGACACGTCGGTTTTTCGCGCGTCCCTCTTCCGTATCGTTCGGAGCTATTGGCTTGGTTTCGCCATAGGCTTTGACCGTGAGGCGGGAAGCGTCGATACCGCGCTCGACAAGAGCTTTCTTGACGGCTTCGGCACGACGTTTGGAAAGCTTCATATTGTAATCAGCCGGTCCCGTGCTGTCCGTGTGTCCTTCAATAACCGCGGTTACCTTCGGATGTTTTTTCAAAAATTCCGCAATGCGGTCGACATCCATCGTTTCCTGGGCCGGAATTTTGGCCGAATCGAACGGGAAGTTCAGGTGGAGCGTCACCCCAATGGTACAACCTTTTGCATCGACATGGAAATTCGGCGGTGTGTTCGGACACTGGTCGATGTAATCGGGCACCCCGTCTTTGTCCGTATCGAGCGGACAACCGTTTTCATCGACCTGATTCGTTTTGCTGTTGGGGCAGTTGTCCAGAACGTCGATAACACCGTCGCCGTCGCTGTCTTTAGTGTCGGGACAGCCGTTTTCATCAACGATCGTGCCGGCCGGCGTGTGGGGACACTTGTCTTTTGTATCGATGACTCCGTCACCGTCACTGTCAAGGGAGGTCAGTGGTGCCGCGGCAGCGACCGGTGCCGCGGCAGCCGGTGTGCCAAACGGTATCATGAAACCGGCTACATAGGCTAGCGTGTTGCCGCCGTCGTCGAAACGGATAACATCTTTCACTTCCGCGCGCAGATTGAGCCATTCGTTGACGGCATATTTGAGACCTGCTCCAATGGCACCGACACCGCCGTCATCAAGCTGGCCGTTTGTCCAGTTTTCGTAACCGACCCCAGCGAGAAGATAGGGGCGCAGGCTCTCGC
Organism: Hydrogenimonas urashimensis; assembly: GCF_016593255.1. NCBI lineage: Bacteria > Pseudomonadati > Campylobacterota > Epsilonproteobacteria > Campylobacterales > Hydrogenimonadaceae > Hydrogenimonas > Hydrogenimonas urashimensis. The sequence goes on along the minus strand of NZ_AP023212.1, from coordinate 459,911 downwards.
TCTGGTCTTTGAAATGGTAGAGGTAGTTTGCGAACACCTGGTTGCCATAGGTGTCGCCTGTTCCTTCGTTTTTGTCGAGGTCCACATTGTTGATGAAGTCATACTCGACTTCGAGGCCGTGTGTGTCGCCTTCGATCAATCCGAGGCGTGCACCGAGTGTCCATGCATCGTCGATCCACTCTTTGTTGAGGGGGCTGTATCCACCGCCCGTTACGGTTACGGAGTTTGTGTAATCCTGCGCCATCATGCTGCTTGCCGCAGCGATGCTCAGGAGTACCATTCCAAGTCTCTTTGTCATTCTTACTCTCCTTTAAAAGTCAATGATGGTGCGAGTATACATAAAAAGCCATTAAAATTGAATAAATGCTGTTATTTCCATCAGATCCATCTCTTCTTTTTGAGCCACTGGAAGATCAGGTAGGCGATTGCCAGGTTGAGCCCCCAGACGAACAGGTAGCCGTATTTCCAGTCCAGTTCCGGCATATGCCTGAAATTCATTCCGTAGTTTCCGACGATAAATGTCAGCGGCAGGAAGATCAGTGAGATGGCCGCAAGTCGCTGCATCGCCTGGTTCATGCGGTTGCTCAAAAAGCCCATCAGCAGCGTCTGAAGATAACCCGTTCTGTCGAGATAGGTTTTCGATTCGTTGATGAGAAAGGAGAGATGTTCTTTGAGGTCGATGAATTCGTATTTCAGCTTTTTACGGATGTTGATCGGAAAATGGTTGATGATTTTGTTGACGATATCGTTGTGCTGCACCGAAAGTTTGCCGATACGGTTGAGTGTTCGCCTGGCGAAATAGAGGTTTTTCTGAACCTCCTGCTCGTCCAGCGATTCGTCGAATATCCTGTCTTCGATCTCTTCGAGGCGGTCATCGATCATATCGACGATGCCCATGGTATGGTCGACCATGATGTCGATGACCGAGTACATGATATATTCCAGCGAATCGGCCGGCTTGTAGCGGCGGTAGAGTTTGTTGGTGATGGTTTTGATCAGTTTCTGCTCTTTGGCGAGAAAGATGAATTTCTTTTCGCTCATGATGATCACCACGTTGTGGGCATGGAAGAGGAGATCGTCTTCGGGATCCTTTTGAAAGTACTTGAGAATGGCGAGTTTGAACTGGTTGTTCTCCTCGTAGGTGACACTCTGGTCTTCATTGGTGATATCTTCGATGAAGCTTTCCGGAAAATTGTGGCTTTTAAGCCATTCGATGATATCTTCGTTGTCGAGGGTCGTGAAGATGATCTGTTTTTTGTTCTCATCAAGCAGAATCTCATCTTTTTTGTAGAGTCTGTCCGAAAAGATATACATGATGCACTCTCCGTTCACTTTTCGTTTCCGGATATGGTACTACAATTTTTCGGAAAGTAGGCCGAAAGCCAAAAATAAAACTTTATGCTTTTATTTGCTAAACTCATTCCAAACAGCCAATCATTCACAGGAACCGGCTTTTCGGTATTTTTAAACGCTTTGTGAAGGGCCGGGAAGAATATTTCAACAAAAAAGGTGCCAAAACGGCTTTCTCTCCTGTGTAAAAAGATGTGCTGGAATGCCCAAAAACATGGCCAGAAGGAGTTATTGGATGAAACAGGTGAACAGCTATCTGCTGCGCAGTATCAACGATATACTGAGATGGAACGTGTTGCGTTTCGCTCTTCTGATCGGTCTGCCGCTCATGGGTCTGTGGGTCTGGCTCAGTATGAGCCTCTGGGACTATGCCGTCGCGATCGCTTCGATCATCATAGGCTGGGTACCCTTTTCGATCGTCAAAGCCAACGGCGCGCTGTTCATCATCTTCTTTCTCTGGTTTGTCGGTGTGCTCGCCTCGTTCGCCGCGATGACCGTCCTTGTGGGCCCGCCACTTCTTAGAAAATTCAAACAGAAGACCTATTATATCTACACATTCACGTTACTTCTTCTATTTTCGACTCTCTGGGCCCTTGTAATATTGGTAAAATGGCAATACATATTCGACGAAATCCAGAAACTACTGACACTGCTTCCTTTCCAGACCGTCGCCGACGCGTTCGCCTGGCTTCTGGCTTTCTATTTCTTTTATAATGCCTATATCCTGACGCTTTTTCTGATCATTTCGGTTTTTAGAAAACCTTTCCTCGAAAAGATCCGTTTGAGCGACTATCCCAATGTAACGATTCAAGAAGGCGGCATCAGCAAAAAGCATCATGGCCGTGTCATGCTTGACATGACAGTTTTCGTGATTCTCTCCATCATCGCTTTTCCGATTCTTTTCATTCCGATCGCCAATGTCTTCATGCAGATCTTTCTCTGGTCGTGGCTCTACAGGGAATCCTACTTCCTGAGTACCTGCAACCTCTACTGCGAGGAGGAGGATTATCAGCATCTTCGGCACCATCGCTTCATGATCTGGAGCATCGCCGTTTTGACGTCGCTTTTCAATTTTCTTCCCGTCATCAACATCTTTGCGCCTTTCTTCGCGCAGATCATGTTTTTCCACTGGATCATGGAACACAAAACGCTGAAAAGGGCAACCATCGACACGAAGGAGGAGACAACTCATGATTGACACACTGGCCGGACAGCCGGTCCCGAAAGAGAGAATCATCAACCTGCCGCGACTTCTGAGCGACTATTTCCTTCTCGCTCCCGATGCTTCGGAAGTGACCCAGCGTGTCGCGTTCGGAACGTCGGGCCATCGCGGCAGCGCCATGAAAAAGAGTTTCAACGAGGCACATGTACTCGCCATTACGCAGGCGGTCTGCGAATACAGGAAAGCGCAGGGGTACGAGGGGCCGCTGTATATGGGGATGGATTCCCATGCACTTTCGACGCCGGCGCAGATGACGGCTCTGCGTGTCTGTGCCGCCAACGGCGTCAACGTGCGTATCGCCTCCGACAATGAGTATACGCCCACACCGCTGGTATCGTTCGCTATCCTGGAACACAACAAGAACTCGTCCGACATCGCCGATGGCATCGTCATCACGCCTTCCCACAACCCTCCGGAAGATGGGGGATTCAAATACAACCCACCCAACGGAGGACCGGCGGACACCGATGTGACGGCCGTGGTGGAAAAGCGTGCCAACGAGATTCTCGCGGGGAGATTGGCGGAGGTGAAGGCACTCTCCTACGAAGAGGCGCTGGCCTCATCGTATGTGCAGACGTACGATTTCATCACCCCCTATGTCAAAGCACTGCGAAAGATCGTCGATATGGACGCCATCAAGGCATCCGGCCTAAGACTCGCGGCCGACCCTCTAGGTGGTTCGGCGCTGGGGGTCTACAAAAAGATCAAAGAGCATTACGGACTCGATATGGATATCGTCAATCCGTGGATCGATCCCACTTTCTCCTTTATGACCCTCGATCATGACGGAAAGATCCGCATGGACTGCTCCTCACCCTGGGCGATGGCTTCCCTGGTTCGCCTGAAAGAGTCCTACGACCTGGCTTTCGGCAACGATACCGACGCGGATCGGCACGGTATTGTCACTCCGGTCGGGGGGCTCATGAATCCCAATCATTATCTGAGTGTCGCCATCTGGTATCTTTTCAAGCACCGTACCTCCTGGCCCGAAAATCTCAAGATCGGAAAAACTCTCGTCTCGAGTTCGATGATCGACCGTATCGCCGCCGATCTTGGCAAAGAGGTCTACGAGGTGCCGGTGGGTTTCAAATGGTTCGTCGAGGGTCTTTATGAAGGGTGGCTCGGTTTTGGCGGTGAAGAGAGTGCGGGTGCTTCCTTCCTCCGATTCGACGGGAACGTCTGGTCGACCGACAAGGACGGCATCATTCTCAATCTGCTCGCCGCGGAGATCAAAGCGGTGACGGGCCGGGATCCGGCGGAGATCTATGCGGAGTTCGAAGAGAGGTTCGGGAAATCCTATTACGCGCGCATCGACGCACCGGCCACTGCGGAACAGAAGGCAAAACTCAAAACGCTGCGGCCCGAAGATATCGAAGCCGATGAACTGGCAGGCGAAAAGATCGTAAACATCTTTACCAATGCACCCGGCAACGGGGCGCCGATCGGAGGTCTCAAACTGGTGACCAAGAACGGATGGGTCGCCATGCGACCTTCCGGTACGGAGGATATTTACAAAATCTACGCGGAGAGTTTTCTTTCAAAAGAGCACCTGGCGAAAATCCAGCAATCCGCCCAGCAGATCGTTACACGGCTTATCGGATAGAGGAGCATTTTATCGGGAAAAAAAGGAAGAATCGGAGTGTAACGACCCGAAAAAATTGCCGATATAGACAATGATGGAATTTTTATGAATTTCAACGGCAGCGATTTTTCCGAAAAATCAAGGGAAAATCATTGTATACTAGAATCTGTCGACTCTGCAAAGAATAAGCGGCTGCGCTGCCCGAAAGCCCGAAAGGCTCTCAGCGTGCCGGAACAGATCGGATGAAAAAAAAGCAAAGGATACAAAAAGATGAGCAAAGAACTGTTTCCCTATGTGATTGACGAGCACTTCAAAACAAAAGTGGCCTATTTTTCCATGGAGTTCGCGATCGATCAGTCACTCAAGACCTACTCCGGGGGTCTCGGATTTCTCGCCGGATCGCACATGCGAAGCGCCAACGACAAACGTCAGCATACGCTGGGTATCGGCATGCTCTGGAGTTACGGCTATTACGATCAAGGAAGACACGAAGACAACACTCTCAAGATCGATTTCAGGAGGAAATTCTACTATTTCCTTCAAGAGACCGGAATCGTCGTCGAAGTGATGATCAACGGCAAACCGGTCAAAGTGAAAGCCTACCTGCTTCCGGCCGATACATTCCGTTCCGCCCCGGTCATTCTGCTGACGACCGATATTTTCGAAAACGACTATCTTTCCAGAACCATCAGCCACAAACTCTACGATCCCAACGAAGAGACGCGGATAGCACAGGAGATTGTCCTTGGAATCGGCGGTGTGAAAGTGCTGGACGCAATGGGCATCGATATCGATATCTACCACATGAACGAAGGGCATGCGCTGCCGATGGTCTTCGAACTGATGAAAAAGTATCCCGAGTTCGAAGAGCTGAAGAAACATGTTGTCTTCACGACCCATACGCCCGAGATGGCGGGCAACGAGGTTCACAATGTCCACTTTCTCGGCAGAATGGGATTTTTCAACGATTTTTCCGTCGAAGAGGTACAGAAGAAACTCGACTACTATGACGAAAACTTCTCTCTGACCGTCGGTGCATTGAAGACTTCGAAGCGGGCCAACGCCGTTTCGAAGATTCATGAAAAAGTGGCCAACGAAATGTGGAAGGATGTACCGGGAAAATGCGAGATTATCAGCATCACCAATGCACAGAACATGCGATACTGGGCCGACAAGCAGCTGCTGAGCTGGATGCTCGAACATGAAGATTACCAGCTGGTGGGCCGAAAGAAGCATCTCAAGCACATTCTTTTCGAGGAGGTGGCGGACCAGACAGGAAAACTCTTCGATCCCGATATTCTGACACTGGTCTGGGCGCGACGCTTCGCCGAATACAAACGTCCCTGGCTGTTGACGTACGATATGGAGCGTTTCAGGGCCCTGATTACGAATACAGACCGGCCTATCCAGATCATCTGGGCGGGTAAGCCCTTTCCGCTCGACTACAGGGCGGTGTCGATGTTCAACGACCTGATTCTGATGTCCAAAGAGTTTAAAAACGTGGCGGTGCTCACAGGGTATGAGCTTCGCCTTTCCAAAATGCTCAAACAGGGTTCCGACGTCTGGCTCAATACACCCAGGTGGGGGCGCGAGGCGAGCGGTACCAGCGGCATGAGTGCGGGCATCAACGGTTCGGTCCACTTCTCCATCGCCGACGGATGGCATGCCGAGTTCCAGAAAGACGGTGTCAACTCCTTCACGATTCCCCATGCCGATCCCACGCTGCCGGTCGAAGAGCAGGACAGACACGATTACCTGGCGATGATGGAAAAACTCGAAAACGTGATTCTTCCGATGTATTACGAGAATCAGAAAGAGTGGATCACCATCGTCAAAAACGGGATGAACGATATTCACGGCTATTTCACCTCGTCCCGCATGGTGGTCGAATATTACGAAAAGCTCTACAACTTCAAACCCTACGAGCCGAAGCGGCTTTCGGACCGTCTTATGAAAGAGCACCAGCCTCTTACATAAAAGCACTTACCGTGACCGCTGTTTTGCAATCGGGGCGGCCGCTTCGATTGTGATGCTGCTGCGGCGAGCTTCAAAGATTACGAATTTCTGTCTTCCCTTCGAATGTAGCGGATACTTTTCCCCATGGAAATCTGTTCGCCAAGATATCCTGTCACCAGCAAAAACGCATCGGGGTCCGCTCCATGATGCGCCAGAAGCGTTTCGACCATCTCCTGTTCGGTGTGGAAACTCGCGTGGTCTATCGTCACGGCACCCTCCACACCCCAGACCAGTGCCGTTTTGTTGATGAGGGAAGGATCGGTCGTTATCGCGAAGAGGCTCTCTTTGGGGCGGTATTTGCTAAGATGGAGCATCGTATAGCCCGAAAGTGTCAGCGCCGCGATGAAGTCGCAGGATACTATCTGCGCGAGCGAGGCGGCGGCGTGGGGAAACGCCTCGCCCGGACGGGTTTCGAACGATTTGTAATAGGGGTAGAACTCCTGCGTCTGCAGAATGGTCGCAACCAGTGTATCGACCGCTTCGTACGGGTAGTGTCCTGCGGCGGTTTCGTCCGAGAGCATAACGGCGTCGGTGCCGTCGAAAACGGCATTGGCGATGTCGGAAACTTCCGCACGGGTCGGGTAGGGGGAGTTGACCATCGAAGTGAGCATCTGGGTGGCCGTGATGACCGGTTTGCCCTTCTTGTTGCACTTTTTGATGATGTTTTTCTGAAGAACAGGCACTCTGGAAAGACCGGCTTCGGCTCCCAGGTCGCCTCTTGCCACCATGATGCCGTCACTTTCGTCGATGATCGTGTCGATATTTTCCACCGCCGCCGTCCGTTCGATTTTGGAGATGATCCAGGCCGTTCCGCCCGCTTCACGCTGGATCTTTCTCGCCTCTATCACATCTTTTTCACTGCTGACAAAAGAGATGGCCACGAAATCGACACCCTCACTGGCACCGAAACGTATGTCCTCCCTGTCCTTGTCGGTGAGTGCGTGGAGCGTAATGTCCGCTTTCGGGAAGTTGACTCCCTTGCCTTCCATCAGGCGTCCCGGTGTCAGGACCTCGAGCACGACCCCGTCGTCTCTTTTTTGCAAAACCCTTGTCTGGACGGTACCGTCGGCGAAGAAGATCTCGTCGTTTTCTTTCAGATCCTCGACAATGCCGGGAAAACTGATGGTAAAGGCGTCCTTTCCGGCTTCCTTGGCGAGGAAGAGGTGGTCGCCTTTGTTCACTTCCACAGGCTCCTCCATCCCGCGGATACGGATTTTGGGGCCGCAAATATCCTGCAGAATACCGACGATCCTCTTCTTCTCACGGGCGATGGAACGGATCATGCCGATCGTCTCTTTGTGTTCCGAATGGGTTCCGTAGGAAAAGTTGAGTCGGAAGACATCGACCCCGTGTTCGATCAGTGAAGCGATCGATTCGGGATTGTTGGTCGATGGCCCGACAGTGGCGACGATTTTTACTTTCGGTTTCATCTTTTTCCTTTGAATTCGTTCTTTTTAGAGAGTACATGATAACATAAAGAGCCGACATGAAGGCTTGGAGTCCGGTCATTGAATTGTAACGGTTTCACGATACTTTAACATGATATACAGTATCATCGTTTCAAGTTGGTTATCATGAAATTGAAGGAGAGTGAATGGCGTTGGCGATTATGTGTTCGGGAGGCGACGCTCCCGGAATGAATGCGGCGGTCAAAAAATTCGTTGATTACGCATTCGACAAGAAGGAGACGCCCTATCTTATCTATGACGGACTGGAGGGATTGATTGACGGTAAGATCAAAAAGGCCGATTATAAAGATGTAGCAGGCATCCTGCACCGCGGAGGATCGGTGATACGCTCCTCGAGATCGAAACGTTTCTACGAATACGATTACCGAAAGCAGGCATACGAGAATCTCAAAAAGTTCAATATCGACGGCCTGGTGGTACTGGGAGGAGACGGATCTTTTAGGGCGATGGATCGTTTCAGCGAAGATTTTCCCGTCAATTTCGTGGGTATTCCCACCACGATCGACAACGATATCTACGGGACGGAGTACTGTTTGGGGGTCGATACGGCTCTTAATACGATCAGGGATGCTCTTGACAAGATTTACGACACCGCATCGACTTTCAACAGGGCGTTTGTCGTGGAAGTGATGGGTCGCGACTGCGGCTACCTGGCGGCGATTTCCGCCATCAGCTCCGGTGCGGAAATCTGCATCATCCCGGAAGTCGATTTCTATCTGCCCACGATCGAGAACAAACTGGTCAGAGAGGTCGAGAATGGCAGGCGGTATGTCCTGGCGATTGTGGCCGAAGGGACGAAGATGACGGCAAAAGTGGCTGAATGGCTCGAAAAAAAGCTCGGAATGGATACCCGCGTGACGATTCTTGGGCACATTCAGCGAGGCGGTGTTCCGACCACGTTCGACAGGATGATGGGATTTGAATTCGCGGTGCATGCGGTGGAGCATCTCTGCCGGACGAAAGAGTCCAACAAAGTAGTCGTCTGGAACAAGGGCGAATTCGGACTGATCGACATCGATACGGTCGTCAATAACAAAAACCAGGTCAATCCGCATCATCTCGCGATGCTGAATGTCCTTGACTGAACCAAACCAAATCAAAGGAGAACAACATGGTCAAAATTACAAAAAAAGGGAAGAAAGCGTGGGTTACATTCACGGCACCGGTCAACGAATGCGAAACGATCGCCATCAAGGGAAGCTGGAACGACTGGGAGCCGGAGCCGTTGAAACGGAAAAAGAACGGCGAGTACTATATCACGAAGGTCCTGCCGGTGGGAGAGTCCTTCGAGTTCGGCTATCTGGTCGACGAGAGTGACTGGATTACCGATCATGATCTTCCAAAGACAGAGAGCCCCTTTGGAAGTAAAAATTCAGTTTTGGAGTTGTAAAATTTATAAATAGAGATTAATTCATTTATCAAAGGATTCAATAATGTCCAAAAGAATCAAAGCGGTCATGATGGCTGGAGGATTCGGAACACGTATCCAGCCGCTGACCCATTCCATACCCAAGCCGATGCTGCCCGTTGTCAATCTGCCGATGATGGAGCATACGCTCAACAAGCTCGTTGAAACGGGTATCGATGAAATTGTCATTTTGCTCTATTACAAGCCGGAAGTGATCAAAAACCATTTCGGTGACGGCAGCAACTGGGGGGTGAAAATTCACTACGTTCTGCCGGATGACGATTACGGAACGGCGGGCGCCGTCGGTTTCGGCCGGGAGTATCTTGACACCACTTTCATGATCGTCAGCGGCGACCTCGTGACCGACTTTGATTTCAAAAAGATTTTCGATTATCACGAAAAGAAAAACTCGAAACTCACCATTACCCTCACCTCTGTGGAGAATCCTCTGCAGTTTGGTGTCGTCATCGCAAGCGAAGACGGGAAGATCGAGAAGTTTCTGGAGAAACCGAGCTGGGGAGAGGTCTTCAGCGACACGATCAATACGGGTATCTACATCATCGAACCGGAGATTCTCGACTACATTCCGGTCGGAGAAAACTTCGACTTCGCCAAAGACCTTTTCCCTCTGCTGATGAAAGAGGGAATCGACCTGATGGGATACAACGCGGTCGGATACTGGCGCGACGTGGGAAATCCCGACAGTTACAGGGAAGTGCACGACGACATTCTCAATGAGAGACTCGTTTTCAAAATCCCCGGCCGGAAGGTGGCCTATCCCGACGGGACGCTCTACTTGACGGGAGAGAGCGAAATCGACGAGTCGGTGGAAATCATCGGCAATGTCGTGGTTGGAAAGAATGTCAAAATCGGCAGGGGATCGAAGCTCAACAATGTCGTGATCGGAGACAATGTAACACTGGGCGAAGAGTGCCAGATACGCAATTCTGTTTTCTGGCACGATATCGAGATCGGCAAGAAATTCATTCTCGACAACGGTGTGATCTGCAACAACAACCGCATCGACGACAATGTCACCGCCAAGGCGGGACTCATTCTCGCCGAAGGATGTACGATCGGCAAACTCGCCAAAATCGAGCAGGATGTCACGATCTGGCCCGACAAGGAGATCGAACCCGCCGCCATCGTCAATCGAAACGTGGTCTGGGGCAGCAGATACAAAAATTCGATCTTTGAATACGGCAGCGTGATCGGCAAATCGAATGTCGAACTCAGCTGTGAAATGGCGACGAAACTGGCGGAAGCCTACGCGGCCCAACTGCCTTCTGGGACGACGATCATGGTGGGACGCGATCACGACAAGAGTTCCCGTATGATCAAAAGGGCCTTTCTCGGGGGACTGCTTTCGGCGGGTATCAATGTGATCGATCTCAAAAGCCTTCCTCCCTCCGTTGTTCGTTATGCGATCGCCCAGAACCAGAATATCGTCGGAGGTGCCTATGTCCGGCGCAATCTCTACGACCCGACATCGACGGAGATCAATTTTTACAATGAAGACGGCCTGCGCATCGACAACAATACGGCCAAATCGATCGAAAAGGCTTTTTTCAACGAAAAATTCCGACGGGTCGAATTTACCAAAATCGGGACGATACATGAAAGTTTGAACTGGGAAGAGTGTCACGATTACCGCACCGCCATCGAACTGACGATCGATCAGAAGATACTCCGTTCAAGAAATGTACGCATCGCTGTTGATTTGATGCATGGCATTACCGCCGATATCTTTCCGAAGATTTTGAGCGACATCGGACTGGACAACATCACCCTCAATGCCCATCCCGAGACGCGGAGCATGAGCAGTCTTCAGCATGTGCTCAACAAGACGAAAAAAGATTTGACCACAATCGTCCCTTCGCTGGGACTCGATGCTGGTTTTGCCATCTTTTCGGGCGGGCAGAGGGTGGCACTGGTCTGCGACAAGGGGAATTTTTTCGACAAGATCGAGGGGCTTTCGATCGTTCTGTACCTGCTGAACCTGGAAGCGAAGTCGCAGAATCGCAAAATGAAGGTCTTTTTGCCCACCTGGGCGCCCGACATGGTCGCTTTCGAGCATCTTGTTATCGAGCGGGGCGTCTACAGCAATTTCAAAGCGGAAAAACTTCGGGAATACGATCTGATCGCCACGATCGACGGAAATTTCGCTTTTACCCAGTTTACCCTCCACAGGGATGCGATGTTCGCCACACTGAAAATCGTCGAGATGCTCATACGCCACGATATCAAACTCTCCGAAATCGGGAAGGAGATTCACCCCTTCTTCTACAAAATGGATAAAATTCCCTGCCCGCAGGCCAAGAAGGGCAAAATGATGAGAAAATTCATCGAGATAGCCAAGGGCAAGAAACACTCCACCGTCGACGGTGTCAAAATCTGGGAAAGCGATACAGACTGGATTTTGATGATTCCCGATACCTATGGAGATTATCTTAATCTCTATCTGCAGGCCAGGGACAACGATGCGGGCGAAGCGCTCTATGAAAAGTATACCGGACTGATCAAAGAGTGGATGAACGAGTAGATGGCCCTCTCTCTCAGCATCTTCTGGCATATGCATCAGCCCGACTACCGCAATGCGGAAGGGAAGATGGGTATGCCGTGGGTATTTCTGCACGCCATAAAAGATTACTACGAAATGCCGTGGCTACTCTCACGCTACCCCTCATTGAAAGCGACATTCAATATAACGCCGCCGCTGATCGAGCAGCTGCGTCTCTACATCCAAAATGGCATCGAGTGCGATCTTTTTTTGACACTCTGGAGCAAGGAACCGCGGGATCTGAGCAGTGACGAGCGCGCCTATGTGATGAAAATCTGCAACTCGACCCAGTTCGATACGATGGTCAAACCGTTTCACCGCTATGTGGAGCTTTTCAAACGGGACGATCTCAACGATATCGAATTCATCGAGCTGGAAGTTCTTTTCATGCTCGCCTGGTGCGGCAACTATCTCAGGCATAACGATGCCACGGTAGATCGCCTGCTCAAAAAGGGGAGCGGGTACACTTCGGCGGACAAGCGGGAACTTCTTGAGACCCTGATGCGGTTTCTTCCGACGATTCTTCCCTTCTACCGCTCGTTGATGGAAAAGGGGCAGATTTCGCTGGCGACGACTCCCTTCAACCATCCGATCCTTCCGCTGCTGATCGACATGAGCAATGCGCAACGCTCCAATCCGAAGACGAAGATACCGCCCAACCACTTTCCAATGGTCGATGACGCGAAAGAGCAGGTGCGCCGTGCCATCGCGCTCTACGAGGAGGTTTTTGGATGCAGACCGACCGGTTTCTGGCCGGCCGAAGGGGCGGTGGATGAAAAAAGCGCCGAGATCTACAAAGACAACGGTGTGCAATGGATCGCCACCGACGAAGCGATCCTCTTCAAATCGATCGGAAGCGACAACCGTGACGAACTCTACCGGCGATACGCTTTTAACGATCTGTTCATCGCCTTTAGAGACCACGGCCTAAGCGATCTGATTGGGTTCACCTATCGCTTCTGGGAAGGAGACCGAGCGGCCGGCGATTTCCTCGACCATCTTCGAAAAATCGACGAAAAAGGCGAAAATGCGGCCGTTTCTGTCATTCTCGATGGCGAGAATGCCTGGGAATTCTACCCCAATAACGCCTTCGACTTCTTCGATGCCCTCTACCGCAAACTGAGCCAGACCCCCTGGTGCTCCACCGTAACGATGGACGAACTGGCCAGAACACACGAAAGGAGGTTGGAAACACTCCACCCCGGCTCCTGGATTTACGGCACGTTCGACACCTGGGTCGGGCACCCCGAAAAAAATGCGGCGTGGGAGCTCATCTATCAGACCAAAAGCGACTATCTCAACCACAGACAGAGGCTTCAGGAGGATGTGCGAAAGAAGATAACCGACCACTTTCTGGCAGCCGAGTGTTCCGACTGGTTCTGGTGGTACGGGGAGGATCACTACACCGATTACTCGGAAGAGTTTGACGCCCTTTTCAGGTCGCATCTGATCGAAATATACAGCCTAATGGATGTGCCCCCTCCTGCCGTGCTTTTCAAGCCGATCACGGGGGACAAAAAAAATCTCCATGCGCTGGTCAACGAGCCGAAATTCCCGATTCATCCGACCATCGACGGCCGGGTTACCTCCTTTTTCGAATGGCTCGGAAGCGGCATGATCGACGAGTCGCGCCTCTTTTCGACAATGGACAAGGTACGCGGTCCCATCACGAAGATCTACTGGGGGGAAGATATCGACACCCTCTACATCCGTCTTGATGGAGAGATGGAGAGGCTCAAGAAAAGCGGCACGATCCGCATCTATGTCAAAGGGCTCGAAAGGTCGATCGACATCGATCTTCGCAATCCGCCGAAAGAGGGGGGACTCGTGACGGCGGCCATCGACAGAATCGTCGAAATCGGCATCAGAAAACGGCTCCATTTTCATGACATGGAGAGTATCCGCTTGCGCCTTGAAGTCCTTGTCGACAGGGAGGTGGTCCAGGTGCTTCCGGGTGTCTCGGAATTGGTGGTCGACCTGAACGAAGACTACTCCGAACACTGGTTCGTATGAGAGAAGGGGGATCGTTTTGAGAAAGACAATCGCAAAGATGGAAGGAACTTCGAATGTCTGAAATGCGCTACGATCTGCTCCATGACGAGTATGCCCTGATCGCGCCGGAGCGGCTGCACAAACCCGACTGCTACAAATCTCCCGTCCGAACCGAAGAGACAAAAAAGAGATGCCCTTTCTGCGAAGGACACGAGTCGATGACGCCGCCCGAAATTTTCGCCCTCCGGGAGAATGAGCCCAACACCCCGGGTTGGAAAACCCGTGTCGTGCCGAATCTCTACAAAGCGGTCCAGATCGAAGCGGCCTGGGAAAGCAGGGAAGCGGGTATCTACCAGGCATGGGAAGGTCTGGGCGCCCATGAGGTGATCATAGACACCCCGCGCCACCTGACCCGGATGGACCGGTGGAGCCACGATGAATATTTCAACTGGCTCTTTACCCTTCGTTCCCGCATCAACGATCTGAAAAACGACTTCCGCCTCGTCTATTTTTCGATCTTCAAAAACCATGGCCACTACGCGGGCGCGACGCAGTCGCATCCCCATACCCAACTCATCGCGCTGCCGGTGGTTCCCAAACGCAAACTCGATCAACTTGAGCGCGCCCACCGCTACTTTCTCGAACGGCGCCACAACATTTTCGAAAGCGTGCTGTCGCAGGAACTGCACGACAGAGAGCGAATCGTCATCGAAAGCGACCATTTTGTCGTTCTCTGCCCCTTCGCTTCGACCTTCGCCTTCGAAGTGGTGATCCTGGGAAGGGAGAATACGGAGTCGCTGATCGCCCTCAACGATGCGAAACTTCGGGACCTCTCCGATGTTCTGAAACAAACCGTGGAAGCACTCTATGTGGAACTGGGGGATTTTGATTTCAATATCACCTTCAACACGCCGCCCGTGCAGAAAAACATCGTGACGGAACCGTTTTTCGAAACGCTTCCGCAGATGTGGCGGTTCGCACTGCGGATCGTTCCGAGACTCTTCAGGCTCGGGGGTTTCGAATTCGGAAGCGGTGTTCATATCAACCCCGTACCACCCGAAGATGCGGCTTACCTTCTTCGGAGTGTCGTCGAAGGCAAAGCATGAAACTCCTTTTCGCCGCCGCCGAAATGTTTCCTTTTGCCAAGAGCGGGGGATTGGCCGATATCGCCCACGCGCTTCCCAAGGCCCTTGCCAACAAGATAGAGGTGACGGCGGTCATGCCCCTCTACCGTTTCGTGGACAGGGAGCGCTACGGTATCGAACCCACCGGCGAACACTTCACGTTCCAAATCGGCGGGGCGACCCGGACGGCCGAAATTTTTTCGGCCATTCATGACGGGGTTTTGCACCTTTTCGTCTACAACGAAGCGCTCAGTGACAAAGAGGGTATCTACGGGCCGCCGGGCGGCTGCTACCCGGACAACGATATCCGGTTCGCGCTCTTTTGCCACGCCGTTGCGGAGCTTTCGAAACGTCTTGGTGTGCATATCGTTCATCTCAACGACTGGCACACGGCACTCGCGGCGCCGCTGTTAAAAGAGAGAGGCATCGCCGCCAAAACCGTCTATACAATCCACAATCTCGCCTACCAGGGAATCTTTCCCGCGGAGTCACTGGCCGGTATCGGGCTCTCCCCCCACCATTTCACGATGAAGGATATGGAGTTCTACGGGGCGATCAACTGGATGAAGGGTGGCATACGCCACAGTGACCTCGTTACGACGGTGAGTCCCAGTTACGCCCTCGAGATTCAGCGGGCGGAGTATGGATGCGGACTCGACGGTTTTATTTGCGAACACCGCCACAAACTGTACGGCATCCTCAACGGCATCGACGAAGCCTTCTACGATCCCTCATCCGATCCCGCCCTTCCTTTTCACTTCTCAAAAAAACGGCTTCTCAACAAGAAAAGGTGCAAAAAAGCCTACCTGGAAGAAATCGATATAAACAAATATGAATTTCCGCTTTTCGTTTTCATCGGCCGTTTCGTCGAGCAAAAAGGGCTCGACTGGATCATCGAAGCGATCGATACGATCGGGGAAATGCCGCTTTTTCTCTCCATTCTCGGTTCCGGCGATGCCCGTTACCATGCACTTCTCGAAGAGGCGGCGAAACGCCACGAAAGAATAGTTGTCCGTTTCGGTTACGATGAAACACTCTCCCACCGGATGTACGCCGCCGCCGATTTTCTCCTGATGCCTTCGCTGTTCGAACCCTGCGGCCTCAACCAGATGATCGCGATGCGGTACGGCACGATTCCCGTCGTGCATCGGGTCGGAGGACTGCGCGATACGGTCCATGCATGGCACGCGAAAGAACCGCTCTGCGGGAAAGGGATCTTTTTCGAAGAGTCCGACGCAACCGCGATGGTTTCGGCGATGAAGGAGGCACTGGATCTGTACGCGAAGAAGCCACGTTTCAACCGGGTGAGGAGCTTCGACATGGTGTGTGACTTTTCGATCCGAAAATGTGCCGAACACTACCTCTCGCTCTATCGGAGACTGGTATGAGCCGGCTTGCGATCGACATCGGGGGCACGCATCTTCGGTACGAACTGGTCGGGGAAGGCAGAGAAACTTGCGGAATCCTTCCCAGCAAAAAGACGGAGATCTCCCTCTTCATCGAGTCGATGCTCAAAAGCCATCCCGGCATCGATGCCGTCGCCGTCTCTTTTGCCGGACAGGTGCATGATGGGGTGATCCTCTCGGCACCGAACATAGAGGTCAGAAGGCCGGATTTGCGGGACTACTTCGAAACCGCCTACGGCATCCCCCTGCGGATAGAGAACGATCTCAACTGCGCCGCGCTGGCCGAATCGGTCTACTGGAAGGAGGGGCACCTCGTGGCCCTCTATTCGGGCACCGGCCTAGGAAGCGGCATCGTGGAGCGGGGCGAGATATGCCATGGATTCCGCAGCCTCGCAGGGGAGATCGGGCATGTTCCTTACCGTAAAGCGCCGTTTGCCTGCGGATGCGGAAAGGATAACTGTCTTGAACTTTACGCTTCCGGCGCCGGCATCGGCAAGTGGATGCGCCACTTCGGATGCGACGGCTCGCCCGATTTGAAGAGGTTCTATCATGCAAAGGACGATTCCTGCCGTCAGGTCGCAATCCACTATATCGAGGCGCTTCTGCACGCGTCGGCGACACTTGTCACTCTGCTCAATCCGAAGATTCTCGTTCTAGGCGGCGGCGTCGTATCGCACAACCCTTTTCTTCTGCCGATTGTCAGAAAGAAAATAACCGAGTTTGCGCTCTTAACGTCGTGCGATGGTCTCAACATAGAGATGACCCGTATTGAAAACGCCTCTTTGGAAGGAGCGAAGCTGTTGTTGGATACAATGTAATAAGAGTACAGGAGTAAACTTTTAAAGGAATGAAATGAATCAAGCGCTGAACATACTTTTCACCGCCTCCGAAGTTGTCCCTTTCGCCAAGACGGGCGGGCTGGCCGATGTGGCGGGAGCGCTGCCCAAAGCGCTCGCGAGACTGGGACACAACGTCATCGTCGTCATGCCACGTTACTACTCGATCGACAAGAGCAAGCTGGAGCATGTTCCCGGACCGCTTGGAGTGCCGATGGGGGCGATGGGGGAGCTGTGGGCCGGCGTCTACAAGGATACGCTGCCCGGCAGCGACGTACCGGTCTATTTCATCGATTTCGAGCGGTTCTTCGGACGCTCAGGCCTCTACGCCGACGAGAACGGATTCAGCTATCCCGACAACGACAACCGTTTCATCTTTTTGAGCAAAGCCGCCTTTCAGCTCTGTAAGAAACTCGCGTTCAGGCCCGACATCATCCACGCCCACGACTGGCATACGGCAGCCCAGCCGGTTTTGAGAAACACCCGTTTCGCCTTCGACGATGAGTTCAGGAATGCCGCTACGGTTCTGACCATTCACAATCTGCAGCACCAGGGACAGTTTTTCAAAGGCGTGATGGACGTGATGGAGGTGGGCTGGGAACACTTCAATCCCCACGAGCTCGAAGCGATGGACGGTGTCAACATTCTCAAAGGGGGCATCGCCCATGCCGATGCCGTCACGACCGTCAGCCGAAAATATGCCCACGAAATACGCACGCCCGAGTTCGGGTTCGGCCTCGACGGCCATATCCGGGCGCATGCGCACAAACTCTACGGCATTCTCAACGGAGTCGATTACGAGGAGTGGAGCCCGGATATCGACCCCTATATCGCCAAACGGTACGATCTGGACGATATGAGCGGCAAGGCGCTCTGCAAAGCCGACATGCAGGAGCGTTTCAACCTCCCTGTCTGGGACGATGTCCCCCTTATCGGGTTTGTCGGACGATTCGCCGAACAGAAGGGGATAGGACTCATCGCCGGCACGATCGAAGGATTGTTGCATCTGAACCTGCAGATGGTCATGCTGGGGACAGGGGAGAAGTGGGCCGAAGGCTTCTTCAGCGACATCGCCCGTCGCTATCCCGACCGTTTCGCATGCCATGTCGGCTACTCCAACAAACTGGCCCACATCATCGAAGCGGGAAGCGATCTCTTTTTGATGCCTTCTTTGTTCGAACCCTGCGGGCTCAACCAGATCTACTCCCTGCGGTACGGCACACTGCCGATCGTCCGTGCCACCGGGGGACTGGACGACACGATCCAGAACTACGATCCGGCGACCAAAACGGGCAACGGATTCAAATTCGACTGGGCGACCAACGATGCCCTCTACCATACGGTGAAGTGGGCGGCCGACACCTACCGGTACGACAGAGACGCCTACACGATCATGCAGCGCACGGCGATGCAGGCACGGTTCGACTGGGAACGTGCGGCAAAACAGTATGAAGATCTCTACTATCACACGCTCTATGCGCGGCGGGTAGCGGACTATCGGTGACATGAAGAGAGAGGCACCCGGGCTGGAAGAAGATTTCCGGCGAAAGCCATCCAAGCAAGGAGAAAGAGGATGAAACATGCAATACACTACGACGTCACGCGATTGAGCGAGATGGATATCTATCTCTTTAAGGAGGGCACCCATGTCAAACTCTACGACAAATTCGGTTCCCACTTTATGGAGAGAGAGGGTGTGCCCGGCGTCTATTTCGCCGTCTGGGCGCCCAATGCCGCGATGGTCAGCGTCATCGGGGATTTCAACGGCTATGACGCCGCCGCCCATCCCCTGAAACTGCGGGAGGATGAGTCGGGCATCTGGGAGGGTTTCATCGACAACGTCGGAATCGGAGAAACCTACAAATACCATATTGTCTCGAAGATGGACGGCAGAACCTTCGAAAAAGCCGATCCCTACGCCAAATATGCCGAAAAACCGCCGAACTCTGCCTCCCGTATCTGGGAAATAGAGGACTATCGGTGGAACGACGAGAGCTGGATGGATCTGCGCAAAGAGAAAAACGCCCATGACAAGCCCATCTGTATCTACGAAGTGCATCTTGGGTCGTGGCGGCGGAAGGTCGAAGAGGGCAACCGTCCCCTCACCTACATCGAGGCCGCTGAGGAGCTCGCGCGCTATCTCGTCGATATGAACTACACCCATGTGGAGATCATGCCGATCACAGAACACCCCTTCGAAGGTTCCTGGGGGTACCAGGTGACGGGCTATTTCGCCCCGACTGCGCGCTACGGCACACCCCAGGAGTTCATGCAGTTTGTCGACATCCTGCACCAACACGGCATCGGGGTCATCATGGACTGGGTACCGTCGCATTTCGTCACCGACGGGCACGGTCTGATCAATTTCGATGGCACCTGCCTCTACGAACATATGGATCCCCGGCTGGGATACCACCCTGAATGGAAGAGTGCCATCTTCAACTACGGCCGCAACGAAGTGAGAGCCTTTTTGATCTCCAGCGCCATGTATTGGCTCGAAAAATACCATATCGACGGCATACGTGTCGATGCCGTCGCCTCCATGCTCTATCTCGATTACGCCAGAAACGAGGGAGAGTGGATACCCAACAAATACGGCGGCAATGAAAACCTCGAAGCGATCGAATTTCTCAAGCAGCTCAACGAAACGGTCTACGGCGAACACGGGGATATCATCATGGTGGCGGAGGAGTCGACCGCCTATCCGATGGTGACCAGACCCGTCTATGCCGGCGGCCTGGGTTTCGGTTTCAAATGGAACATGGGATGGATGCACGACACCCTCAAATATTTCAAACTCGACCCCATCTACCGGCAGCACCATCACCATCAGATCACTTTCAGCATGTGGTATGCCTTCGACGAAAACTTCGTTCTTCCCCTCAGCCACGACGAAGTGGTGCATATGAAAGGCTCGCTCATCCGCAAAATGCCAGGAGACGACAACCAGAAATACGCCAACCTCAGGGCGCTTTTTGCCTATATGACGGCCCATCCTGGCAAGAAGCTGCTCTTCATGGGGGGCGAGTTCGCCCAGTGGGCCGAGTGGAACTACAAGCAGAGCCTCGACTGGCACCTGCTCGAAAACCCGTGCCATCGGGGCATACAGCGACTCGTGAGCGATCTCAACGCCCTCTACAAAAGCGAACGGGCCCTTCATCTTTATGACGAAAAACACGCCGGTTTCGAGTGGATCGACGATACCGATTACCAGCACAATGTCCTGGCGTTTCTTCGAAAGAGCGACATCGAAGAGGAGACGATCCTGGTGGTCTGCAACTTCGCCGACACCGTCTATAACCACTATCGGATCGGCATACCGATACCGGGACGGTGGCAGGAGATCTTCAATTCCCAGTACCGGCACTACGAGGGGTGGGACATCACCAATCCGCATCCGATCGAAACGGAGCAGATCGAGTGTCACGGCCGTAAATATTCGCTGCAGCTTCGCCTCCCGCCGCTGGGTGTCTGCTTTTTCAAGCTGGTGTAACGGCGAAAAAGGGCCGTATCGGCTGAAGAGACAAACGAAATTATGCAAAAGAAGAGGAGTGTTCAGACAATGCTGAAAAATATCGATCCGACGACGACCGAAGCGTGGAGACGGCTGAGAGAACTGTTTGAGGAGAGAAAAGGCATTCATCTGCGTGAGATGTTCGCCTCCGATCCCCAACGTTTCGAGAGGTTTTCAAGAATACTCGACGACGAGATAATGCTGGACTTTTCCAAAAACCTGATCGACGAAGAGATATTCGACGCGCTGGTCGCGTTGGCGGAGGCGTGTGACGTCAAAGGGGCAGCCGAAGCGATGTTCAGGGGCGAGAAGATCAATCGCACCGAAAACCGTGCCGTGCTGCACACGGCGCTTCGCAACCGTTCAAACACCCCTGTGTATGTCGACGGCGAGGATGTGATGCCGAAGATCAATGCCGTCTTGAAACAGATGGAGCTTTTCTGTTCCAGGGTCCACAGCGGCGAATGGCGTGGATACACCGGCAAAAAAATCACCGACATCGTCAATATCGGCATCGGGGGTTCGGACCTGGGTCCTGTTATGGTCACCGAAGCGCTGAGAGCCTACAAACTCGAGGATATCGAACCCCATTTCGTCTCGAATGTCGACGGAACCCATATCGCCGAAACCCTCAAAAAAATCGAACCGGAAACGACCCTTTTCCTGATCGCTTCCAAAACTTTCACGACACAGGAGACGATGACCAATGCCCACACGGCGCGGGAGTGGTTCATGAAATCGGCAGGAGACGAAAAGGCGGTGGCAAAACACTTCGTCGCCATGTCGACCAATGCCGAAGCCGTCAAAGCGTTCGGCATCGATCCGGAGAATATGTTCGAATTCTGGGAGTGGGTCGGGGGGCGCTACTCCCTCTGGTCGGCCATCGGACTCTCCATCGCCCTGACGATCGGGTTCGACCGTTTCGTCGAACTGCTGGAGGGAGCCCATGAGATGGACAACCATTTCAAAGAAGCTCCCTACGAAAAGAATCTTCCCGTCATCCTGGCATTGTTGGGAATTTGGTACAACAACTTCCACGGGGCTGAAAGCCATGCGATCCTCCCGTACGATCAGTATCTGCACCGTTTCGCCGCCTATCTTCAGCAAGGAGACATGGAGTCCAACGGAAAGTATGTCGATCGCAACGGCAAAAGGGTGACCTACCAGACGGGCCCCATTATCTGGGGCGAGCCGGGAACCAACGGCCAGCATGCCTTCTACCAGCTGATCCACCAGGGAACCAAGCTGATTCCGTGCGATTTCATCGCACCGGCGCAGTCACTCAATCCCATCGGCGAGCACCATAAAATCCTGCTTTCCAATTTCTTCGCCCAGACCGAAGCGCTGGCTTTCGGCAAAACGCGGGAGGAGGTCGAAAAGGAGTTCATAAGCTCCGGCCGATCGCTCGATGAGGTGAAGGATCTGATTCCCCACAAGATTTTCGAAGGCAACCGCCCCACCAACTCCATTCTGCTGCGCAAAGTGACACCCCGGACTCTGGGAAAACTGATCGCGATGTACGAGCACAAGATTTTCGTACAGGGCGTCATCTGGGACATCTATTCTTTCGATCAGTGGGGTGTGGAACTGGGCAAACAGCTTGCCAAAAAGATCCTTCCCGAACTCGACGGCACCAAGCGCGTCACATCGCACGACGGCTCGACCAACGGTTTGATCAATCGCTGGAAAGAGTGGAAAGAGTAAACCACCGTAAAAGGAGCATCGGCTAAACCGATGCCCCGTAGGTCTCTTTCAATCGTTTTCGGATCGATTTGCAAAGCCTGTCGAAAGCGTTGGGATCGATTTTACAATCGCTACCCTGCAGCAAGTGCTCCCTTGCGGCCGCGATTTGCCTGAGAATATCCACGTCAGTTGTGTCAAGTCTGTCGATGACATTGTTGATTTTCGCATGAAGACCGCGTCCTTGGGCGTTAAGATGTTTATGAAGGAAAGTTTCAAGACGCATTGTGCAATCGAACACCTTCCCATACCGGATTCCTTCGTGTTTTTTCGCCATTTTCGTGACGACAAAGGTTCCTGCGATGGCGGTGCCCACCAGTAACATAACGGCATTGCCCCACATCTTCTCTCCTTATGCATGCACTCCATATCGGATGGCTTCAACTGTATTGTCGCAATAGATTGTGGGTCGGTTGTGAATCGACACTATGTTATAATCGCCAAACTTCCGTTCAAGGAGAGAAACCCATGAAAAACGTCTTCGGTTGGCTGACAACTCTGGCTATGCTTTCGACACTGCTCATGGCCGATGAATTGGCAGAAAAGATACGCCTTCAGAATCAAAATGTTGTCAAAGCAGCGGCACATGAGCTTTCGAAAGAGCTGCCAAAGCGGGTCGACCCCTTTACCAGGCTCACAGGTATCGATGCCGACGGTGTTATGCTAATCTATACATTCGAAATCGATGCGGGCCCCAAAAGCGACGATCAGATCATCAAAGAGGGAAAAGAGAGGATGCGGCGCAATGTCATGGCCGGCGTATGTAGCACCTCTCAACGCTTTTTGAAAAGCGGAATCGTCATCTCCTATCGCTATATCTCCGCAGCGAGCAAAAAACCTCTCTTCCGTTTCGACGTGGCGGAAAAGGATTGCTCCACGTTCGTGCATTGATTTTTTTTTGAATCCAAAAGAGGGTGTAAAACGGAAAGTATAAAAATCTTCGCCAATTTCCGGCTATCTCCGCTCTTTTGGGCGACGTTGGCGCGGGCGTTCCTTTTAATACCGAAGGCGTGAATTCATCACCGCTCAATAAGGATGTCTGAGGGCATTCGCACAACGTCGGTCGTTTCCTGTCGCTGCGCATTTTTTACTTTAACAACGATGGTATCGCATAACATCGGTTTATAAAACAAAATTTTGTTATAATCGAAAAAATAGTGTGATAAAGGAACGATATGAGTAAAGGCAAAGCGATCCGTATGGACGAAAAAGAGCTGGAGAAAGCAAGAGAATATATCAAAAGTCTGAGAAATCCCAACTGTAAAGAGGATGATGTTTTTTTCCAGGCGATGGAGGAGGTGCTGCTTTCCATCGCGCCGCTCTATCTCTCCGACCCGAAATATCAGGCAAATGCCATCGTGCAACGTCTCGTCGTTCCTGATAGAATCTTCAAATTCAAAGTGGAGTGGCTTGACAGAAACAACAAAATCCAGGTCAACACCGGCTATCGCGTCCAGTTCAACAATGCCCTGGGCCCCTATAAAGGCGGCTTGCGCTTCCATCCCACCGTCAACGAAGGGGTTCTCAAATTCCTGGGATTCGAACAGATACTCAAAAATGCCCTGACAGGACTGCCCATCGGCGGCGCCAAAGGGGGCAGCGATTTCGACCCGAAAGGGAAAACCGATTTCGAAGTGATGAGCTTCTGTTCGGCTTTCATGCGCGAACTTCACAAATATATCGGACCCCGTATCGACGTGCCGGCAGGCGACATCGGTGTCGGGGCACGGGAGATCGGTTATCTTTTCGGCGAATACAAAAAGATCACATCCGCCTATGAAGGCGTACTGACCGGAAAGCCTTTCTTCTTCGGCGGGTCCCTGATGCGCCCGGAAGCGACCGGGTACGGGGTTGTCTATTTCACCGAAAAGATGCTCGAAATCGAGAACAAAGAGCCTCTTAAAGAGAAAGTCTGTACCGTCAGCGGTTCGGGAAACGTGGCACTGCATGCCATCGAGAAGCTTTACCAACTCGGGGCATTGCCGGTGACATGCTCCGATTCGAAAGGGACCGTTTACGATCCAAGGGGCGTGGACCTGGAGCTGCTCAAGGAGTTGAAATTCGTCAAAAGAGTGTCGCTGCAAGAGTACTCAAAAAAGCATCCGGAAGCGAAATATATTCCGGTATCCGATTATCCCAAAGGGGGCCATGCCGCCTGGCATATCCCGTGTTACGCCGCCTTTCCGTGCGCCACACAGAACGAACTGACCGAAACGGACGCCAAGGCGCTGGTCAAAAACGGCTGCGTCAGCGTTACCGAAGGGGCGAACATGCCCTCGACTCCGGAGGCCATCCACTATTTCCAAAAAAGCGGCATCTGTTTCGGACCCGCGAAGGCGGCCAATGCCGGCGGTGTGGCCGTCAGCGCCCTTGAGATGAGCCAGAATGCCCAGATGATGCGGTGGAGTTTCGAAAAGGTGGATGCGGAGCTCAAAACCATCATGGAGCATATCTGTACCAATGTGGCCCAAACGGCCGAAGAGTATGGCGTGAAAGGCAATTATGTCGATGGCGCGAACATCGCCGGATTCAAGCGTGTCGCCGACGCGATGATCGCCGAAGGGATTTAGGCGCACAAGCGAAAAACAGACGTCGGCTCAGTCGACGATGATAAGCCATCGCAGCTGGATGATGTTGGCGTTGCCTCCCGTGGATCGGGAGTTGGCTGGGTTGAAACTGTCGAGTTCCGCGTGGCTGAACTGGATATGAAACTGTGTCTCACGCATAGGATGCCAGATGAAACCGGCCGAGGTGATCTGCATCTTTCCCCCGTGAACCTCTTTACTGTCGAGGTCGAGTGTTGAGTATCGGAGGGAAAGTTCCAGCGCCCCCCATCCGCCGCCGAAAAAATTCTCCTGGGGTATGATGCGCCGGACGGTGCCTCTTTGGTAATTGTAGCCGCGGTATTCACCCGTAAGGAAATAGTTGAAAGTGACATGCCAGCCCGAAAAGAAGGGATCGTCCATCTTCGGTGAATCGACCCGCGTGGCGGTATATTCCGACGCGAGCCAGAGCGGCCCATTCAGATAGGTGATTTCCAGGTTGGCGGTTTGTGTGGCGTCGGCGGGTATCTCTCCCGTATCGAGCCAGGAGTCGACGAACCAGTTTTCTGGTCCCACGTCGTACCGGACGCTTCCTCGTTTGACATCTTCGTAGCGGAAAGAACCGCCGATATGCACAAGCTGCTTTTTGCCCACATCTTCGTAGGGCAACCCTGTAAGACGGCCCGCATAGACAATGTTGTTTTCAAAAAAGGAGCTATCGTCTCTCTCGATCCAGTCGTTGAAAATCCCTATGCGCCACCGCAGCCGACCGTCATAAAGGGTATCAAGGAGCGCGATACCGATGTTTCTTGACGGCAGAAGCGCGTCCAGATGCATCGGGCGCTCCATCGTCTGTTCGAAGACCATGCCCATCACGCGCTCCATCGAGACCGGCTCCTTCATCTTGCCCAGCTGAATGCGTCCGTATTCACCCCATAACGGTATGCTCACCATGCAGTCGAGAATGTCGTATTTCCCCTGATTCCTTTCGTCGAAGGTTTTGCTCCAGTGATTGAGCGTTCCTGAGATCAGGTAACTCCAGGGACGGGAAAAATGGATCGATCCGGCGACGCCGGCGCGGGCGCCCCGGATATCCCATCGGTTGTAACTCTCCAGTTCGCCGACTGTTTCGATATTTTTTTGGTCTTGGTGAAAGTGGTTGTAATCGAAGGCGATCATCGCCAGTGCCTTCATATAGAGCCACTTCGTATCGATGGCGTTCCATCCGTAGGCTACGCCGCTTTTTGGAGGTTTTTTGTAAAGGTCCGGTGTATACCACTGGATTTCGTCGATTTTCAGCGGTTCTATGCCCCATCCAAAGGTCGTGCAGAGAAACATTACGGCCAGGAGCAGGGATTTTTTATCCATGCAAAATCATAGCATATCCACTTCTTTCCCGTTGCTCTGAAAGGTTGGGCAGAAGATGACCCCCCGCGTGACGCCAGGAATCAGGCTCCCAAAGTTCGGGCGGCGATATTCTGGGCCGCCACGATGATGGGGTAGGTGGTGGGGGCCGAAGTGAGCAGCGGATGCGTCGCCACCTGAAGTCCCAGAAGGTCGAAAACGGTCATACGGTTTTCGATGATGGTACCGAGCATGTTGATCATTTCGCCGATATCGATGCCGCCGACCACCTGTGCGCCGATGAGCTGGCCCGTGGCACGGCTGGCGATCAGCTTGACCGCCTGTTCGTGACTGTTGGGAAGCTTCGCGGGATGTTTGTCCGGCACCGTCACCACCGTTGTCGTGATATCGATCCGCTGTTTTCTGGCATCCTCTTCCGTGATACCTGCCGAGCCGAAACAGGTGTCGCCGATGACGGTGGAGAAGATGGCGATGGTACCGGAAAAGGATTTGACCAGATTGATGCTGTAGAGGTTCGCCACGGCAATCCGCGCTTCGGCGGTAGCGGTGGATGCGAGCATCACCGGAATCGTTCGTTTGGTGATGAAGTGGCGCTTTTCGGCGCAGTCTCCAATGGCGAAGACATCCGGTTGCGTCGTACGCATATACTCATCCACGTAGATCGTATCGCCCTGACGCATCGAAAGGCCGCTTTTTCTGGCAAGATCGGTGTTGGGACGGTAACCCGTGGCCAGTACCACCCCGTCACATGCCACCACTTCGCCGTCTTCGAATTTCACCCCACACGCATGCCCACGTTCGTCGAGAACGATTTCGCATGTACGCTGGTTTTTGTAGTGAACAATCCCTTTGTTTTCGACGATCTTTTCCATATAGCTGCTCACTTCGGGGTCGAAAGAGTGTTTGAGCAGGCGCGAACCGACCAGTGTGACCTCTTTGCCGCTGTCTTGGAATTCGTTGGCGATCTCTATCCCGATGAAACCGGTGCCGACGACGACGATCTTTTTCATGCCGGCCATTTCAGCATGCATCTTTCGGATGTAGTCGGGATCTTTAGGCACAAAGAAGACACCTGGTGCGTCGTGATTGGCAATCTGTCTGGGAATTTTCGGTACCGAGCCTGTTGCGATGATCAGTTTTTCATAGCCGTAGGACTCCCCACTCTTTCCGGCGACCCTCTTTTTTTCGAAGTCGATACCCACCGCCTCCTCGACGATCAGTTCGGTACCCATCTTCGCCGCCATGTCGCCGCAGGGAATCATGTCATCCTCCACCGATTCTAGAAGCGGGCCGAAGACGTAGGGTATGCCACAGGGCACCATGGAGTCTTTCCCTTTTTTAAGTACCGTGACCGATTTATTGGGATAGTACTGACGCGCCGTCCCCGCGGTGACCATGGCGGCAGGGCCGCCCCCGATAATGAGAATATCGCTGTGATGCATGACTCTATCCTTTGAAACTGAACAACGAAGCGGTTGCCGTACGAACGGCGGGCCGCAACATGGTTGCTTATGAAATATTATATGAATTGTAACACATGTGATGCGATAAAGACGCTTATCTTCGGATAAGGGAGAGTTGGGGATAATATGAACGCGTTTGAGCAATCAGGAGTGAAAAAAGATGTCAGACAACCATTCGCGAGAAAACTGTTTCAACGAAAGAAAGAGTGGTATTCTCCTCCATCCCACGTCGCTTCCGGGGGAGTACGGTATCGGAACTTTCGGAAAGGCTGCCTACCGGTGGATAGATGTGCTTTGTGAAAACGGACAGGGTTTGTGGCAGATACTCCCCCTCGGGCCCACCGGCTACGGAAACTCTCCCTATCAGAGCTACTCGGCATTCGCCGGCAACCCTCTGCTGATCGACCTGCGGATGGTCCAGGAGGCGGGATGGCTCGATGAGAACGTTTCCGGCAAGCGGTTTGATTTCGATGAAAACCGTGTCGATTACGACTGGGTCGCCGCCTACAAAATGCCTCTGTTAAAAAGCGCTTTTCTGCGGTTCAGCGAGCATGCTGGCAAGGAGGAAAAAGGGCGCTTTGAGATTTTTTGCCACGAAGAGAGGGAGTGGCTGGAAGATTATGCCCTCTTCATGGCACTGAAAAAAGAGTATCGCGGAAAAATCTGGTACGAATGGGACACGAAAATCGTCAAGCGCGATCCGAAGGCGCTGGCCCATAAAAAAAAGGTGTTGGAAGAGGAGATTGCGTTTCAGAAATTTCTTCAGTATCTCTTTTTTGGCCAGTGGAAGCGTTTGAAAGCTTACGCCAACGCGAAAGGGGTACAGATCATCGGTGACTTGCCCATATACGTCTCCGAAGACAGCAGCGATGTCTGGGCCCACCCGGCTCTTTTTCAGCTGGATGAATCCTGCAGGCCTACCGCCGTCGCCGGCGTACCGCCCGATTATTTCAGCGCCACGGGTCAGCGATGGGGCAATCCCCTTTATGACTGGAACAGGATGGAAGAAGAGGATTTCGCATGGTGGATCCTGCGTCTGCAAAAAAGCCTGGCGCTTTACGATATCATCCGCATCGACCATTTCAGGGGGTTTGTGGCCTACTGGTCGATTCCGGCCGAGGAAGAGACGGCGGTCAACGGCGAATGGGTCAAAGGGCCCGGCCGGCGTTTTTTCAAAAAGTTGAAAGAGAGACTCGGACATCTTCCGATCATCGCGGAGGATCTGGGAGTGATCACTCCGGAAGTGGAGAGACTCCGGGACGAATTCAATCTGCTTGGCATGAAGATACTGCAGTTTGCCTTCGACGGCAATGCCCAAAATCCCTATCTGCCCCACAACGGCGTACGCGACAGCGTCATCTACACCGGCACCCACGACAACGACACGACGGTCGGCTGGTTCGAATCGATCGACAATAAAGCGTACGTGACATCCTATCTCAGCCGAAGCGACAGGGAGATTCACTGGGCGATGATACGCGAGGCACTCGCATCCGTATCGCTCTTTGCACTCATCCCCCTCCAGGATATCCTTGGCCTGGGGTCCAACGCGCGGATGAACCGGCCCGGCCATCCCGAAAACAACTGGTGCTGGCGTGTCAGTGAAGCGCAGCTGCAAGCATGCGATTTTGAAAGAGTGGGGCGTATGGCACGACTCTACGGCCGCGAATGACTCTCTGAGCGAACTGCCTAAAGAGGAGGGGCTTTTACTTTCTTTCAAAGTGGCGAATCGGCAGCCGATACACTCTTTTCACAGCCGCTTTGACGGTAGATTTTCATCGCCTGCGGCATCAGCTCTGTCAGCTGCTCGATGCGCTGGGCGGAAGAGGGGTGTGTCGAGAAGTAGACGATGGGCTCCTTCCCTTTTTTGGCGAACTTTTTCCAGAATTTGATCGATTCACGGGGGTCGTAGCACGCTTTGGCCATCAGCATCAGGCCGATATGGTCGGCTTCCGATTCGAGCATCCTCGAATAGGGAAGCACGATGCCCATGTTGGCGCCAAGTCCCAATGCCGCCATATAAGCCGCCTCTTCGGTACTCGATTTGACATTGTGCTCAATGGCGATAGCCGCCGCCGTCGCCGCAATGTTGGTGACCATCGCCATGCTCACCTGCTCGGCGACATGATGGGCGATGGCGTGGCCGATCTCGTGGGCCATGACAGTGGCGAGTTGGGCATCGTTGTCGGTATACTTTAAAATGCCGGTATAGATGAAAACATGGCCGTTGGCAAGACAGAAAGCGTTGGCGACATCAGGTTTTTCGATGACATAGAACTTCCAGTCGAGATTCAGTTCGGTCGCTTTCGCGATACGCATGCCGATACGTCGGACACGGGCGATCAGAGCCTGGTCGGTGGAGAGCTTCTCTTTTTTCAGAATCTCCTTCTCCGCCTGGAAACCCATCGCCTTCTCCTGCTGGGGAGTGACCATCATAATCTGAGTTCGGCCCGTGATCGGCGCTTTGGCGCATCCGATCAAAAGCAGCAGGGGCAGCAAAAATGGCATCAATAACCGTTTCATCCGATCGACCTTCTTTTTTGGTTACAATTTTATCATCTTTGTATGGAGTTATCGTGAATGCTCAACATCGTCCTTGTCGAACCCAAAATCGCACCCAACACCGGGACCATCGGACGCCTTTGCGTCAATATGGGAGCGAAACTCCATCTCATCGAGCCGCTCGGATTCGAAATCACCGATACTAGGCTGAAACGTGCGGGACTCGACTACTGGCACAAACTCGCACCCACCATCTGGCCCTCGCTGGAGACTTTTTTACAGACCCACGGTGACGAGCGGCTTTGGCTCGCCACCACCAGAACCGACCGCCCCTGGTTCGAGGCCGATTACCGTCCAAGAGATTGGCTGCTCTTTGGCAGTGAAACCTCCGGCTTGCCCGAAGCGTTGTTGAAACGCTACGAAGAGCGCTGCATCACGATTCCAATGACGCCGGAAGGGCGCAGCCTCAACATCTCCATCGCCGTAGGTATCGTCGCTTACGAAGCGGTACGACAGAATTTCAAAACTTTCAAGGAGCTTATGTGAAATCGGTCATGGATACCATCATGCTCATCGCTTTCGTACTTTTTATGGTATGGATCATCAGGGGATATCACGCCAACAAATATGAGGAGCGGTATGGCAAAAGCGACACGGAAGCCGATAAAAAAGATGAAGGCCACAAACGGTGATTGCACTTGTGCAGAGGGTCAGCCGCTCCTCGGTAAGTGTCGATGGTGACGAAATCGCCCGTATCGGACGGGGATTCACCATTCTTCTTGGCGTTTTGAAGGAGGATAGCGAAAGCGATATAAACAAGCTTGTACCCAAGCTGGTCCACCTGCGTATTTTCGCCGACGAAGCGGGCAAAATGAACCGGAGTATTCTCGATGTCGGCGGCGAAGCGCTGGTGGTGAGCCAGTTCACTCTGGCTGGCAGCGTCAAAAAAGGACGACGCCCCAGTTTCGACGATGCGATGCCGCCCAAGGAGGCCAAACGGCTATATGAACGTTTTTGCGAAACCCTGGAAACGTATGTGCCGGTTCGCACAGGGGAGTTCGGCACCATGATGGATGTGGAGATCCACAACGACGGACCGGTTACGTTCATCGTCGATTCGAAGGCGTTGTGATGGCTGTGGCTATCCATACCGGTATCATGGACGAACAGGTGATACGCGAAACGTTGGAAAAAGAAGGGTATTTCAAGATCTTCAAATGGTGCGACAGCGCCGGCACGCATTACGGCGAGCATACCCACCCCCACCATGAGGTGCGCTGGATACTTTCAGGTCGGCTCCGTATTGTCGAAAAGGGCGAGACGCTCGAGCTGATGCCCGGAGACAGGATGGAAAGCGACGCCGACACTCCCCATTCCGCCTATGCGCCCGTAGATGTCTGTTACATCTGCGGCAGCAGAAATTAATCTTTCTCACATCTGCTTTGGGTTATGATGAGAAATAAAATTCAACAAGGATCGGTATGACAGGCTCTCTGCTGCTCTCATCCGCGATTATCGCCATATTGGTGGTCGGTTTGCCGGCGGTGTTTCATCTGACACGATATATCGGTGCCAAAAGCGACAATGTCCGCAAAAACGAAGTCTATGAAAGCGGTGTGCGAAAGACGGTCAAAGACCCCTTCGATGCGTTCAATGTCCGATTCTTTCTTGTAGGGGTCGTTTTCCTCATCTTCGACGTGGAGGTCCTCTATCTCTTTCCGTGGGCGGTCGAGCTTCGCGACCTGGGGTGGTTCGGACTCATGGAGATGTTCGTGTTCATGGGGCTGCTTGTCGGCGGCCTGGTCTATGTCTATAGATCGAGGATACTTCGATGGATTTGACGGCACAGAAGCTGATCGACCAGAATATGCTGGGCGATTCGGTCATCACGACGCGTATAGACGCCGTCATCGACTGGGGACGGCAGAGTTCGCTCTGGCCCTTCGTTTTCGGCACCGCCTGCTGCGCCATCGAATTCATGGCGACGGCCGCGAGCCGTTACGATATCGCCCGTTTCGGGGCGGAAGTGTTGCGTTTTTCGCCCCGCCACGCCGATTTGCTGGTTGTCGCCGGCACCGTCAGTTACAAGCAGGCACCCATTCTCAAGCAGATCTACGACCAGATGCCCGAGCCCCGCTGGGTCATCAGCATGGGGGCGTGCGCCTCATCCGGCGGCTTTTACGACAACTACACGACGTTGCAGGGTATCGATGAAATCGTGCCGGTCGATGTTTACATCGCCGGTTGCCCGCCGCGGCCCGAAGCGCTGCTCGATGCCGTCGTGGAGATTCAGAAGATGCTCTGGAAAGAGCCGGCGCTGCAGCCGCGCCACCCCGATTTCAAAGGCATTCTCGATGAGTGAAAGAGAAATTCCTGAAATCCGCTCTCTTCAGGATGCGTCCATTTCCGCGACGCCGGTCTCTTCGATGAAAACACTCCCGGCGATTTCGGTCGAAGCCGAAACACTTTTTCGGACAGTAAAGCACCTCAAAGAGATCAGCGGGTACGCGATGCTGCTGGACGTGACGGCGGTGGACAACCTGAAACTGGCCAGACCTCCGAAAACCCGCTTCGAGCTTATCTACCTCTTTCGCCACAGGGATTTTACAAGAACGCTGGCGCTCAAAGTACCGGTGCCCGATCCCAAGACCGGTGTCGCGTCGATCACGCCCCTCTATCTCGCGGCCGATTGGCTGGAGCGGGAGGTGTACGACCAGTACGGCATTCGCTTCCAAAACCATCCGACGTTGAAGCGGATTTTGAACCACCTGCAGTTCGTTGGCCATCCCCTGCGCAAAGATTACCCCATCACCCAGGGGCAGTACTGCACGCAAACCCAGGACATGTTGGACGAGCTTGGCCCCCGGGCCGCATCGAAAGGATACGACCTGCAGCGGGACAACCTGATGGTGCTCAACCTCGGCCCCTCCCATCCCGCCAGCCACGGCACCATCCGTACCATCGTGGCCCTGGACGGGGAGCGTATCGTGGCGGGTGCGAGCGAAATCGGCTACCTGCACCGGGGATTCGAAAAGAGCTGCGAAAACCACACCTACAATCAGATCATCCCCTACACCGACCGGCTCAACTACTGTTCGGCGCTGATGAACAATATAGGCTTCGCCAAAGCCGTGGAGGATATGCTGGGTCTCACGCTGCCCGATCGCGCCATATTCATTCGGGTCGTTCTGGCGGAACTTTCGCGCATCATCGACCATCTGGTCTGTCTGGCGGCGGGGCTTCTGGACATGGGGGCGCAGACCAACTACTGGTATCTTTTCAACCCCCGCAACGACGCCTACGATTTCCTAAGCAAACTGACCGGGGCGCGGTTGACCAACAGTTTCATGCGCATCGGCGGTATGGCCCACGACCTCTACGAGGGCTGGCGGGAGGACCTGGAGGATGTTCTCAAAAAGGTGCGCAAAGGGATCGACGAGACGCTGAGGATGACGCAGCACAACCGCATCTTCAACGAACGGGTGCAGAACATTTCGCCCGTTTCCGCCGAAGATGCGATAAGCTGGGGGTTCACCGGTCCCAACCTTCGTGCCAGCGGGGTCGCGTACGACCTGCGCTTCGCCGACCCCTACTACTATTACGACCAGTTCGATTTCGACATGGTCGTCGGCAGTGTCGGAGACACCCACGACAGGATGATGGTGCGCTTCGAAGAGATGCTACAGAGCATCCGCATTATCGAACAGGCGGTCAAAGCGATGCCCGAAGGCCCCGTCAACGTGGATGACCGGGCCGTAACGCTTCCGCCCAAAGAAGAAGTCTACCGTACCATCGAGGGAACGATGAACCAGTTCAAACTGATTTTCGAAGGGGTGAGAGTGCCGGCGGGCGAACATTACGGCGCTACCGAAGCGGCAAACGGGGAGTTGGGCTTTTATATCGTCAGCGACGGCAGCGGTACGCCCTACAGGGTGAAGGTGCGCGCGCCCAGTTTTCTGCATATGCAGGCCTATCCCAGAATCATCGAGGAGTATCAGGTGGCCGACGCCATCATGACACTGGGAAGCCTGAACATCATCGCCGGGGAGATGGATCGATGAATCTGTTCATATTGGACGCGATGACAATGTCATCCACCCCTTTTTCAAGGATGGTTCTATGAGTTTTCAATGGAAAAAGGAGTCCCTCGAAGCGCTGGATGCGCTGGCGGAGCGCTACCCGAGCAAAGAGGCGCTGATGCTGCCGGCACTGTGGAAGGTGATGGAGCAGGAGGGTGTGATTTCGATGGATGCCATCGACGCCGTGGCAGAGTATCTGGGGGTACCTCCGATGAAGGTATATGGGGTAGCGACCTTCTATACGATGTTTCATCTCGAACCGGTGGGAACCTACCATATCCAGCTATGCAAGACGCTCTCTTGTGCGTTGTGCGGAAAAGGGGAAATTCTGGAACATTTGAAAGAGCGGCTGGGCATCGATGTGGGGGAGACGACGACAGACGGGCGGTTCACTCTTTCGCAGGTGGAGTGCCTGGGCTCCTGCGGCACGGCGCCTGTGATGCAGATCAACGATACGCTGTACGAAAATCTCACCCCCATGAAGGTGGACGAGATACTGGAGGGGTTGGAATGAATGGGGTTGTCGGTGGTGATCCTGCTGTGCGTGAAGTGAAAATCGTGAGTCGGCGGTTCGACCTGCCGGATAGCCACAGGCTGGAAGTGGCGTTGGAACATGGGGCCTACAAAGCCGTCGAGAAAGCCTTCGCCAATGGAGCGAAATGGGTGATGGACGAAATTGAAGCCAGTGGTCTGAGGGGCAAGGGGGGCGGCGGGGCACTCGCCTGCGGCAAGTGGAAACTGACGGCGGAGCATCCCGACCCCGTCAAAATTCTCACTGTCAACTGCGACGAGAGCGAGCCGGGAACCTTCAAAGACCGCCAGGTCATCACGAAAGATCCCCACCTGTTGATCGAAGGGATCATTCTCACCTGTTACGCCATTGGTGCCCACGACGCCTACATCTACATACGCGGCGAATACCATACGTTTCAAAAAGTGCTGCAGCGCGCCGTTGACGAAGCCTACGAAGCGGAGATTCTGGGAGAGAAGGTCATGGGGCACGGCTACCGGGTCGACGTGACGATTCATCGGGGTGCCGGAGCCTATATCTGCGGGGAGAAATCGGCACTTTTGGAGTCGATGGAGGGCAAACGGGGTCACCCCCGTCTCAAACCCCACAAAAAAGAGCCGGAGTGGTATTTTGGCAAACCCACACTGGTGAACAATGTGGAGACGATCGCGACGGTTCCGTTCATTGTCGAGCAGGGGGCGGAGGCCTACCGCGCTTTCGGTACCGAAAAGAGTCCCGGAGCGATGCTCTTCGCCCTGAGCGGCCATGTGAACCGTCCCGGTGTCTACGAAGCGGAATTCGGTACACCGATGTGGCGGTATATCGAACATTTTGGCGGCGGTGTCAAAGACGGCAAACGGCTCAAAGCGGTCATTCCCGGCGGCGCTTCCACTCCGATTTTGACGGCAGAAGAGGTTATGGAAGCGAAACTCGACTACGAAAGCATGCGGTCCATGGGCTCCTCTTTGGGAACCGGGGGGATGATCGTGATGGACGAGAGTGTCGATATGGTCGCCGCTCTCAAAAATCTGCTGGAGTTCTACCATCACGAATCGTGTGGCCAGTGTACCCCGTGCCGGGAGGGGACCGGTTGGGTGGATGCCATCGTCGCATCGGTGCTTGCCGGAGAGGGCGGCAAAGAGGATATCGACAAACTCCTCGACATTGCCTGGACGATGAACGGCAAGACTATCTGCGTCTTCGCACCGGCCGTTTCCGGCGTCATCGACGGTTTCGTCACCAAATTCAGAAGCGAATTCGTAGCCTATTTGAGGAACGTGAAATGAGCAAAAAGGTGAAATTCACGGTCG
Source organism: Hydrogenimonas urashimensis (assembly GCF_016593255.1). Lineage (NCBI taxonomy): Bacteria > Pseudomonadati > Campylobacterota > Epsilonproteobacteria > Campylobacterales > Hydrogenimonadaceae > Hydrogenimonas > Hydrogenimonas urashimensis. Next base: position 423,919 of record NZ_AP023212.1, on the reverse strand, counting down.
ACGGAAAAATCATCGAAGCGGAAGAGGGCGCCATACTGCTGCAGGTGCTGCTCGAGCATGGTTTCAACATCCCCTACTACTGTTACCACGAAGCGCTGGGGCCCGACGGCAACTGCCGCATGTGCATGGTGGAGATCGAAGGGAAAAAGCGCCCCCAGATCTCCTGCGACACTTTCGTGGAAGAGGGGCTGGTGGTACGAACTGATACCGAAAACATACGGAAGGTCCGTCGCGGCATTCTGGAGCTGCAGCTTATCAACCACCCGGTAGACTGCCCCATCTGCGACCAGGCGGGGGAGTGCTCGCTTCAGGATTACTACATGGACTACGGCCTCTACCACGGAAAGGTCGACAAGGCAAAGAAACTCCACTTCAAGAAGCATCTGGACCTGGGTGCCAACGTGATGCTCGACCAGGAGCGGTGCGTGCTCTGTCAGCGTTGCACCCGCTTTACGTCGAACATCACCAAAACCAACGAACTGGGCATCGTCCGGCGCGGCGATCTTTCCCGTGTCGATACGATGCCGGGGCGCAAGCTGCACAACGGGTATGCCATGAATATCGTCGACCTCTGTCCCGTTGGCGCGTTGACGAGCAAAGATTTCCGTTTTCAGCAGCGTGTCTGGTTTCTGACCTCCACACCCTCTGTCTGCCACGGCTGCGCCAAAGGGTGCAACATCTTCATCGACCATGCCAGACTGAAATACCAGGACGATACGATCTACCGCTTCCGTCCGCGGAAAAATCCCGACATCAACGGCCACTTCATCTGCGACGCGGGACGCCTTGGTTACAAAAGGCTGCAGCACGGGCGTTTGAAAGAGGCTCTTTCTGAAAGTGGGCCGATCGGTTTCGAGGAGGCGGAAGCACGTTTGAAAACGCTTCTTGAAGCCCATAACGGCCCCATCGTCGTGCTGGCCGACGCCAATCTCTTTACCGAAGAGCTGGAGATGATCAGGATCTTTTCCAACGAAATCGGCGCGGCGCTCCATGCGCCTTTGGAAAGCTATATCGACGACGAATTCAAAGACGACTGGCTCAAACAACCGATGCGCGCTGCCAACGCCAGAGGTGTGGAACGACTGGCTATCGATACCACGATGCCGGAAGTGGAAGAGGGGGTACTGCTCATAAACTTCAACCATCCGGCGGCGGATACCCTCGATGTCAAGCGGCGTATCGACTTTCTCACCCACCGGCCCAAAAGAGAGAGCGGAACACTCCTGACGCTGCCTATCGCCGTATGGAGCGAAACCGCCGGCACGCTTGTAAATGTCGATGGCATCGCACAGCGGTGCGAACAGGCGATTTTCCCCAACGAACCGGTGCCGACGGTGCTTCGGTGGCTCGAAGCCTTCGATCTGGGTGAAAGGTGTGTGGTATGAGCACTGTAGCCATTGTCGTGACACTCGTGACTATCGTACTGGCGGCGCTCCTTGCGCTTTTGATGATTCCGGTGCTTGTCTGGCTGGAGAGGCGCGTCTGCGGACTCATACAAGACCGCCTGGGACCGAACCGTACCAATCTTTTCGGCTTTCGTCTGGGCGGCGTGGTCCAATCCTTCGCCGATGTCATAAAACTGGTGGTCAAAGAGGAGTACTATCCCGCCCATATCGGCAAAGGGCGCTGGATTTTCATCCTAGCGCCGATGATCACCTTCGCCGCGGCGCTGTTGGCCTTTATGGTGATTCCCTTCGCTGACGACCTGATCATTGAGGGAGAACGGATGCGCATCCAGGCGCTACCGGTGGATTACGGCATCCTGTGGTATCTGGCCATCGGTTCCGTGGGTGTTATAGGCATGGTGTTCGGCGGATGGCTCAGTCACAACAAATACTCCCTGCTGGGCGCCATGCGGGCCGCCTCCCAGATGGTCAGTTACGAACTGGCGCTGGGGCTGGGAATTATCAGCATGATACTCACCTACGGCACGATCGATTTCAATGCGATGGTCCACTGGCAAAGCGGAACGGTATTGGGCTTTCTGCCTGCCTGGGGAGTACTGGTGCAGCCGCTGGCCGCCATCGTCGTCATCGTCGCGCTGTTTGTGGAGACCAATCGGGCGCCCTTCAGTGTCGCCGAAGGGGAGAGTGAAATCGTCGCAGGGTTTTTCACCGAATATACGGCGATGAAGTTCGCCATGTACTTCATGGGTGAATATGTGGCGATGAATACGGCCAGCGCCGTCATCATCACGATGTTTTTCGGCGGATACCAGCTCCCCTGGGTATCCACACAGACACTGCTGGTTCACTTCCCGGCTTTTGCATGGGTGATTCTCCTGCTGCTTCCCCCCGCTGTCTGGCTCTTCATCCAATGGATGAAGAAGAACAATACGGTGCGTCCCACCGTCTCCACCGACTGGGGACGCCACTTCGAAACGAAGGTACTGACGCGTGTGCTCATCGGCATGACGGCAGTCATCGAATTGATATTAATCTATATCAGCCTGCTTCCGGAAGGTTCCGTGGGCACGGCGATCGCCGTCACCCTTTTGCAGATTGCCGTTTTCGTGGTGAAACTGATGGCGTTCAACATCTTTTTCATTGTGGTCCGCTGGACGCTGCCGCGCTTTCGGTACGACCAGGTGCAGTGGCTCGGTTGGCACGGCCTTCTGCCGCTTTCGCTTCTGAACATATTTATCACCGCCATCGTCGTCGTAGGAGCCGCATCATGACTAAGAGAATCAAAACCGTTCCACGCTTCGGAGAAAGCAAAAAAGAGAAGGTATATCTGCCCGCCATCTTGGAGGGATTGAAGGTGACCGTCCGCCATCTGGCGCGTAACCTTTCCGATATCAACAGCGTTGAGACATTGGAATATCCCGAAGAGCAACCGACGGATATCACCCCCCGATACCGCGGCCTGCATCGCCTGACCCATCGGGAAGACGGCTCGATCCGGTGTGTGGCCTGTTTCATGTGCGCTACCGCCTGTCCGGCGCAGTGCATTCACATCGTGGCCACCGAAAGAGACGACGGTATCGAGGAAAAGATGCCCGCACGCTTCGCCATCGACACGCTGGAGTGCATCTTCTGCGGTTATTGCGTCGAGGCATGCCCCTGCGACGCGATACGGATGGATACCGGCATCTTTTCGGTTACCGGTAAAAATCGTGAGGATTTCGTTTTGGAAAAAGAGCAATTGCTCGCCCATACATGCGCATTCGGGGAGGATACCAGCCGTGCCTGAAAAAATTGTTTTGACGTTGCTTGCTTCGTTTTTGATGGTGGGCGCTTTGACGGTGGTCGTCGCCAGACGCCCCGCGACCGGCGCCATCGGTTTTCTGGCCGTCCTGCTGGCCGTCGCCGGGCTTTTCGCGCTGCTTGCTCAGTCGTTTCTCTTCCTCGCACAGATTCTTGTCAGCGTCGGGGCCGTGGTTGTGTTGACGCTCATTGTTGTTTTGACCATCAATCTGAAAGAGGAGCAGTTTCCAAAGGAGCGTTTCAAACCCCTCTGGTTCGTGACAGCCTCTATCGTCACAGCCCCCTTCGGATGGCTGCTGTATGAAACGCTCGTTTCGGTGGCGAACCGCTTTCCCGAAGCAAAAGAGGGGTTCGGCACGATCGAGGCCGTCGGCAAAACCCTCTTTTCCGACTGGGTGCTGCCGTTCGAAATTCTCTCGTTGCTGCTGCTGGCCGCCATGGTCGGCGCGATTATCATCGGGAAGAAGGAGCAGGCTTATGATCTTCGCACCTGAAACCTTTTTCGCGCTTGCCACCTCGCTTTTTTGCATCGGGTTCGTCGGGGTCGCAAGCCGCAGAAACGTTTTTGTCATCTACATGTCCATCGAGTTGATGCTCAATGCCGTGAATCTCGTACTGGCCACATTTTCCCGCCTTCGGCCCGATATGGGCGGTTCCGTCATCGCACTGCTTATGATCGGTGTCATCGCCGCCGAGGCGGCGCTCTTTTTGGCCATGATCGTGCAGCTTTACCGTAAAAAACGGAGTGTCGACAGTGACGCATTCGCCGACCTGGCCCACAGGAGATGGTCATGAACCCCTCTTTGTCGCTGCCGATTCTTGGCTGGATTCTGGTTTTGCCGTTTCTGGGTGCTCTGATCATCGGGCTTTTGCACCTCGCTTTTCCCCGAAGCCGATCCATGGACGGGCTCTACGCGCTGCTTGGCATATCCGGTCCGATACTCTCCGCGATGTTCGGAGCCATGGTACTGGGCAACATGATGCACGCCCCGAAAGGGTCGGTTTTCACCTATACGCTCTTTCAATGGATCGCCGTGGGTCGTTTCAATATCGATGTCACCCTGATGGCCGACGCACTGAGTGCCGTGATGCTCTTTATCGTCACGTTCGTGGGCTCTCTCATCCATATCTACGCTGTCGGGTACATGTGGAAAGAGAGGAGCTTCGGCAAGTTTTTCGCCTATTTCAACTTCTTCCTCGGAAGCATGCTTCTTCTCGTGCTGGCGGACAACCCTATCATCATGTTTATCGGGTGGGAACTGGTAGGACTCGCTTCCTACCTGCTCATTGGCTGGTATTACGAAGACCCGGCCAACGTCAAAGCGGCCAACAAAGCCTTTATCGTCAACAGGGTGGGGGATTTCGGCTTCATCAGCGGCCTGGGGCTGCTTTTCGCCCTGGTCGGAAGCCACGGTTTCACCTTTTTCGATATCGCCGCGCATATCGGCGATATCGACATCGAAATGGTTGGGCTCGTTGGGATGCTTCTTTTCATCGGTGCCATGGGAAAATCGGCGCAGATTCCGCTCTTTGTCTGGCTGCCCGACGCCATGGCCGGCCCCACGCCCGTGTCAGCACTGATACACGCCGCCACGATGGTCACGGCGGGGGTCTATATGGTCGCGCGCTTCGCTTTTATGTACAACATGGTGCCGGACGTTGGCGTTTTCATCGCCTCCATCGGCGCCGCTTCGGCCATCCTCGCGGCGGTTTTCGCCTGCTATCAGCGTGATATCAAAAAGATACTCGCCTATTCGACGATGTCCCAGCTTGGCTATATGTTCATCGGCGTGGGACTGGGGGCTTACAGCGGCGGCATCTTCCATCTCTTCACCCACGCCTTTTTCAAAGCGCTCCTTTTTATGGGGGCGGGTGCGGTGATTATCGCCCTGCATCACGAGCAGGACATTTTCAAAATGGGCGGCTTGCGCAAACGCATGAAGCTGGTCACGCTGACGATGCTGATAGCGACCCTCGCCATCAGCGGTATCCCGCCTTTTTCGGGATTTTTCAGCAAAGACGCCATTCTCGCCCACGCCTTCGCTTCCCATCACTATCTTATCTGGACGGTAGGTGTCGCAACGGCCTATCTGACCGCTTACTACATGTTCCGCCTCTTTTTCGTCGTCTTCGTCGCCCCGGCGGAGAAAAATCTCGAACCGCGGCCGCTTCCTCCGACGATGACATGGCCTCTCGTCATCCTGGCCGCCGGCAGTGCCTTGGCAGGATTCCTCGGTGTGCCGGAAGCCTATGGCGGCCGAGACGGGTTCGCTCTCTTTTTGCATCTTGCCGACCGACCGGTGCATGTAGGGCACCTTCAGGAGATGCTGCTTGATGGTTTCAATGTCCTTGTCGCATTGGCGGGCATCTATGTCGCCTACGTGAAATTTGTCAAACAGGCGGTGCGTGAAGAGATTGGGGCGCCGTGGCAGACACTGCTTTACCGTACTCTGTATATCGACGCCCTTTACGATGCGCTCTTCGTCAGGCCGCTTCGCGGTCTGAGCCGCTTTTTCGACAGGGTGGTCGACAACCGTCTCGTCGACGGCATCATTGGCCTGGGTGTCGGCGGCTACCGTCTGATGGCAGGCGGGTTTGCGCTTTTGCAAAACGGCAATGTCCGGTGGTATGCCCTTTATATCATGGCGGGTATCGCGGGGCTTTCGCTCTATATTCTTCAGGGTATCGGAGGTCGATGATGGAAATGTTGCTCAGTCTGATTGTCTTTCTCCCGATGCTCTTCGCGATGGTGATGGGGCTTTTGAGGGTTTCGCACGCCGTATTGCGCATCGGGGCGATGCTGTCGGCCCTGGCGGTTCTGGCACTGGTGTTTTATGCCACTCTCCATTTCGATCCCCACGCATCGGGGATGCAGTTCGTTCGCCATCTGCCCTGGATAAAAAATTACGGCATCTCCTACTACCTTGGTCTCGATGCGATCTCCCTGGTCATTTTGCTTATGATCGCCGTTTTGATGCCGCTGCTTCATCTTTATATGTGGCATTACGAAAAACGGGGCTACTGGTACAACATGCTGCTGCTGCAAACCGGTGTAACGGGTGCTGTGCTCTCACTGGATCTGATTCTCTTCTATCTCTTCTGGGAGACGATGCTGCTGCCCATCTTTATCATGATCGGGCGCTACGGCCACGGCATGAACCAGTTTCACGCCATGAAAATCCTGCTAATGACGGTGCTTGGCTCCATGGCGATGCTTTTTTCCATTCTTTATCTCGGGTACGAGTATTACGATCTTCACGGTTCGTGGAGTTTCGCGTATGACAGGCTCGCCACTCTCCATTTCGACCCGAAAACATCGATCTGGCTGGCGGCCGGATTCCTGCTGGCGTTTGCGATCAAGATACCCCTCATAGGCTTTCATACCTGGATGGCCCCCGCCTACAGCTCCGCGCCGACTCCCGCGCTGGTGATTCTTTCGGCGGTCATGGCGAAACTTGGTGCGTACGGATTGTGGCGGTTCGGTTACGGTGTTTTCGGCCCGACGCTGAGCTACTACGAACCTATTATCGCCGTTCTTGCCATTATCGGTCTGCTCTATTTCGCCATCCACGCGATCATGGAGAACAATCTGCGGCGCATGTTCGCCTATTCGTCAGGCTCACACCTCTCGCTCATCGCTCTGGGCATCGTTCTTACCAACATCTACGCCTGGAGCGGGAGCCTCTATTTCATCGCGACCCACGCCCTTGCGTCTGGGGGGATTTTTCTAATGATCGGTCTGCTCTACCAGCGCACGGGAAGCGTGCATATCTCCAACCTGGGCGGCATCGCTTCGGTGGCACCGAGGTTCGCCTTTCTTTTCGCCTTTTTCGCTCTCTGTATCGCCGGATTGCCGGGGACCGGTGGATTTGTCGGGGAACTGCTCATCATCGTCGGGGCTTTTCAGCAGAACCTGGGGATTGGTCTGGCCACGGCCACGACGATGCTGGCAGCGATGACGTTTGTCTTCTGGATGCTGCAGCGTACACTATTCGGCCCGGCCAGAACCCATACGGAGCATTTTGCAGATTTGAACAACAAGGAAATGCTGATGCTCGCGCCCATCGCACTGCTGCTTGTCGTTACGGGCATCGCTCCTTCGCTCTTTGCGCCGCTTTTCGAACCCCAGTTGCAGGAGATGCTCCATCGTCTGGCACTGAGTGTGGGAGGTGCGTCGTGATGGAACAGACGCTTCTTGTACTGCCAATGGCACTGACTGTCGTGGGCGCCTTCGTGCTTCTGATGCTCAGTACCGTCAAAACCATCGGTCTGAGGCGCTACCTGGCCGTTGCCGTAGCGTTTCTCGCCGTCTCGTTCGTCATCGAACTGCCGCAATTCGGAAACGGGCCGGCACGCTACGCATTCCCTGACATTTTCGGAAAGATGTATCTCATCGACGATTTCTCGACGCTTTTTGACCTGATGTTTTTAGCAGGCGCCATATTGACCCTTCTTATCAACAGCGTCTATCTTGAGAAGCGGAAATACTACAACGGCGAATTTTTTGCACTCTTTCTCTTCAGCATTTTCGGCATGATGACGCTTGCCCATGCCAACGACCTGGTGACCGCATTCATCGGCCTGGAACTGGCCTCATTGAGCATTTATGCGCTGGTGGGATATCACAAAAACAATCCGCTCAGCGGCGAGGCGATGTTCAAATATCTGGTACTTGGCTCATTGGCGGGGGCGATGTTCATACTGGGAGCCGCCATCATCTACGGGGTGACAGGAACCACCGTCATCACTGAAATCGGTACCTTTGTCCAGCAGCAGGGGAGTCATTACACGCTAGCGTTGACAGTCGCCGGCATGCTGCTGTTTGTGACAATCCTTTTCAAAATCGGTGCCGTTCCCTTTCACGCCTGGGTGCTCGACGTCTACCACGGTTCGCCGTTTCCGGTCACGATGTTCATGGCATCGACTTTCAAAATTGCGCTCTTCGCCGTGGCGTTGCGCATCTACTTGGCATATTTTGCCCTCAGTGGCCTGCACGGCAGCGAAATACTCACCGTCCTCACGATTCTCACGCTGCTCGGAGGCTCATGGCTGGCGCTGTCGCAATCCATTCTCAAACGGATGCTGGCGGGCTCGAGCATCGTCCACGGCGGCTACATGCTCATCGCCCTCTCGTCCATCGGCCTTGGGTCGCAGTTGGCGGCACCGGCCATCATGTTCTACCTGCTCTCCTATTTCATCTCCTCGGTGGGGGCGTTTGGCATACTCAGCTACATCGCCGCCGACGCCAAAAGACCGCTGACCTACGACGATTTCAAAGGGTTCGCCCAAAAACGCCCCTATCTGGCCGCGATGATGGCGATTTTCATGCTCTCGCTTTCGGGTTTTCCGTCGACCATCGGGTTTCTGGGCAAATTCTATATCTTCACCAGCGCCATCGAGTCGCGGCAGTTTCTGCTTGCAGGTCTTGGCATCTTCATCGCCTTCGTTTCGGTCTACTACTATTTCAAGCTCATCGCCGTGATGTATTTCTACGAAACCGAATCGAAAAGAGAACCGTTTCGATTCGGTATGAGTACGTTGTTGATTACAATGATGGCGCTCATGGCCATCTGGGGCGGCATCGGAACGGGCCTTATCCCCTTCTTCCCTGGAGCCGACGGACTCATCGATATCGCGAAACAGGCGATTGGCTCGCTTTGAAACCGGATGCAAAGCAGGGAGTGTGGAGCGCAAAGCTGAATCGTTGGACGTTTTTGCATGAAAATGCAAAAGTGAAGATAGAATTGGAGTGGTAAAAAGACGATCATGTCATGGAATATCTAACGGAAAATCGGCCCGTTCCGAAAGAGCTGGCCGAAACGATACGCCGCACTCCGGCTTTGCAACCCTATTTCAAAAACAGCTTCGCAGGGGTCGTGCCCGACAACTACTGCGGTTTTCTGCAACTGGAGGGAAAGAGCTATTTCATCGTCCCCAAAATCGCCGACGAAGCGACCGACAACCTCGACATTTTCATCACGATGCTGCTCTACGCCCAAGGGGTCGATCTACGAAACGAAGACCTCTTCGAAGCCCAAAATCAAAAGCACGATATTCTGGAGCTTTTCATCCGACTCTTCGCCACGGGGCTCTTCGAAGAGCTCAAACGGGGAGTTTTCCGAAGCTACGTGACGAAAAGAGAAGACCTGAAAGTGCTGCGGGGCAAATACCTTTTCGAAAAGAATTTCCGCCACTTCCACCACCAGAACCTCCACTGTGAATATGACGAATTCAGCATGGACAATCCGCTCAACCGTTTCTTTCTTTATGCCATCGACATTTTTCGACGATTCAGCCACGATGCCACCCTGCGACGCTGCGAAGCGATCTTCGACGAAGTGACCCGCCAGCGCATCGACCATCGCCGCCATGCCGTCCGTTTCGACCGATTGAACCGCCGCTTCGAAAAAAGCTACACCATCGCCAAAATGATCCTCGACAGGCTCGTGCCGCTCCCCTCCACCAAAGAGGAGCGAAGCTTCGCTTTTTTGTTCGATATGGGAGAGGTCTTCGAAGCCTTCGTCGGGCGACTCGTTCAGGAGATCGACTCCACCGCACGCCTGCAGGTGCAGCGCAACTTCGGCAACCTCCAGCTCAAACCCGACATCCTCACCGACCGTCTCATCATCGACACCAAATACAAAAGCATCGCCAACCGCGACGACCTCGCCACCCAGGACAAATACCAGATGTTCGCCTACGGCATCAACTTCGGCATAAAAGATGTCATGCTGCTCTACCCCAAACATCGTGTCGATGTGCGGGAAGATTTGGTTCTGGGGGAAGGGGAGAACGTGGTAAGATTGAGGATGCGGAGTTTGGAGTTAGGATATGCTTCCAATGAATTTATGAAAAATATCAAAAATAATTTAAAGGATATGCTTGATGAAAAATAGTATTACAGAAAATCACATAAAAGACGTATATGAAAAATTTAAAAATTATATTGAAGAAAATGGAATAAATGTCATAAACACTAAAACACAAGCACATATTGTTGATAAAATAAAAGAAACTGTAAAAAAAGATAGCGATCACAATTGGAATGAATCAAGTTTGAAAATTTATTTGAATAATTTAATTTATATGTTAAAAGGCGAAAAATTTACACAAACAATAAATAATGATGCAAAAAAATATTTCATTGAATCTATTTGTAATGATTTTGATGAAAATTATTGTGAAAATGCGAAAAAATCTCTCGAAGAACATGAGAAATATTACGAAAATATATCAACTAATAAAAATAAAATTAAAAATAGCATGAAAAAATTTCGTGAAAATCCCAACGATTTTGATGTTCCATTATCGGTCAAATGGTATTTTTCAATCAATCAAGATGCCAGTCAATATCCAGTTAAAGCAATATACAAAGATGCAATAGATCAGTCATCTGATTTAACGGTTGAGCAAATAAAAAGGAGGCTTGTCGATATTTTTGGTGAAAAAAATATAAATTTTTTTACTTTAGAAAATAAAGATAATAATGATTTTGAGAGAAACGGAAAACATTATTTTATTCAAAAAAACAAGTTAAATTATATTAATAACATCATACTTTATGGCCCTCCCGGCGTCGGCAAAACCCACAACATCAAACAACTCATCCAACTCATCGAAGAGGGCAAGTCCGAGTGGGAAATTTTCGATATTATCACTTCGAACGATCATTACGATTTGCCCGATTTCGATGAGAGTTTAAACAACCGTATCCGTTTCGTTACATTCCACCAAAGCTACGGTTACGAAGATTTCGTCGAAGGGTTTCGTCCCAATAACGAGGGAAAAATCGTGTTGACGAAAGGAGTCTTTTGCGAAATCGTTGATGATGCGCGAAAAGACACGGAGCGAAACTACTACCTCGTCATCGACGAAATCAACCGAGGCAACATCTCCAAAATCTTCGGCGAACTCATCACCCTCATCGAAGAGGACAAACGCGGCACGCTCGAAGTGACGCTGCCATACTCCAAAGAGCGCTTCACGGTGCCCGAAAACCTCTACATCATCGGGACGATGAACAGCACCGACAAATCGATCGCCCTCATCGACGTGGCGCTGCGGCGACGCTTCACCTTTTTGAAGATGGCGCCGAATGCGGAATTGATAGAACACCAGAAAGCCAGAGAAGTTTTTGAAGAACTGAACAACTTCGTCGCGGATCAACTGGGCGAAGAGTACCGCCTGGGTCACAGCTACTTCATGCCGATAAGTAGTGACGAAGAGCTCAAATTCGTCCTTCAGTATAAAATCGATCCACTGCTCGAAGAGTATTTCTACGGCGACAATGAAGGGCTGCGTGAAGCGCGGGAAATCATAGGGTCGATGACAGATGAAGCTACCGAATAACCGATGACCTACGAATACCTCATAGCCCTGCGAAGCACCAAGCCGGCCTTGCGGTTGGTGGGGAGTGACCATTTCGCGACGATTCTTTCGTGTTTGGATAGGAGATTTTCATGATCGAAGTGAACGGATCCCTTTTGGCGACGGGTTTTTTTCTCCTTTGGGAGATATTGATCGTCGTTTCGTTTCTGCACATGCTCTACCAGCGCCGGTCGCCGACGAGCATGATCGCCTGGCTTTTCGCGATGGTGGTGGTGCCCTACCTGGCGACGCTCGTCTATCTGGTGATCGGCACCCGCAAGATTCCGGCGAAACAAGCCAAACGGACTACCGGAAAACCGACTGCGCAGACGGGTAACCCCATCGAGGGGATTTTGCGCAACAACGGCATCCCCGAAGCGACCTACGGGAACGAAGTGCGGCTCATTTTCGACGGGGTGGAGGCATTTTCCTATCTGCAGCGCGCCATCCGTGAGGCGCGGCGCACTATCTGGATCAGCACCTACGTCTTCAAAGACGACGACGTGACGCGACGCCTGGGTGACCTGCTGATCGAGCGGGCCCGGGCGGGAGTGACGGTGAAACTGCTGATCGACGCGGTGGGGTCGTGGGGGGTCTATTTTCGCCGCAAGCCGCTTCGCCGTTTGAAAGAAGCGGGGGTGGATGTGCGCTTTTTTATGCCTATTTTCCAATCGCCCAGGAGCAACTACATCAACCTTCGTAACCATCGCAAAATCTATCTTTTCGACCAGCGCGCCGTCTTGACGGGCGGCATGAACCTCAGCGAGGAGTATCTGGGGCCCACCCCCGTGCCCAACCGCTGGGAAGATATGCTGCTTTACGCCGAAGGCCCCGTGGTACACCGCTATGCGGAAGTTTTCGCCGCCGATTGGCGATTCGCGACGGGGGAGAGACTGCCATTGGAGCCAATGAACGAAGGGAAGGGCGAAGCCTATATGCAGGTGGTTCCATCCGGTCCCGACATTCCCGGCGACGCGCTTTTTGAAGCGATTGTCAGCGCTGCCTTTTTCGTTCGAAAACGGCTCTGGATCGTCACCCCCTATTTCGTTCCCGACGAAGCGATGATGCTGGCTCAGCGTATCGCCCATCACAAAGGAGTCGATGTCAAACTCATCACACCCCGTAAATCCAACCACCGCATTGCCGACCTGGCGCGCAGCAGCTACATGCGAGAGCTGGCGGAAGAGGGGATCGACGTGGCGCTTTATGAAGGCAATATGCTCCACGCCAAAGCCATTCTCTTCGACGACCTGGGAGCGATGCTCGGGTCGGTCAATCTCGACAACCGCAGCCTGCTGCTCAACTACGAGGTAGTGAGTTTCTGTTATTCGGAGGCGATTATCCGCCATACGGAGAGGTGGATGCAAAGCCTCCTTGCCGATTCGAGCTATGGTCTCGCACCGGCTTCCAAGGTGCGCCGGCTGGGTGAAAACGTCATGCGTATTTTCGCCCCACAAATGTGAGGAAACGGAAATTAAGAAATGTATCATGGCTATTCTCTTTTGCCATGAAACGGTACAATTTCCGTAAATGCCCTACGACGTCGATCGGGTAGCAGGGCACTTGATCATATGGGCTGTTTGCAATATTTCTGCAGATTCCCCGGTATTCAAAAAGGTTCTCATCTTCATCCTCATCAATCGGCCGCTGGCTACGAACAGAAGTGTCCAACCCTCGTATGACAGCGGGTGGACGAGACCTTCGAAACCGCGCTCTACTCTTTCTCTCACCTCGTTATAAGCGCAGATTCTGTACAATCGCATCAACTTTTCCAATTGTAAGGTAAGAGCCATGATGCAACCTTTGCTTATCGAAATCGGGGTGGAGGAGCTTCCCGCCATTCCGCTGCTTAAAATACTTGACGACATCGAAAGATCGTGGGCGAATATTCTGGAGGCCAACCGGCTTATGAGCGAATTCGAATTCTCTTACACGCCGCGCCGGCTGGTGCTGTGGCATCCGGAATTTCCGACCCGGCAGCCCGACAGCGAAGAGGAGATGTTCGGCCCGCCGGTACAGATCGCTTTCAAAGAGGGGAAGCCGACCCGAGCGGCGGAGAGTTTCGCTAAGAAGTGCGGGGTGTCTCTGGATGAGATAGGCCGCGGCAAAAAGGGCGGCAAAGAGGTGCTCTACTACAAAAGAATCATCAAAGGCGAACCGGTCGAAGCGCTGCTCGAAGAGATGGTGAAAACCTGGCTCGGTTCGATGCGCTTTGGCAAAATGATGCGTTGGGGCGAGAGAAAAGAGGAGTTCATCCGCCCGGTACGGTGGGTATTGACGCTTCTGGGAAATGAAGTGGTGCCGATGGAGCTTTTTGGCGTGCGCAGCGGCAACACGACCCGTGTGCACCGGCAGGTCTCTTTCGATCCGGTAACGGTCGATTCTCCGAAAGCCTATTTCAAGGCACTGAAAAACGGCGGTGTCGACCTTTTCGCCGACCATCGCCAAAAGAGCATCCTCGAAGGGTTCGACCGCATCGAAAAGGATCTGGATATCGAAGTAGGGCGGGACGAAGAACTCATGGAAGAGGTGGTGGCCATCACGGAGTATCCTACCCCCCTGTTTGGACGTTTTGATGAGAGTTTCCTGAAGCTACCTCCCGAAGTGGTCATGACCAGCATGAAGGAGCATCAGCGATACTTTCCCGTTTTCAAAAATGGAAAACTTCACAACGGATTCGTTGTCGTCTCGAATGCCAAAACCGACGATTTCTCCCAGGTTGTCGCAGGCAACGAGCGGGTACTCAAGCCCCGGCTGGCCGATGCCATGTTCTTTTACGAAAACGACCTCAGACGGGGACTCGACCCGGAAGGGCTCAAGAATATCGTCTATATGGACGGGCTGGGAACGATGTTTGACAAAAGCGTTCGCGAAAGCGTCATCATGACGACGCTGACGGAAGTGTATGCCGAAAGACTCGAAAAAGAGACTTCCAAAGAGCTGGGAGAGCTCAAGGCGCTTGCCGAGCGTGCCGCCATGCTCGCAAAAGCCGATCTGCTCAGTGAAATGGTTTACGAATTCACCGAACTGCAGGGGATCATGGGATACTACTACGCCAGGGCCCTGGGCGAGGAGGATCTTGTCGCCGTGGCGATACGCGACCAGTATCTGCCCGCCGGTGAGGAGAGCGACCTTCCCGAAAATCTCTTCGCCGCACTGCTTGCCATCGCCTACAGATTCGACAACCTGATGGCACTCTTTTCCGTCGGCAAGATACCGACCGGCTCCCGCGATCCGTTCGCTCTCAGACGCGCGGCGGCGGGAATCATTCGCATCGTGACCCATTTTGGCATCCCCTTCCATATTACGGAGATGATCGAGTATTTCAAAAAGGAGTACGCTCCCTTCGAGACGGAAGAACTGGAGAAATTTTTCGATGAACGCTTCTACAAAGCGCTCGATGCCAACCCTTCGATCATCACGGCGGTCCTGGCAAGCGGCGAGCGGGATGTCAACGAAATCGTCAGGAAGGTCGAGGCGCTCAGGAACATCACCGAAAGCGACGAATTCAAAGAGGTGTTCACCACATTCAAACGGGTGGCCAACATCAGCAAAGATGTCGACCTGGAAGGCGATTTGAGCGTCGATCCTTCGCTTTTTGAAAAAGAGGAGGAAAAAGCTCTCTGGGATTCCTTTGGCGACGTCGTTTCGAAAGAGTACGAGGAGTACGAAGCGCAGCTGGATGCGCTCTTTTCGCTCAAACCGCAGCTTGATCGTTTTTTCGACAATGTCATGGTCAATACGGAGAATGAGAAAATCCGCACCAACCGGAAAAACCTGGTGGGCAGCATCTACAAAGCGTTCAAAGAGATTGCGGATATCAAAGAGATCAGTGTTTGAGTGTTGGCGTTGAATGAACGGCTGTACGATACAATAGTTATAGGTGCCGGTATCGCAGGCATTTCAACAGCCTGGTGGCTCAAAAAGTCCGGACAGAAGGTCCTGCTGCTGGACAAAAAAGGGCCGCTTGCGGGAGCGAGCGGGGCGGCGGGGGCTTTTCTCTCCCCCCGTCTTGGACGCGGCGGCGACCTTCAGAAAATCACGAACGAAGCTTACCGCTTCGCCCTTAGGTTCTATGCCAAGAGGGTTCCGGAAGGATTCTTCCAAAAAGGGCTGGTCCGGATACCCAAAGATGAAAAAGATGCCGAAAAGTTCGCATCCTTCGAACCATTCATCGACGTACCTTTCGAAAAAGTGACCGCTTCGGACTTTCCCCACATCGCGCCTGAGGCGATGCGCTTCGGCGCTTTTTTCTTCAAAGATGCCGCTTTTGTCGACCCGATGACGGTGGCGATGAGGCTGATGGAAGGTATCAAAACGCGGTGGGGTTTCGACGCGAAGCCGGTTTATCGGAAAGGGGCTTGGCACATAGGGCAATTTTCGGCGGAAAACATCGTGCTGGCCACAGGTGCCGATCGTCTCCCGGTGAAGATTCCCTACATCGAAATAGGCGGAGTATGGGGCGAGCGTGTCGATGTGCGCAGCGATGCGGAAATACCCGTGACCCTCCATCGGAAACTTTCGGTCTCCGCCAATGTGGAAGGCATCGTGCGCATCGGGGCGACCCATGTCAGAAACGACTCCCGAAGCGAGATCGAGCGGGTGAACCAGCTCATCGTCGATGCCGTCGGACTGGTTCCATCTTTGCAGGACCAGCAGATTGTGCGCATCTATGCCGGGCACCGCTCCTCGGTCAGCGACCATTTCCCGTTGGCCGGAGCGGCCGCCGATGCCGAAACGGCACTGGCACGCCTTGGGAAGCCGTCCAAAAGCCTCAAACCCGAAGACGGTTCGATACCCCGCATCGGGGGGCTCTTCCTGATCGGTGGTTTCGGCGGACGGGGTTTTGTCTTCGGCCCTATGATGGGAAAGATGGTAGCGGAGAAAATTATCCAAAACAGCCCGGTGGACATCCGAGTTTCGCCGGACCGCTATCTTTTGAGGTTTCTTCGGCATCACTGATGCGTGCCGCTTCTTTGTTCGCCGCACTCGCATTTTCTCTCTATTGCGCTTTTTCGGACTTTTTTGTCACGCATCGCGTCTCACTTGCCGGAAGCCTCGTGTTTTTTGTTTTCATTCTGTTCGTGACATGCTTTTTCCGAAGAGGTACGATTCTCTATCCGGCCCTGCTGCTTCTGGGCTATCTCCATCACCTCTTTTTTACCTTTTTCCAAAGAGAGGTATCCGCCGCGGATATTCGTCTGTTTTTTGGCCACATTGACGAAACGTTCGAAACATTTTTTGCCATGGGGCATCTTTTTCTGCGGCCCACCCTTTTGTTCATAATCGGACTGCTGCTTGTTGGGGGATTGAGAAGATTTTTCAGCGAAAGTTGTACATTGACGATGGGGCGATGGACGAAGAGGGCGCTTTTGCTTGTTTTGATACTGCTTTCTGCTGATGCCACGTTGGGTATGAAGCTGGGTGTCGCGACCATGCAGACGCTTTTTCGGGACAACACGGAATATCTGCAAAGGGCGCAGGCGCCTCTTTATCCTCTCAGGGAATCCAATATCACCATCGTCCTGGTGATTGGCGAAAGCATGAAATACGACAGCGAAGTGGAAAGAAGATTAAAAAAAAGTGGCAATTTCTACAAAAAAATCTATGCGGGGGCGACCAATACCGATGTTTCGGTACCGCTGTTGCTCAACGGATTGACCGATCCCCGGCAGCTTTCCGGAAAAAACGAAACCAATCTTTTCCGATTGGCGAAAAAGAACGGATACAGTACGATGTTCTGCTCCGCTCAAAGTCCAAAGAGCCTTCGTTACATCGAACCCTTTTTGCAGAGACCGTTTATCGATCACTATCAAACGTACGCCAAAACTTCGTGTCCGCCGCTGTATGACTTTCACCTCTTCGAAGCGCTCGAGTCCTCCAACTTAACCAAAAAGCGATTCATTGTGCTGCAACAGATCGGACAGCACTCGCCCTATATCTATTATCCGGGGAAAAAATCCGATGAGCCGCTTGTAAACTATCACCGCTCCCTTAGTTACAGTTTCATGCTTTACGATGCCATCATCTGGTACTTGAGAGAGCAAAACATTCCCTTCGTATTTGTCATGACGTCGGATCATGGAGAGTTTACCGGAGAAGAAGGGAGATTCGGCCATAACACGTTCGACCCTGTTGTGTATGAAGTGCCCTTGATGGTCGCGGCCAACGTTGAGTTGCCCGAAAGCCTGACGCATATTGTTTCCCATTATCACGTCTATCAGCTGCTGCGCTATCTTCTTGGCTATGAAGAGCAAATGACGCTTTCAAAGAAGCCGGTGGTTGTCAACGGGTCCATGGTGAGCAGAGAGGACGGTTTTATCGTGATTCATCCCCGGAGGATTTGTCAAAGAGTCCAAGATCCCTGAAATCCTTGATATAGAGCACGTTGATTCCCTGGCCCGTCTCTTTGACATCCACATCGACCCGGATGCTCCTGGAGATCTTGTACTGAATGATGAAGCTCGAAAGCGTGTCGTTGCGATAAATGATCCGGAAGCGTTTGCCGATACGCTTGCCGATTTCGATACCGAACCCTCCCTCTTCGGTGTTGAGGATATTGAAGGTGTCGAATTTCAGTCCCGTTGCAGACCCGATGGCACTCTTTAACCCCATGCCGAGCAGCATCGTCGCGACGGAAGTGGATGCGTCTCCCCGTCCCTGAAACGATTCGTCGGCCGGACTTCCGAAAAGAATATAGCTCATGATGTCGTTCTGGCTCATCGGTGGCTCGGAGGAGAAGAGAAAGACCGGATCCGCCAGCGTGTGGCTTACGTAGATATTGAAACGATTGAAGTCGATTTCGTACCGGATATGCAGATCGAGGTAGGGGTTGATGGGGTAAGCGCCGCCGAAATAGATTTCCGAGGGCAGGATGCGAAAGTGTTTCTCCTCCACATCCAGGGCTCCATCGACCAGGCGGACGATTCCAAGCAGTACAGTGGGTTTGAGAGGCTCTTTCCATATCGTCACATCCGGCTTGAACCGCAGATGTATCATCGGGATATCGTATCTTAGGGGAGTTGTCGAATAGATTCGGACGTTGAGACTTTTACGGGTATGGCTCGGTTCCCTGATGTCCTGGATGATGATGATATCCTCGTCGGTGACGGTATACTCCTTTTTGGGCATATAGGTGATGTTCGCATCGGTCACTTTGACTTCTCCCTCGACGTCAAGGCTCTTTTGTGTGAGATTGACATCGATGCCCGCATCGGCGGTGATGTTACCTTCCCTTCCTACGTAGCGCATAGCCTCTCCCTCAAAACGGAAGTCGCCCGTCATTTCATTAAGATTCAGCGACCCCTTCAGCTCGCCCGTGTCCAGAACACAGAAGCGATCGACATGGAAGGTGAGGTTTTGGTCGAAGTGGAAGTAGGATGGTCTCTTTTGAGTGAAACGGCGCTCTTTGAATCCGATGTCATAGCTGTCGATCGAGATTTTCTCTCCATTGACCCCTCCGACAAGCCTGGAATCGAGCCCGTAATAGACCGTTTGTGAATCGGGCTGCACCAGGTACCATGGTATCTGCGTATGGTATCGAAGGGTGATCCAATCCGAAATCCGGAGGCTGAAACGGCTATCCACTTCCGCGTCGACGGTGACCTCGCTTTTGATATTAAAATCCTGCATGAGCGCATAGAGGGAGTCGATATGGGTATGAAAATCCAGATTCACGGAATCGTCCTTTTCGATGCCTCCTTTGACATCGAGTGTCAAAGATCCCACATTGGCCCACCCTTTGACCACTTTGTCTCTTTCGAAAAGGGTAATATAGGCTTTGGGAGCCGAGATATTGAAAAGTTTGTTGTTTTTCGAGTAGAAGATGTAGGCGTTGACTTCCGATTTGAACATGGGGGGCACAGATTCCCAGATACCCCCTCGCACATCCTTGGGTTCGACGGAGGCACGGACAAGAACCGATTCGGGATGTATCTCGACGAAGCTTTTCGATGTCGAATAGTTACCGTCAAGGCGAATGACCCCTTTGAGTGACGGATCGGGAGATATTTTGGCCGTGGCATTCGCCTCCAGCGAGATCGTCTGCTGCGAGAAAAGTTTGGGCAGATGTTCCAGATACTCTATTTTATGGGGTTTTGCTGTCGCTTTGAGGGCGAATAGATCATAATCGGTGGAAAAGAGGCTGATATTGAAAGCACCCATGTAAAAGTCCGCCGTCACGACACTCTCGTCTCCGGCGGCATCCGCCTCGAAACGCTTTGCCGGCAGGGGGTGGGTCTGCCGCACCACCACACCTTTGACTCTGGATGCATAAGCCAGTGAAGGGGTCATGAGCAGTGTTTGGTTGATATCGGCATCGACCGCCGTTGTCCTGAGGCGGTAGGTTGCTTTGGATGTCATATAGTTTTCTTCGAAAAAGTAGTTGAAGTCAAGATGCAAACGGCCGATGGAGAGGTTGTGTTCGCGTAGGCAGAGCGGTGTCGCCAGATGGGTGGAAGCTTTCAGCCTGTTTTGGTTGATATGTATCGCGATCGGGAGGTTTTCGGGAACTTTTCGAAGCACTTTTGCCGCCATAAGGTGGTATTTTCGGGAGAAGGAAGCCCGCCCTTTGAGCGTGACATCGAGATTGTGAAGCATTCCTTCGAACCGGCCGCGGGCGTACGGGGAGCGGACTGCGATGGAAAATGACGGAATGTCGAAATCGCGGCCGAACCATCGGAAATTTCGGGCATCGAGATCAAAACCGATCCGATCGGGCAGGAATATGTCGCAGTTATCGATTGCGATACGATTTATGCGGAGGGGAGGAAGCACGATAGAGGAGGTTTTTTTCCCCTTTTTGGTTTTGAAGTCGAAGCGCCCGGGATAGATTTTCACATCTTCAAGAAGCACGGAATCGACAGCAGGGGCCGGTGAAAGGAGTCTGAAAATCGAATAGTGAAGGGAGGCGTGTCGCGCGTGAAAGGCTTTTTTGTATGCAATGTCGTACACATCGAAACCGGTATAGAGAGTTCCTTCGATTTTTTTGTAGAGGATGCCGTTGTCTCGCAGCGCTTTTTTGGCGATGTAATTGGTCGTTTCGGGATGGAGCGTCACATAGAAAAAAAGTCCGGTCAGGATGATCGCTCCCTGCAGTGAGAGTGCCAGTTTTGCGTAAAGCCTTCGCATCAGAAGAGCTCTCCGATATGAAAATGGAAGGCGAACTGCCCGAAGTCCTCGACATCGAAACCGACATCCAGAGCGATCGGTCCCATCGGTGTGAGATACCGTATTCCCGGGCCGACAGCGATGTAGGATTTACCGAAATCCGGAAACGCATCCTGCCCCAGAAAGGTGACATCGCTGAAGAGCACCCATCGGAAATTGTCTCCCAGGGGTATACGAAACTCAAGGGTCCCTTCCGCAATGCTGTAAGCGCCGATAGGGTCGCCGTAACGATTCTTCGGACCGAGGCGGCGATAATTGTAGGCGCGGTTGGAATTCATGCCGCCGGCATAAAAACGGTAGGATGGCGGGATGCGCCCGGTCATTACATCGATCGATCCGAGTTTCAATCGGGTCGAAACGATACCCCAGTCAACCGATTTATGGTAGGAAGCCGATCCCATGATTTTATAGTAAGTCGCATCGGAAACGTAGCACTTCACCGAACCCTTTCCCTCCAGTTCTATCCGATAGCCTTGGGTCGGATCGAGAAATGAATCGCGCCTGTCCACCTCCCATCTGAGGCCCGGAGAGACGATCGTCAGTTTTCCGTTGGGAAAATTGACAGGGTCGTTGCTGTTCCTCGTGTCGGATCTGTCGAAGATGATTCCCTCCTGGAAGTAGTGGGGATGACGAATATGTTTGAGATTGAAACTGGCGAGTATGGAGTATTCGTCGTATCCGTCGAAAATCTCCTTTTTCACGCCCGCTTCCATACCGAGACGGTTGTGGTGGGCCAGGGGCATCTCAGCCGTCGTCCTGACATACTGCTTGATCTGGGAGTAGCGTGTATCGATGCCCACCGTCTTGAGATTGCCAAAAAAATTGCGGTGTTTGACACCCATCTGCAGATTGATGCCCTCGTCGCTGCTGTAACCTGCACCGGCCGTGAAGTGGACAGGCTTGGTATAGACCGTTACGGTGATATTGACAGGTACTTCGTTGCCTTGGTGTTTCGTGTCGTCTATAATGACACGCTCGATGCCCTCGTTGGCATAGATTTCGCGGTAGGAGCGGCGAATCAGTTCGGCCGAATAGGGCTCTCCGCTCCGAAACATCAGGAGTGAGCGTATGATCCTTTCATCCACTGTCGGAGGCGTATGGATTGTGATCTTTCCGAAAACGCAGGGGTCGTTCGGATGGACATCGTAGACAATATAGGCTTCGTTTTTTTCGATATCCACGAATGCTTTGGCATCGAGATAGACGTTGCAGAAGTGATTGTCCCTATAGTACCGTTTGATCTTCTCTTTGCTTTTGACAAAGAGTTCCGCATCGAAACGATCCCCCGGATGGAATGGAATGATCTTTTCTATATCCAGTGTCGAGACGGCGGATACGTCGGCAACCCTGATGGGCACATTCTCTACGATATCGATGATGATCCGGTTTTTTTCGATACGGCTGGACGCTCTTGTATGGTAAAATCCGTGTGATTTGTAGTACTCTTCGATAGCAGGAAGCAGTGCGTTGACTTTCGTGGGGTCGATTTTGGGTTTTTTCTTCCAAAATTCGAAAAAAAGAGGTTTTGGAATTCCCATCACTTCATAGAGCCGGCTCTCTTCGATATGGTCGTTGCCTCTGAATTTGACAGGCAGTGGCACAGCCGAAAGAAGCTGTACAAAAAAAAGCGAAAAGGCGAGGACACGTTTCACCGGCTACCCTGTTTTTGGACCCATTATACAAAGGAGTTGCTGTGAAAACCGTTATTTTCGATCTTGACGGGACCCTGGTCGACAGCCAGGAAGACATCACCGCTTCCATCAATCATGTGCGCACTCAAATCTATGGTCTTGATCCGTTGGATTCGGCATTCGTCATCGACAGAATCAACAAAAGAGGTCTCAATCTCGCATTGGAATTTTACGGTGTCACAGAGTACGAGCAGAAGGCCAAAGCGCTTTTTGAAGACCACTACAGCAGACAGTGTGTCAAAAACGCGAAGACCTTTCCGGGAATTCCCGAACTGCTGGAGGCGCTGAAGTCGAAAGGGTGTGATCTCTACATCGCGACCAACGCACCCAGCAAAACGTCCGAAATGATACTTCAAAACAATAACATCGCGCACCATTTTACCGATATTATAGGTGCGGACCGGGTCGAAAAAGCGAAACCCGATCCCGAAGTGATTTTGAAAATAGTCGAAAAATCGAAATATGATGAAATCTGGATGATCGGTGACAGTCCCAAAGATCTCATGGCGGCCCAAGGTGCCCGTGTCGATGCGATCTTTGTGACATGGGGATATACACTCCATCTTCCGGAAGAGTTCGCGGATATTTTGAAAGCCGAAAGACCGGACGATATCCAAAGACATATAATTTCGCAACAAAGGTAAAGATATGATCAACGAAGGACTCCAACAGTTGAAAAAAGAGGCGAAAGACAAAAAGACGCTCAAGCAGATCGAACGCATCGAAAAACTGATGGAAAAGCTCCACACCAAGAGCGGGCTGACACTGCTGGCGAAAGGAAAAAAACTTGACAAGGCGCTTCGGACGGTCGCTTACGAAGAGGATCTTGTCCGACTGCAGATCGAACTGGTCAAACTGCAGAACTGGATTTACGAGAACAAGAAGCGCGTACTGATTATTTTCGAAGGCCGGGACGCGGCAGGAAAAGGAGGGGCCATCAAACGCTTTACAGAGCATCTCAATCCCCGCCGCTACCGGGTCGTAGCCCTGCCGAAGCCAACAGAAGTGGAGATGGGGCAGTTCTATTTCCAGCGTTATATCGCCCAGCTTCCGAATCCGGGTGAAATCGTCTTTTTCGATAGAAGCTGGTACAACCGGGCCATCGTCGAGCCGGTTTTCAAATTCTGCACCGAAGAGCAGTATGAAAAGTTCATGCAGGAGGTGCCGGGGCTGGAGCATGCATTGATCGACGACGGCATCATTTTGATCAAATTCTGGTTCTCCATCTCGAAAAAAGAGCAGCAGAAGCGTTTCAAGGAGCGCAAACTCAATCCCCTGAAGCAGTGGAAAATCAGTCCGATCGATATGAAAGCGCAGAAAATGTGGGATGAGATCACCTATTACAAGGAGGAGATGTTCAGCCGGACGCACACCAGCTATTCACCCTGGATCATTGTCAAAAGCAACGACAAGAAATCGGCGCGTCTCGAATCGATCCGCTATGTCCTTTCGAAAATTCCGTATGAGGGAAGAAAAGAGGCGAGTTCCATACTCCATCCCGATCCCGATATAGTCCAGCGCTATCATCGTCAGAGCAAACAGGTCGATTGAAAACCATGAGAAAATACGCATTTTCCGCGGCCGCACTCATCCTGCTTCCTCTTTGTCTGGCACCTTCGCTCCATGCAGACGAATCGATGGAGGATCTTCTGAAAAGTTACCGCAAAGAGGCGGATCTTTCGAAACAAACGAAGAAAGAGAATGCCGGCTTCGTCACTGTCTACACCCGGGACGATCTGGAACGGATGCAGGTTTACCGCCTCTCCGATCTGATCAAATCGATGTGGTTTTTCCGGTACGATCTCAACAGTTTCGGCATGCCCGATCCTTTGCAGAAAAACCCCGTATTCTATTCGAGCGATTCGATTAAAATCTATGTCAACGACCATGAAATCACCAGCGGTTTCTCCGGCAGTGGCCTTCAGTTTTACGGCAATGTCGACATGGGTATGTTCGACCATGTGGAGATCTACTACGACTCGCCCGTGCTCGACGTGGCCACGGAACCGGCCATCGCTGTCATCAAGCTCTACACCAAAGAGCCCGAACGGGAAAACGGCGGAAGCCTGGTAATGCGCCTCGCAGACAGAGGCTCGCAGGAGGCTTACGTTTCCCATGCCATGGTGTTTGATACATGGGAGTATTTCGCCTATGCGCAGGAGAGTGAAAACTATTTCAAGCACGATCAACACCTCGGTTCCACCCTCTCCAAAAACTACCGGCAGCAGCATCTCTTTTTCGATCTGCAACGCGAGGGCGACCGGTTCGAATTCGAATACCTCAATCAGAAGCATGACCCTTTCACGGCCCAAAGCACCGAGATTACACCCACCGGAGGGTACTGGAAAATGCCTGTTTTGAGAGCATCGTACTCGGGTGAGTGGTTTAACAGGAGTTTTCATACCGATCTTTCTTATATCCACTCGACGCTGGAAATGGATATGCGATCCCGCTCACTCTTCTGGGGACAGATCTATTATCCCTTCGCCCCGTCGGGCGACCCGTCCGATCCGTTCAATCCGGATCATCCCTTCAACCCGGGCAGCTGGATTCCGGGACCGGACGGTCAGCACCATTTTGCACTCAAAGGCACAGGCGATCTGTTCACGACGAAAATCTATAAAGATTGGAAATGGGGCGAGCACTTCCTCAAATGCGGTGTCGAATACCGTTACAAAGCCGCGAAAACCGACAAGATGGTTTTCAACCAGGTCAGAAACGCCCAGGACAAGGCCCATTTCAATATCGGGTCATTCTATCTGCAGGATCAGGTCTCACTTTTTGGCAACGCCATGCTCTCCCTCTCCTTTAAATACAACTACTACGACCTTCAAAGAAGATACGATGGCGAATCGAACGACGATTCACTCGATACATGGCAGGGAAGAATCGCCTACAGTTTCATCAGGGACAACTGGCATTTCAAGACCTTCCTGACCCACAACGAACTCTCCACGCAGCTTTTCGAACTCCTGTTGCACGATGCGCAACTCGATTCCCAGAAACTCAATACCCTTTCGATGGAAACCAAATATATCGACGATGCCGACCAGTATCGGGTGGTGGCTTCCGGGTCCAATGCACAGGATGTCAATATCGTCAACTGGTCGGTCACGGAAGGCAACCGTGTCGAGTCGATCGATCTGAATATATTCAATGCCGTCTTTGAAGCTTCTCACAACTTCAGCGACAACCACCGACTCGATTTCAATTTTTACTATACCCATCTAAACAAGAGTTTCGATGGTTCCAACAAAAATTATACAGGCGGAATGTTCCGGCTACTGGACACTTTCGACAATCTCGATCTGTTCAATGAATTGATTTTTCGTCAAAAAACCACGGGTGTCGACGAAGGATGGGATTACAATGCTGGTTTGAAATATCACCTGAGCAAAGATCTGACGTTGGCGATCAAGGGTGTCAACATTCTTGATAAGGCGAAAAAGACGAAATATTACACCCTTCGACTGCCTGATCTGAGAACGCAGCAGTTTCCGAACGCGACGTTGGGCGATACTGTACTTCCGGTAGTGGAGCGACAGGTCTATTTCTCTTTGGAGTGGCTGTTTTGAGAAAGTTCATACTCTTTTTAGGTCTCTTTTTTTCGTTCCAACTCTTCGCCTCCTCCGAAGACTCGATCGATATAAAAATATGGAAACGTATGATTTTCGACCTCTCTTTGAAACAGTACAGGGTCTATACGGAAGATGAGAAAATAAAAACATTACTTATCCAAATACCAGGTATCGACGTGCTCCCATCCTGTACGGATGCGACACTCATCATCGATACGAAGCACAATATCGTCAAAGGAAACGAATGTGAAGCCATTCCCAGGCTCTCCAACGATTACCGCCTGATGGTCAGGAAAAAGGATGAAATCGGTGCGTTTTTCTGGATGAAAGGACGACCGACCATCATTTTTTCAAAACCCAGACTTCAACGGTTCGGTCTGACCGTCGCGCCCGAACTGCAAGACTATCTCGAAGAGATCGAATAATGAAGATCACACGCCAATTCGACCTGGTACTGAAAATCGGAATCGTCATTCTGACACTTTTGACCATGGCGATGATCTATCTCTATCTGCAGGTCGACAAGGTCCTCTCATCGACCCGGCAGGAGATGACCGAAATGATCATCGACCGCTACGGAATGGAGCTGAGCAATGCGGCAAGACTGATCGAATACCTCTCGGACGGTGCGCTTCTTGAGAAACTGGAGGCGCAGCCGGCCCTGCGCTTACGACTGCAACAGAATCTCGCCTTTTACAAGACTCCCGAGATCGACAACATTTTCGTCATCTACAGGGACAAAAGGGGCAAATACCGCTATCTTCTGGATGCGGAAATGGATCCTGAAAAACAGGCAATGTTCAAACAGCGGTTCGAACCTGTTTCAAATGTCTGGGACAATGCCTACAAAAGCGGAGAGAAACAGTTTTTCAAACATGTGAAAAACGGCACGCTGTGGGTCTCCGTTGCTGTTCCGATCATTGAAAAGGGGCGTGTGGCCGCCGTTTTGGGCAGTGATCTGTCCGCTTCCATACGCACCGATGTCCAGCGGAGATTTTCCCAGATCAAGACGTTGATTCTGAGCGTCGCCGTCATCATCGGAATACTCCTGATCTTCGGATACATCCAGATCTATTACTATTTCAAGGGACGCTCCCGCAGTTTCATCGATCCGTTGACGGGGGCCTGCAATAGGAAATTTCTCTACGAGGTTCTCGCCAACGGCAACTATGAGGAGTACCAGATCATCATGTACGACGTGGACCACTTTAAAGAGGTCAACGATACATACGGCCACGATACGGGTGACGATGTGCTCAAAATGCTTACCAAAAGAGTCAAAAGAATGCTTCGGCGTGAAGATTATCTGGTGCGTTTCGGAGGAGAGGAGTTCATCATTTTCCTCAAAACCAACAGCCAAAAAGAGGCGATGGAGGTCGCAGAGAGAATCAAAAAGACGGTTGAAACGTCGCCCTTCGTCATCGGAGACAATATTCTGCACATTACGATATCGGTAGGTATCAACGACAGCGTGATATCGGCATCCAATCTCGACGAGGCGATCGAAAAAGCGGATATACAGCTCTATTGCGCGAAAAATGCGGGGCGCAACAGAATCTGTGTCAACAACTCGGTGGTTTTGTAGCACCCGGCAAACAATCCGACAGGGGGCTCATGGAAAAGTGCGAGACCCTTTCGAATACGCCGACACAGCCTCATCTTTTTACGAAACGAAGTGAGACTCTCCGTTTATTTCGAGTCTTGTGCCCGGTCTTTGATTCTGGCACCCAGCAAGAAGATGTCGTAACGGCGTTTGCCGCACTTTTGCACACGGTGGACAATACGATACGATATCTCGGAAAATCCCGCCTTTTTCGCAGACTCTTTCAGACTTTTTTCCTCAAATCCGAAATGCCAGACCCCTTCGTTGCCGTGATCATGAAATGTCCCGTCTTCGGGCGCAAGATCGGCTAGCGCGATGAAACCTCCGGGACGAACCAGGCCATGAAGTTTTCTCAGCAGCGCATCGGTGTTGGGGATGTGATGAAGGGTCATGGAGCTGACAATTCCGTCGAACGTTTCTGTCGTCTCGAACGCCATGATGTCGGAATGGACGGCTTCGATTTTCTCTCCGAACTCCATAAGGTTCGCTCTGAGCTGTTCGAGCATGCCCGTTGAGGTATCCAGAGCCACCATTTTACCGACACTCGGCAGCAGACGGCGTGTCAAAAGTCCTGTCCCCGCACCGACATCGAGAAGTAGCATCGAGGAATCCAAAGCGAAACGGTCCCGGATCGCTTCGGCGACGCTCTCGGCCAGCGCCTGTCTTCTCTTTGAAGCGTCCCATGTTCTGGCCCGTTCATCGAAACTCATCGGCACCCCTTTGGTTTTTTTACGGAATCGGATAGAATTCTAACACAATGAAGAGAGTTGCTACACCGCATTATGCCGAGACGAAAGCCAAACGTTCGAAGTTTCTCGCTTTTTTGGTGCCCATGGATCGGTTTGAAAAGACAAAAACCCGTCTTCGCGCCGAGCACCCGAAAGCCAGCCATATCGTCTGGGCCTATCGCAAGCGCAACGAACATGGGCATATTATAGAAAACAGCAGCGACGACGGTGAACCGAAAGGGTGTGCCGGAAAACCCCTTCTTCATGTGATGCGTGGCAACGACCTGATCGCGTCGGCCATTTTTGTCGTCCGCTATTTCGGGGGCATCAAACTAGGTACGGGAGGCATGGCGAGAGCCTACGGCGAAGCGGCGAAACGTGTCGTATCGGCTGCCGAATTGATCCCCTACGAAGAGTTTGCACGCATCACATTCCATACCCCTTACGCCCGAATGTCCCAATGGGAGCACAGAATCGGCAAACTTGCAAATGCCACCGTTGAAAGAGATTTCGAGCCGGCGGGTGCCACCTGGCACGTAAGAGCTTCCAAGAGTGAAATCGCGCAGATTACGGCGATTCTGCAGCAAGAACGCATCGATTTTTTGATAAAATAGCACCCAAAAAGGTTATATTGCATGCAGCATATTTTCAGAGAGTACGATATCCGGGGTATTTTCCAGGAAGACCTCAACGAAAAGACGGTGAAACTGATCGGATATTTTTTGGGAAAGAGGATCAAAAAGAGGGGAGACTACGCTGTCGTGACCTACGATGCGAGAACCCACTCGCCGCAGCTTTCGGACTGGCTGGTCAGCGGTCTTAATGCGGCGGAAGTGATCGTGCTCCACGGCGGCCTCGTTCCCACGCCCGTCAACTACTTCTGCAACTTCAACACCTTCCGGGTGGGCGGCAAAGAGGTGATGCCCGCCGGCGGTATCCAGATTACCGGTTCCCACAACCCTCCCGAATACAACGGTTTCAAAATCACGATCGACCAGCTTCCTTTCTACGGAGAGGACATCTACGCCCTGGGGCGCGAGGTTGAAGCGAACAGCCACATCGCCATCGCCGACGAAACCGACGCCATAGAAATCCCCGCTCTGGAAAAATATGTTGACTACCTGACAAAGGAGTTTTCGGCTCTGAAAGGTTTCGACCCGAAGATGGCGATCGATTGCGGCAACGGTGCCGCCGGTGTGGCGATCGAGCCGCTTCTTGAAAAACTGGCGATATCTGCCACGAAACTCTATTTCGAGCCCGACGGCACTTTTCCCAACCACCATCCCGATCCCAGCGAAGAGGAGAATCTCGCAGATCTCAAAAAGGTGCTGCAGAAGGGCGCGGCCTACGGCTTCGCCTTCGATGGCGACGGCGACCGCATCGCGTTTTTGAGCAGAAAGCACAATTTCAAAGGAGATATACTGGCTCTCTTTTTCGCCAAAACAATGGAGAATCCCACCGTGATCGGCGAAGTGAAGTGTTCCCAGGTCATGTACGACGGCATCAACGCAATCGGCAAGGCCATCATGCATAAAACGGGTCATTCCAACCTCAAAGTACTCCTAAAGGAGACAGGCGCCGACCTGGCGGCGGAAGTGAGCGGGCATATCTTCTTCAATGACCGCTACTTCGGATACGACGACGCCATCTACACGATGCTGCGGATCCTCGAAATGCTGAAAAACGGTTTCGATTTCGATGCCGAATACGAAAAGCTTCCGGTACTCTACAGCACGGACGAGATCAAGGTTCCCACGACCGACCAGAAAAAATTCGCGATCATCGATGCACTCAAAGCGCTTTTGAACGAAAGAAAGAGTGAACTCGGCATCAAAGATATCGTAACGATCGATGGCGTGCGGGTCATTTTCGAAAACGGCTGGGGACTTGTCCGTGCCAGCAATACGACACCGATTCTCGTTACCCGGTTCGAGGCTGTCTCCCCCGAAGCGCTGGAACGTATTCGGAATCTGCTGAACGAAATGATCGAAGAGGCAAAACACACTGTCGGCTGATAACGCTTTTTTGCACATCTGCGATGACGGTACCATACTCTCCTGCGCCGTGATGCGCAGAAAAGGTCAAAAAAACCTCTACCTGCGCGTCAAAAGTGACGGAACAATCCATCTCTCGGCTCCTCTCTCCTTTCCGATGGGAGAGATCAAATCGTTTCTTGTTTCAAAAGAGGGCTGGGTACTCAAACGCCTGAAACAGAGGCTCGAACACGCCCGTGTCAATCCTTCCGTCTTCACGGAGGGGTGTCGGGCATGGTATCTGGGGCGCGACTATCCCGTCATCGCAGAATCGGCACGGTTCAGTGAAGTAAGATGGGAGGGGGATCGGTTTGTTTTTCTCATGCGCACCCCCGACGATCTAAAGAGGGCGTTGCGCGGTTTCTATACCGAACATGCCGGGGAGTTTTTCGAAAAGAGAGTCGCCTACTGGTCCGCGGTAACGGGACTTTTTCCCAAAGCGGTGCGCCACCGCTGGTACAGGAGCCGTTGGGGCTGCTGCAGCCGTGACAACATCGTCACCTTCAATACCGCGCTTATGTGTTACGATACCGACATTATCGATTACGTTGTCGTGCACGAATTGGCGCACATCCGCTACAAACATCACCGAAAACCTTTCTGGCATCTCGTGGCGGCACATATTCCCGACTACCGTGAGCTGCGAAAGAGACTTCTGTGAAACTGAGCGGAAAGGTTGCAAGGATTCTCTTTCAGAAAGAGGGATTTCTTATCGCGCTGCTCGAAGGCGGAACCAAAATATCGGGAAACTGCCTCATCGCCGATATCGATGCACTCGTGGGGCAGGATGTCGAGCTGGAGGGGACATGGCAGGAGCATCCGAAGTTCGGCCCGCAATTTGAGTTTACGGAACTTGGCATAAAAGGAAGCGAACTCTATTTCTATCTGACCAAAGTGGTCAAGGGAGTCGGCAGAAAGCTGGTCAAACGTCTTATCGACCATTACGGCGAGGAGGAGCTGCTTCGGATACTCGATGAAAATCCGCAGAAGCTCCTCGCATTCAAAGGGATCAAGGAGAAAAAACTCGCCCAGATTACGCAGAGCTGGCAGCGCTACAAAGAGATCCGTGATCTCGCGATGTTTCTGGCACCCTACCGGATCAATCAAAGCATCGTCGGCGAAATCTATCAGACATTTTCCGGCCGCGACGACATGATAGAGGCCATCCGCCGCAACCCCTACATCATCACACAGGTCAAAGGGGTCGGATTCAAACGGGCCGACGAGATGGCGCGCTCCATGGGGCTGGATCCCCGATCCCCTTTCCGTGTCGAAGCCGCCATAAACTATCTGATCAGGGAAATCAGCGAACAGCAGGGCAGCAGTGCCGTCGAAAAAAGCCTCTTTGTCCAAAAGTTGCAGGAAGAGCTGCGGATGGAGAATGAAACGGCCCTGATCGAAGATGTCATAGGGAAAATGGTGAAGGAGGAGACCCTCAAAGAGATCGGCGGCCATCTGGCCCACACCTTCTATTTCACCGCCGAAGAGGGCATCTGGCGTTTTTTCAAGAGGAGGGCGAAAATCCGCCTCGAACCTCTGGTCGAAGATATCGACGCCTTCATCGCCGAAGAGGAGAGGGAAGCCGGTTTCCGTCTGGGAGATGAGCAAAAAGCTGCCGTGCGCCTGCTCAACGAAGGTGTCACGGCACTGGCCCTCGTCGGATACGCCGGAACGGGAAAGAGCACCAGTGCCAGGATGATGCTCAAGCTTCTTGAAAGACGCTACGGATACGATGCCATCGTAACCACGGCACTCAGCGGTATCGCTTCCCAGCGCATTCACGAAACAACGGGCTTCTGCTCCGCCACGATTCAGAGCCTTCTGGTCGCCCACAGGGAGCAGGAGTGCCTTCCCTATGATGTCGTGCTTCTCGACGAAGCCTCGATGGTCAATTCGCAGATATTCTATCAACTCATCTCGAAACTCAAAGAGAACACGGTTTTTCTCGTTGTCGGGGATGACGGACAGTTGCCGCCCATCGGTGCGGGGAACACACTCTCAGATATTATAAAATATGAACTGCTTCCCGTCATCAAACTGACCAAAATCTACCGACAGAGCGAAGAGCTCGCAATCGCCGTGATCGCCGACGCCATACGACGGGCACAGATTCCGGAATATCGCAGAACATATGCCGATTTCAAATTCGTCGACCTGACGATTCCCCATTACCATGCCGTGCGTCACACGCTGAGGGAGGAGGAGAAGAGGGAACTGAGAGAGCGGCACAATCTGGCGATTCTCGAAGCGATCAAAAAAGAGGCGGTCCCCTATATACTCGAAGCGAGGGAGTCTCTGAAAGAAAAAGATGTCCGAGCATACCTGGGCCATCTGCAGATCGTCACCCCGATGCGGGGCGGTCCGCTCGGTGTCGAAAATCTCAACCGCCATCTTCAGGCGCTCTACAATCCCTATGCCAGGCAGAGTGTTGAAAAAGGTGCCTATACATACAGCCTTTTCGACAAGGTCGTCCATATAAAAAACGAAAATATGCCCACCTGGTCCTCCGAAAAGTTCAAGAAAGAGGAGGGGGCCGTCGATCAGCGCATCTTCAACGGAATGATAGGATTCGTTTTCAAAATGGACCCGGAGGAAGAGGAGTGTTTTGTCTATTATCCCAACGAAGATCTGGTAGTACGGTACGGCTACGAGATGCTTGGAGAGTATCTGACACTCGCCTATGCGCTGACGATCCACAAAACCCAGGGGATGGAATACGATACAGTAATCATTCCCATGAGTTACAGCCATTACATCATGCACAATGCCAAGCTTCTCTATACCGCCGTGACAAGGGCGAAGAAGATGTGCATCATCGTCGGTGAAGAGACCGCTTTCAAAGGGGCGTGCCGCCGCGTCGACACCGCCAGGCGAAAAACCGTGCTGCAACTGCTCGCAGAAAGCGAATCGGTCGGGAAATTGGTATAATGTTTTTTTCAAAAATCATCGCCAACCCAAAGAGTCCGATGTGAAAATCGTCAAGGCCGAAACCGAAGAGCTTCTTCGAAAGATATACAGGCTCCGCTACGAAGTACTCTGCAAAGAGATCAAAACTCTGGACAAATCACACTATCCCGACGGCCTGGAAAAAGATCGATACGATGCGTATGCCGACCACTTCGCCGTCTTGGATGAAAAAGGGGAGATGGTCGGATGTTTTCGTCTCATCTACCGTTCTCCCATCGGCTTTCCCACTCTCAACGTCATGGAGATGAATGACTTGCTCGAAGAGATCCCCGCCGAAAAACTGTGTGAAATATCCCGCATCACCGTCGATCGGCGCTACCGGAGTATCCAGACCGCCATCAAAATCTTCAAGCTCATCATGCTCAACGGCTGCCCTCTGATGAAGCGGGAAGGGATGGAGTATCTGCTCTGTGCCGTCGAAGGTAATTTCTACCGGCTTCTTCGCATAGCGAATGTTCCTTTCGAAATCATCGGGGAGCCGAAAAAGTATCTCGAACGGTACCGCTATCCCGCCCTGATGTCGATGGAGAAGTTGGCCCGCAAAAATCCCAAATACTGCAAATACCGTTAACAGCTTTTCTGTTTTCAAGTGGCATTTTACGGCATCCGCCGGAGTGATTGTCAAAGGTATCGGCAAGAGAATATGCCCGAACAAGGGCCGGTCTGCATCCACGTGCAGATGAACGATCCAACAAAGTTCAACGCGATTTTATGAAGAATAATCCAAAATAAGGCTTTGGCAGACTGGCCGCAACGGATGTCAGACGGCGGCTATCTGCTCTTTGAGGGCGTTGACTTTGGCAATGAGCGTCTGGATGACGCTGTGGTTGTCTTCGACGATTTTTTTGATGGCCTGAATTTTCTCGGTCAGCTCTTTCGTCATCCCTTTTGTTCGGATCACTTCGTCCTCGATGATTTTCGAGTTTTCGATATCGTCGTTGCTGAGTGCGACGACACTGTCGATGAGCCTGTCCGCTTCTTCCATGCTGCGGTGGGCTTGCGAACTCTTTTCGACGAGTGTCTGCATGTTTCGCGCATCATGATCGACCTGTTGGGAAACGTCGCTGACAGACTGAACGATCGTGTTGATGGTGATATTGATTTCACTCAGACTTTTCTGTGTCTTTTCGGCCAGACTTCGCACTTCATCGGCGACAACGGCGAATCCCCTCCCGTGTTCTCCTGCCCTTGCGGCCTCGATGGCCGCATTGAGTGCCAGAAGGTTGGTCTGGTCGGCGATGTCCGAGATGATGCCCAAAACATCCTTGATCTGCGCGGTCGTATCCGCAAGCGACTGCAGACGCGTGTTGACCTCCAGACTGCGCTGATGCTGATTATCTATATTTTCGTTCAGTTCGACGATGACATCCTGCGCCGTTTTTATGGATTGCCCCACATGGGTTATTTCGGCCTGCAGCTTCCCGGAAAATTCGATATTTTTCCTTCCCTCGTCCTGTGCAGTGTCGAGAGATTCGTCGATTTTTCGCGACATTTCCCTTGTCTCTTCGACAATGGCATCGACGGTTTCGGATGTTTGCTGTACTCTGTTTTCCAGGCGACCTATCTCCTCGGCGAGGGAGCCGAGATCGACGACTTGCTGAACCTTGTCGCGAAAATTGTTGATCGCATGCATCAGTTTTTCATACTCGATACTGTATTTGGCATCAACTCTCAAGGGCATGGAGAGTTTCATCTCTTCCAGATAGCGTGTCATCTTTTTCGTCAGGTCGACACCGTTGAACTTTTCGTCGAGGTCGTGGACAAAGATAACGAGCGCGATCACCACCTGTACGGCCGTACCGATAGGATTGTCTGTAAACAAAAATGCATTGAGAAGCAGCAGCGCGATACCGATCCAATGGACGAGACGCATGCGGAAAAAGAGGGAACGGATCATTTCCTACCTTTTGGATAATGTTATTATACTATGGATAAATCGGTAAAAAAGGAAATTGTTTTATTGGCCAATTCAAAAACCGGTGTCGTTTCAATCCGCCGTTTCTCACAGAGAGTGAAAGCGGATAGTGACCGCTGTCGATTTCGATGATTTTATCCGAACTACGTGGACGATTATGCTATGATGCCACTTGATAGTATCCTCTGCTTGGGACGTGGCCACATCCAAGCGGCGGGGTGTCCTTATGCTTTGTTATAGACTATTAGCTTTACAACGGTGTCATCAGAGGATTGGAATCTCTCTTTGGATCAATTTCCAGTTAGGGTATCGGGATAATTTTGGCACCTACATTCGGTTATAATTTTGCCAAAAGTGTCTCTCATCAACCGATGAGACCAAATATTGGAGTGAGATGTGAAATCGTCAACAAAAGAGGAACGTCGTCTTCAAATTCTCTCGGGGGCGCTGAAACTTTTCGCGCAAAAAGGGTTTCATGCTACAACCATTCCGGATATCGCCCGCCATATTGGAATGAGCGTCGGAAATTTCTACAACTATTTCCCTTCCAAAGAGATTCTGGCCCAGGAGATTCTTCGATACATCTCCGCCTATCTGGGGAAGCGGATTCGAAAGATCAATGAAAGCGCTCTTTCCAGTCGGGAAAAAATCCGTGGAATCGTCGAAACCTACTTCGAAACGGCACAAAACGAACCGGAAATGATCGATTTCTTTTTAAGGGTCTATCTCTCCAATCGGGAGGTTTTCGGAGAGGGGTGCGAAGGGATGATATGCGTCAACGAATTCGTGACGGAAATTATGATCTTCTTCGACGACGGTGTAGCGCGGGGCGAGCTGAAAAATCAGGATTTTTTCAGTGCTTTCGGGCTTTTTATGGGGTATCTTGGCGGGATGGTTTTCCTGGCCGGAGAGTCGATCCTCCCCAAACCGATGGAGGCTTATATTGACGATATTTCCATGAATATCTATAACGCCCTCAAGGTGGCATGATGCGACTACTCTGGCTCTCGGCACTTGCATGCAACGGAAACGCCCATGCCCTTTTGAACTATCCGGGTTTTAAAGTATGGCAGAAAGAGTTCGAATGGCTTTACCATCCGCTATTACCATCCGAATATAGTTTCAAAGAGGTTGAAAAAGGGATGGCCGAGGGTTGTGACGTGTTGCTGGTCGACGGCACATTGGAAGAGGGGTACGTGAAGTACCGACGGCCTTATATGGAGCTGTTGGAGCATTACGGTAAACAGGCGCACCATATCGTAACGGTAGGGACCTGTGCCACTTTTGGCGGTATTTTCGCTCAGGGTGGCAAGGGGCGCAGTGGTCTGCATTTTCGAGGAGACGAGCGTCTGGATATTTTCAAAAACTTTTGGCAAAAAAGCATCAGCCTGCCCGGGTGTCCCGTGCAGCCGGAAGTGCTCGCGGGAACCCTTTCACTGTTAAAAAGGAAAACGGACATCCCATTGGACCCTTTGCGACGACCCAAATACTATTATGCCTACACCGTGCACGACGGCTGCATTCGTAACGAATACTTCGAATACAAAATCGACGAACACCGTTTTGGCCGACTGGAAGGGTGTATGTTCTACGATCATGGCTGTCAGGGCACCTACACACACGGCAGCTGCAACAAAATTCTCTGGAATGGCCTGGGTTCCAAAACCCGCAACGGTCAGCCCTGCATGGGATGCACCGAGCCCGATTTTCCCAAAGAGAATCTTTGGCAAACCCCCAAGCATATGGGTATACCAGCGCGGATGCCCCTGGGTGTTCCCCGCAGGGCCTATCTCTCTTTGGCGGGCATCGCCAAGGCCTTTCGCATCGAACGATTCTACACGCCCTTGATGAAAGAGGAGTGATGGCGACCCGCACCCGGTTGGAACTGATCGAAAAGATCGAGGGAGAAGCCCAGGTTCTCTACGAATACGAAGGAGAGCGAATCGGTTTCGCCCAAATCCGCTTTCTGAGCAGTCGCCATATCGAAAAGATTCTCGAAGGGCGGGACCCGATGGATGCGCTTAGCATCAATCCCAGGGTTTGCGGCATCTGCGGTCATGCGCACCTGATCGCCACGGTTCGGGCGTTGGAAGATTGTTACGAGGCCATTAAAATAAGCGACAAAGCGCTGAAAATCAGGGAAATGACCCTAAGCCTGGAACTGCTGCAAAACCATTTCAAATGGTTCTACCTGACGATTCTGCCTCTTTTGGACATTGAAGCACCGATCGAGAGGGCTTTGGAACCCTCTCGACTCGCCGGTGAGATGATCGCCCTGTTGGCAGGACAATACCCTCATAACAGTTACGCGATTCCCGGAGGCATAACGGGAGAGATCACCCCTGTGGATCTTTTGGAGTTTCGACACCGATTGGAGCAACTTAAAGAGATTTTTCGGCGTTATCTGATCGATGTGGATCTCGATTATTTTGTTAGATGCGACCGTATCGAGGAGATGCTCGGTAAGAAAGGGGACCTTCCCCAGGCGATGCGAACGATACTCGATCTTGGCTGGGAACGGATGGGTCAGAGTCTGGATCGCTTCATCGTTTTTGGAGAGAGCGGTTTTTTCATAAGCGGAAAATCGACGGCCACCCGCATGAGAAAGCATCTGGATCTGCGTTATTTGAAAGAAGAAAAGATACAAAAAAGTGCCGCACGTTTGGTCGCTTACCGGGGACGCGCCTACGAAACGGGCCCACTGGCGAGGGCGATGGTCATGAAAACACCGCTTATCAAAGAGGCTCACCGGCGGTACAAAGATTCGCTTTTTAGCCGCATACTCGCCCGCGTCTGCGAAGTACCTAGGCTCCTGCGCTATCTGGATGAAACACTGCAGAAGCTGGACCTCTCCCAGGCGGCCTGGATCGATCCGGGACCCATGCCGAAAGAAGCGAAAGGCACGGGTGTCGTCGAAGCGGCCCGGGGTTCGCTGATTCATCAAATAGAGATCGAAGAGGGAAAAATTGCCCGTTACCGCATCGTAACGCCAACCCAGTGGAACCTGGGCAACGGCAGTCGCGACAACCTCTATCCTGCCCAAAAAGCGCTGATTGGGCTCCATCGTAACGATCCGGCGGAACTGGTTTTCAAAGCTTTCGACGTCTGTTCGGTCTGCACGACGAAGTGAGGGAAGAGGTAAGAAGTAAGAGATTTTGTCTATCAAGTAACAAAAGTGCTGTGTGAGGCATAAGACATTCAGTTTTACTTTCCAAACTTGCATCGGGCATTGGATAGATTTGATATTTTAAGTTGGAGATTGCCGGTGGCGATGAGGGTGCTGAATATACTTTTTGAATGCAGACCTTTTCAACTCTCATCTTTTATCTCATAGTTTAACCTGGTCCGTTTTTTAAATAGGATTTAAAAAAATTTATCAAAAATTTAGTAATTTTCTGATTTTTAAGCCATTTTTCAATTTGGCTCCCATAGAATGGTGAATGACTATTCATTCGTAGGAGGTAGAAGATGGATCGACGTGATGCATTGGCCAAAATGTTCAGCGCCAAAGGGGTAAGGGTCAATACCAATCGGGGTGAGGCCTATTACGAAAAATTGAAAAAAACGATGGAAAAGCGTCTACGACAGCTGAGGGAATCGCCGGCGGCCTCCAAAGTCGATATCCACAAGGTACTCGACGCCGAAGGGCTCAGCCGACGCGATTTCATGAAGTGGGCCAGTGCGATCACGGCGATGCTGATGCTGCCCGCCTCCTTCACACCCCTGGTGGCCGAAGCGGCGGAATTGATGAACCGGGTGCCTATCATCTGGATCGAACTGCAAGATTGTGCCGGCAACTCCGAGGCGATTCTTCGCTCCGACTCACCGACGATTGACGAGCTGATTTTGGAGACCATTGACCTGGAGTTCAACGAAACTTTGATGTCGGCGGCCGGACATCAGGCCGAAGAGCATCTTGAAGAGGCGATGAAGACCTTCAAAGGAAAGTATCTGTGTGTGGTAGAGGGTTCCGTTCCCGTGGGAGTGGGAAAAGAGTGGTGCACCATCGGCGCCAAAGCGGAAACCTTCGAAGAGCATCTGCTCAAAGTGGCCGGCAATTCGGCTGCAGTGGTGGCGGTAGGAACCTGCGCCACATTCGGTGGCGTCCCCGCCGCCTCGCCCAATCCGACAGGTGCCGTGGGCGTACAGGATATCGTCAAAGGCAAGCCCATCATCAACATTCCCGCCTGTCCCGCAAATCCGGCCAATATCACGGGAACGATTCTTCACTTCGTTTTGACCGGACAGATTCCAGAGCTCGACCATCTCAACCGTCCCAAGTTCGCTTTTGGATACCGTATTCATGACAACTGCGAACGCCGGGCCCACTTCGATGCGGGAGAGTTCGTCGAGGAGTGGGGTGACGAGGGAGCGCAGAACAACTGGTGCCTCTACAAAATGGGCTGCAAAGGGCCTATGACCTTCAACAACTGCTCCATCGTCCGTTACAACAGCGGGACCAACTGGCCCATCGGCGCCGGGCACGGGTGCATCGGCTGTTCCGAGCCACAATTTTGGGACAAATACGCCTACGAACGCCCCATGGCCGACGCCAATATCAAAGCGCCCACCGGTGGAGTGGAGAAGAGTGTCGACCAGTTCGGTCTGGGGCTTTTGACCGCCGCGGGTGTGGGAATCGCCATTCATGCCGCCATCAGCGTTGCGGCAGGGAAAAAAGAGAAGGAGAAGTAACGATGAGCAGCAAACATATTATTGTCGACCCCATCACCCGGATCGAGGGGCACCTTCGCATCGAGGCGGTGATCGATGAGAACAATGTGATCAAAAACGCATACGTCAGTTCCACGATGTTCCGGGGGATCGAGACGATCCTCAAAGGACGCGACCCCAGAGATGCCGGACTCCTGGCCATGCGAATCTGCGGCGTATGTACCGGCACACACTACCAGCGTTCCATCGAGGCGGTGGAGAATGCTTTTGGTGTTAAAATTCCGAAAAACGCCCGCCTGGTGCGTAACCTGCTGCAAGGATCACTCTATATCCACGACCATGTGGTTCACTTCTATCACCTTCACGGCCTGGATTGGATCGACATCACCAGTGCCTTGAAAGCCGATCCCGCCAAAGCGGAAGCGGAATCCTACAAATGGACCGATACCCCATACGGCACCAGCAAATCGGAATTGAAGCAGATTCAGGAGCGATTGAACAAATTCGTCAAACAGGGACGTCTGGGACTCTTTGCCAACGGCTACTGGGGCAACAAACACTACAAACTCACTCCGGAACAAAATCTGATAGGGGTTGCCCACTACCTTCAGGCACTAGATATGCAACGGGATATGTCAAAGCTGATGGCGATCTACGGCGGCAAGATGCCCCATCCGCAAAGTATCGTCGTTGGAGGAGTCACCTGCGTGCAGGATATTCGAAATCCCGCGCGCAACGCCCAGTTCAAATCGATTCTCACCAAAGCGCGCCAATTCATTAAAAACGCCTATCTTGCCGATATCGCGATGGCGGGTACCGTCTATGCCGACGAAGCCCTGGACGGTACCGGCGCAGGCTTGAAAAACTATATGGCATACGGCGATTTCCGTCTCGATGACAACGAGTTTTACAAAGCGGCACTCCTCTTCCCCAGTGGAGTGGTGCTAAACGGCGACTTGAACAAGCTCCACCCCTTCGATCAGTCCAAGGTGACTGAGGATGTCACCCACAGCTGGTACGACGCTCCGGCGCCCCAACACCCCTTCGATGGTACAACAGAGCCCCACTATACGGGCTTGGAAAAGAAATCTGACGGTTACGCATACCTGAAGACCGAAGAGAAATACAGCTGGGTCAAAGCGCCGGTCTACGACGATCATCGAGTCGAAGTGGGACCATTGGCGCGCATGGTGGTCGGCGTGGCAGTCAAAGACGAGCGGATTACCAGGTATGTCATGGGCTTCCTGGACCGGCTGGGCGCATTGCTGGGACTGGGCAAAGCCGCACCGGCCGGTGTCCTTTTCTCCACTGTCGGGCGTACTGCCGCCAGGGCTATCGAAACGGAACTGATGGCAGACATGATGATGGAGTGGATCGATGAATTGGCCGCCAACGTAGCGGCAGGCGACCACAGCACATGGACCGAGTTCGATTTTGATGCTGTCAGTAAAGAAACCAAGGGCTACGGTCTTGCCGAAGCGCCGCGAGGTGCTCTGGGACACTGGGTAAAAATCAAAGATGGCAAGATCGAAAACTACCAGGCGGTCGTTCCCTCCACATGGAACGCTTCACCCCGAGACGGAAAAGGGCGTATGGGAGCCTACGAAGCGGCGTTGATCGGCACCAAAGTGGCCGATCCGGAGCAGCCCCTGGAGATCCTGAGAACCGTCCACAGCTTCGACCCCTGTATCGCCTGTGCGGTTCACATCGTCGATACCAAGGGCCGGGAATTGGGTAGTTTCAAGGTCAGCACCAGCTGCTCCATCTAAAGGAGGCGCATCATGAAAAGCAGGTATCGTAAAGTCAAACGTATGACCATCGCCATGCGAATCAACCACTGGATAGTGGCGATCTGTATGGTCGCGGCGGTGGTAACAGGCCTTTATATCGGCCATCCCTACTATCAAACGCTTATCGCCGAACCGGCGGTGGATAAATACGTGATGGCCTGGAACC
Organism: Hydrogenimonas urashimensis; assembly: GCF_016593255.1. NCBI lineage: Bacteria > Pseudomonadati > Campylobacterota > Epsilonproteobacteria > Campylobacterales > Hydrogenimonadaceae > Hydrogenimonas > Hydrogenimonas urashimensis. The sequence continues at coordinate 382,036 of NZ_AP023212.1, read as the reverse complement.
GCTGGGTGCACCTGATGGCGGCCATTGTCTTCGATGTCAGTTCGGTGGTGATCTTCTATCTCTACTTTTTCAGCCGTTTCGAAAAACCGATCAAGAAAATCGTTCCCACTTTCAAAAATATCGGTGAATTTATTACGGTATTCATCAATTTGATTACTTTCAACCGAGTCAAGAAATTCGATTCCGCCCATGCCGACAGTTTCAATGCGGTCTATTTCTTCATCTTTCACCTGTTGTTGTTGTGGATGCTGTTGACAGGGCTTCAACTCTATGTCCACGGTTTGGAGAGCGGACACAGCAGTATCGGCGACTGGTGGCCCGCACTCCTTCACCTGGCGACCGACTGGATCGTGGCCTTTACCGGAGGTACCTACATGGATGTGCGTATCAGTCACCATACCACAATGTATTTCATCATCGCCTGGGTAATGTTTCATGTCTATTACGAAGTATGGCGCACCATCTTCTGGCAGGAAGGGGATATCGCCATCGTTTTTGGCGGCACCAAATTCGCCAAAAAGTGATCGTTTTCGGGCTTCTGCCCGAAACGAAATAAAAGTGAGAAGTAAGAGATAGGAATTGAAAGGATTGTTTTGCGCATAGCAGTGGTAGGTGCCGGGACGGTCATTTTCCGTGACGAAGGGGTAGGGGTTTACGCTCAGCGCTACCTTCAGGAGAATTACGAGTTCGACGGAAACGTGACGCTGGTAGATGGCGGCGTCCTGGGCTTTCAGCTCATGACCTACTATACCGATTACGACAAGGTCATCATCCTCGATACCATCACGATGAAAAACGAGGCGCCCGGAACGCTTTTCAACATTCCCGGCGAGGAGTTGCTGGGGTTGGGAAGCTACAAACAGACCGCCCATGAGGTGGAGATCGTGGAGATGCTGGAAATCGCCGCGCTCAACGGCAATCTGAGTGACGTGCACATTATCGGCATCGTTCCAGAAGACATTCTGAGCGTCAAAGCGGGCCTGAGCGAAACGCTGAAGAAGGCTTTCTTTGATTTCATAGCCGAAGCGCTCAGAGAACTGGAGCGAAGCGGGGTGACGTATCGAGAAAAGAGATCGGGCATGCCGCTTAATGAAGTGATCTCCTGCTACGCCGAACCGACGGCCCCACGCTTCGTTCCTCAATAAAACCAATACACCAACAACCAATTACAAGTTACAAGGCAAAAAGAATGTCCATCGTCCAAACCATCGAATATAAAATAGAACACCGATATTTCACAGGGTTCCTGCAGCATGCCATCGATGAAACCGGTGTGAAAGGCAGCGTGGAACAAAAAGAGGGGGTCATCACTTTGATCCTTGATGAAAGCGATGCCGAAGCACTGGAGCGCTTCAGCAACTATACGCAAAAGTATCTGCCCCATTCCATCTTTTTGGGAGAGATTACCACAAGAAGGGAAGATCGAGAACCCGCCCAAAGCCGCTTCCATTCTCCGGTCTATCCCATCGCTCCCTGTCCCCTTTGTCTGGAAGAGATTACCGACCCGGCCAGTGACCGCTACTTGGACGATACGGTCCGTTGCACCCACTACGCCAACGACGCGGTATTCGAAGATCGGGATCCTACCTGTTTTTCTCCCCATTGCAACGGTAACGACACGGTCTTGCTCTGTGATGCGACGAAAGCCCGAGAGCTTTTTCTGGCTACCGACGAGGAGCTCAAAGCTCTCTTCTCCATCGAAAAACCCACGCTGAAACTGACCGTCAAAGACCCGGAACTACAGGCAATGACCGGTCAAAAATTTTTACGAATCAAGGCCCCTTACAATGTCAAAAGCGTGCTCGCTGCTTTAAACGCCAAAGAGAGCGGCATCAGTACCCTATTTTTCAACGAGCGGCCCAACGAGCCCACCGTAGTTTTGGTACAGGAACATCTGCATATGGTGTATGACAACCGCATCAGCGCACCGCTGAAAAATCTCCATGCCGATCCTGTGCTCAACCGCTTCGTTAATGTGGCGAAAGAGGCTAATGCGAATCAGGCCGTCGGCGCCTACCTTAGCCGAAACCGTGGTATCAGTTTTCCGGTTTTGATCAATCAAAAAGTCAAAAAAGCGCTCGAGTTTCCTTCTTTCGAGTTGCAAACCACTTTGAAAACGATGCTAACTGACAAAACCCGTTGCCGTCTCCTTGAAAACTTCACTGAAAGATATCCCGATGAATCGGAAATCCTTTCCGGAATGAAAACGAACGATCTTTTTGAAGCGATCATGGCTGTCATGGGTCAGGAAGATGGTTCCTTCGCAGCACTCAACGATCTGGCTTTGGAGTTTCACGGAAACGGCGGCCTGAAAATCGATATGAATTTTGGCGAAAACGGCTTCGACTATGCCGCGATGCTTGGGTCGATCATGAGTTTCCGTCTGGCGGGCGCGGAGCCCCACTATCTGGCCTACAGCATTTTCGAAGCCTTCGGCGATATGACCATTTCCGTGCTAGGGCAACTCAAACGGGAATTCAAGATCGACAAATTCCTGCTAATGGGTGATTTTTTCGAAAGCACGGTGCTTTTCAGCCGCGTATTGAGCAAATTCCAAATTTCCAAACCCTATTTCTCCACTCGGATCGCACTGGATGGGTAAACAGATATGTTACAATCGGAAAAATCTCTTTTTCTGAAAAATTATGCCTCAAAACCTTTCTTCTTATCGACTCTTCTTTCATGGCATTGTTCAGGGAGTCGGATTCCGTCCCTTCTTCTATCGTCTGGCACTGCGCCATGGGCTGAAAGGGTTTGTCCGAAATGACGAAAAAGGGGTGGAAGCGGTTGTCGAAGGAGAAGAGCGAAAACTGAAGAATTTTTTGGAGGCTTTGCCACAAGCGTTGCCCCCTTTGTCCCGCATTGACGGGATGGAAGTGCGCCAGATTCCCTCTCACGGTTATGAGTGTTTCGAAATTCTCTCTTCCCAAGCCACCGCCGAGAAATCGACAGCCGTCAGCCCCGATATCGCGGTTTGCTACACCTGTCTGGCCGAAATGCGCGATCCGGCCAACCGACGCTTCGGCCATCCTTTCATAACCTGCACCGATTGCGGACCCCGCTACTCCATCATCCGTACCGTTCCCTACGACCGGCCCAACACCTCCATGGCATCTTTTTCCATGTGCGATGCCTGCAAAACGGAATACGAAGACCCGACAAGCCGCCGCTACCATGCCCAGCCCATCGCCTGTCCCGAATGCGGGCCCACTCTATCGCTATTATGCAAGGATGACCGGGGTGAATGGAGAAAGGAAGAAGGAGAACAGGGTGAACTGATCGAGAAAGTCGTACGGCGGATACGCAATGGAGAGATCGTAGCCATCAAAGGGTTGGGCGGTTTTCATCTGATATGCGACGCAACCCATGCCGAAGCGGTGGCCGAGTTGCGTCGCCGCAAGCGTCGTCCTGCCAAACCTTTCGCCCTGATGGTCAAAGATCTCAAGATGGCCGAAGGGCTGGCGCAAATGGATGAAAACGAGCGCTCGCTGCTGCTTTCAAAAGAGCGCCCCATCGTGTTATTGAGACAAGCTTTCTGTACACAAAGTATTTTGAACGATTCACCCGTCGCCCCGGGAATCGACCGCATCGGCTTGATGTTGCCTTATACGCCGCTGCACCATCTCCTTTTCGAGCATCTGGATGTGCCTATCGTGGCGACCAGTGCCAATCTCAGCGACGAGCCGATCATCCGCGACGGTGAAGAGTTGCGAAAAAAACTGGGGAATGTCGTCGACGGCCTGCTCGATCACGACAGGGAGATTGTCAACGCCTGCGACGACAGTGTGGCGCAAATCGTCGATGGACGCGTGCAGTGGCTCCGGGTGGCCCGAGGCATCACGCCCCTGACATTGACCTTCGACAAAACGGTCGACAAGCCCATCCTGGGAGTGGGGGCCAACCAGAAAAATACCATCACGCTGACTTTTGGCAACAAAATCGTCGTCAGTCCCCATATCGGTGACCTGGGAAGTCTTGAGGCGATGGAGTATTTCGATCGAACCGTCAAAACCTTCGAACGTTTCTACGAGTTCAAGCCCCAAACCGTTGTCACCGACCTGCACCCCCTTTACGAAAGCACGAAATGGGCCCAAAGAAAGACCAAAAATCCTCTCTTGCCTCTCATGCTTCAAAAAGTACAACACCACTATGCCCACGCGTTGGCGGTGATGGCGGAGCACGGATGGCGCGAGAAGGCGTTGGCGATCGTCTGGGACGGCACCGGTTACGGAGAGGATGGCACGATATGGGGTGGCGAAGCGATGATCGTGGATGTATACGGTTTCGAACGCATCGCGTCATTGCGCCCCTTTCGGCTGCTGGGTGGCGAAAAGGCGGTCAAGGAGCCCAGGCGGGTGGCCCTGGCGCTGCTTTTCGAGTTTTTGGAGCTGGAGGAGGTACTGGCTCTACGCAACCCGACGGTCGAATCTTTTCGACCCGAAGAGATTCGCCTGCTGCACAGAGCCTGGGAGCGGGGCGCCAACGTGCCGACAACCAGCTCCATGGGACGGCTTTTCGACGGTGTGGCTTCGCTGATGGGGCTTTGTCAACAAATCAGCTACGAGGGGGAAAGCGGCTTGCTTCTGGAGGCGCAGGCTAGTAAAGATGGAAAATGGACGACGGAAAATGGAGAATTGGGAGAATTGTTGGTGGTGAAGGATGGAATTATCGACTGGGAACCGCTGCTTCGCCGATTGATTGAAGGGCGTCTTGTCCCGGCAGCGGCTTTTATTCAGGCATTGGCAGAGATTATCGTCTCCCTCTCCGATTCTCATCCCAATCTACCTCTCATTCTCACCGGCGGGGTCTTTCAAAATAGGACACTGATGGAGAAAGTTTTGCCCCTGCTGCAGGATAGAGAGCTTATGCTGCCCGAACAACTGCCGCCCAACGACGGAGGCATCGCCTTGGGACAGGTCTGGTATGCGCTCAATCTGCCCGTCGAAGAAGATCGATAAGTTTCTCGAAACACTTTTCTTTGTAGTTGAATTTGAACTCCGCTTCCTTTAGATAATAGATGAAATTTTCCCTATCCACTCCACGATAGGGCTTCATGAATCCATCGAAATAGTGTCGAAAACGCTCGATGGCATTGTCGTGACTCTCCAGCCTTGCGATACGGTGGAAAATGAGAAAACGGGAAAACTCTTTCCAGTACTGTTCGTGCATACCGTCCTCGAGCAGCGTGGTTTTGTAACGCTCAAGAGAGGGCATGAGAATGTTGTAAACCCTGTTTCCGTAGACGAAGGTCAGAAAATTCTGGGCATCGAATATATAGCGCTTGTCGCGGCGTTTGTTGTGATCGAGATAGAGGGTCTCTTCGTATTGCTCCACCTGCTCACGGGCCGCTTCGTAGTCACTTTCGAGCAGCGGCAAAAGAGATTTTCTAAGATGGTCGTAGAAGTTTTTGGCGCTGACGTAACTGATTCCGAGTTGCTCCACAGCCGCTTTGACGCTCTGGTTACGGCAAAAGGATTGTGCCAGGGTCAACCGACGGCAGATTTTTTTGGGAGAGTAGCGCCGACGGCAAGCCCGGCACTTGATGCGACCGTCTGAAAGTCGATAGACCGCTGCACCGCAGTAGAAGCAACATTTGGAAAAATTTAGTCCGTTTTTTAAACAGGAATAACGTTCTTTCATCATGGTTTTATCATAGCGCGTTACAATAAGAAAAAACTGAATAAGTATTCACTAAAGAGGTTGGCATGTCGATTGGTTACGCCATTATGTTCTGGTATGGGGTATTGCATGCGTTCGGACCGGACCATCTGACGGCGATCGCCGATTTCTCCATCGGCAAAAGCCGTGCCAAAACCCTATGGATCACCCTGGCTTTCGCCGTTGGGCACGGCATCAGTCTCTTCATCTTCGCCAAAATACTCCAGCATATCGATTTGAGCGAAGAGATTCTGGCCTATGGGGATGTCATCTCCTCATCCGTCATTCTTCTCATCGGCATCTACCTGCTCTTTATGGCGGCGACGGACCGAATCCAGCTTGGCGTCCACAGCCACCGGGGCAAGGAGCATATCCATATCTGGTTCGGCAAAGCGCACGACCATGACGATGCCGATTTCGAAAAGCGCACCGCTTCGGCCCTGACCATCGGAGCGTTGATGGGTATCGGCGGTGTGCGGGGAATGTTGGTGACTCTGAGCGCCATTGCCCATAACGAAGTCAATCTCTGGATGGTGCTGGCATTCACTCTTGGAGTGATGCTGGTATTTATGATTTTTGGCTACCTGATCTCTCTTGTCAACGACAACCTGCTGATTAGCAAACGAAACGTCCGATTGGCATTTGCGACCGCGGGAACGGTTTCGATGCTTGTCGGTTCACAAATGTTAGTGTAAATTCGAAATATCCAAGGAGTCAAACATGTGTAAAGACTGCGGATGTTCCATTGCCGGACACGAACATCATGACCACGACCATCACTCTCACGAGCATCAGAAGGCCCATGAGCATCTGCATCACAATCCGCAGCTCAACGATGCCAAGACCATTTCGGTGATTCAGAAGATTCTGGACAAAAACGACCACGAAGCGGCGCACAACCGTGCCCATTTCGATGCCCACAATGTGCTGGCGATCAACCTGATGAGCTCTCCGGGCAGTGGAAAGACGACGCTATTGGAGAAGATGGCCGAGATGGCGCCTTTCAAGTTCGGCGTCATCGAAGGGGACCTGGAGACCAACCGGGACGCCGAGAGGCTCAAAGCCAAAGGGATACCGGCGTATCAGATTACAACGGGAAGTGCCTGCCATCTGGATGCTTTCATGGTCCATAAAGGGCTTCACGATATGCCGCTGGATGAAATCGACGTCTGTTTCGTGGAGAATGTAGGCAACCTGGTATGTCCCGCGAGCTACGATGTGGGTACACACCTGAACATCGTTCTAGTCAGCGTGCCCGAAGGAAGCGACAAGATCGAAAAGTACCCCGTCATGTTCCGCCAGGCCGATCTGGTACTCATTACCAAAACCGACCTGCTTCCTTATTTCGATTACGACATCGACCACGAAAAGAACGAAGCGAGAAAGATCAAACCCGGGGTGGATATTTTGGAAGTGAACATCAAGAAGCCTGAAACGATAGAGCGGGTGATCGAGTGGATTGAGTTCAAGCGGAAAATGAGGTAAGAAGTAATAGATAGCGATGGGAGGGTGTTGTGTGTTTGTCCATTCCGAGTAAGGTGGTCAAAATCGACAAAGAAAAAGCCACGGCGGTGGTCGATACGATGGGTGTGCAGCGGGAAGTGGGGATCGATTTCATCGAAAACGAGGTGAAGATCGGTGACTATGTGCTGATTCATATCGGCTTTGCCATGAATATCATCAGTGAAGAGGAGGCGCTGGCATCCATCGAAACCTACAAGGAGATTTTGGCGCTGATGGATGAGGAGCAGAAGCGGCAGGCGATACTGGATGGGAACAACTGTTCGGGATGAATCAGATGTAAGAGATTAGTAGTAAGAGAGGGGTTGGATGCGGTTGGAACTGAAAAATCTTTATGATGATTTTAGAGATCCCGACACCATTAAGGCATTGGCGAAACTCATTTACAATGAGGCGAAGGGACTGCAAAAGCCGGTCAATATCATGGAAGTATGCGGCGGCCATACACATACCATCATGAAGTATGGGCTCAAGCAGTTGCTGCCAGAGAGCATCCGTTTCATCCACGGTCCCGGTTGTCCGGTCTGCATCATGCCCAAAGAGCGGATCGACCATGCCACTATTTTGGCCAGGCAGCCTGACGTCATTCTGGTGACACTTGGAGATATGATCAAAGTTCCGGGTTCTCGAGGCTCCTTGCAACAGGCCAGAAGCGAAGGGGCGGATGTGCGTTTCGTCTATTCGCCTCTGGATGCACTGAAGATCGCCAAAGAGAACCCGGATAAAACCGTGATCTTCTTCGCCATCGGTTTTGAGACCACCACGCCGATGACCGCGGCGCTCATCGATCGGGCCGAAAAGCTGGGGGTGAAGAATCTGCTCTATCATATCAACCATGTCACCGTCCCGGAAGTGATGCGCGAACTCATCGACAGCCGTGACGAGCATATCGACAGTTACAACAACCGCATCGACGCTTTCATCGGCCCCAGCCATGTCAGCGTGATCGCCGGCGCCAAAATCTACAAAGAGTTCCCCAAGCGCTACGGTCGGCCGGTGGTGGTCAGCGGCTTCGAGCCGGTGGATGTGATGGAAGGGGTTTGGATGCTGGTACGACAATTCGTTCAAAACCGCTGCGCGCTGGAGATTCAGTACAGGCGCAGCGTGACGATGGAGGGCAATCTCACAGCCCAAAAACAGATCGAGAAGATTTTCGAAAAACGGGGGCTTTTCAAATGGCGGGGGTTGGGAAATATCCCCCATAGCGCCTTGAAACTTCGGGAGGCGTATGCCCATCTCGATGCGGAGAGAGTCTATGCCGATATCCTGCCGGTCGAAGAGATCGAAGACCATAAACTCTGTATCTGCGGCGATATATTACGGGGCATGGCCGAGCCCACCGAATGCCAGGTCTTCGGCACCGCCTGCACCCCCTCAAAACCTCTGGGAAGCTGTATGGTCAGCAGCGAAGGCGCCTGCGCCGCTTACTACAAATATGGGGATTTGCTGAAATGATAATAAAGCTATGGAGCATCGTTGGATGAAAAAGACCATTACTCTGGCCCAGGGCAACGGCGGAGCGGAGAATCATGCATTGATCAAAGAGGTTTTCTGGCGTCATTTTGGCAACGAAATTCTAGACCGCGGTGAAGATGCGGCGATCTTGGAAACATTGCAGCGCCCCGCCTTCACCACCGACAGTTTCACCGTCACGCCCCTCTTTTTCCCGGGGGGTGACATCGGCAAACTGAGCGTCTGCGGCACCTGCAACGACCTGGCGATGATGGGGGGGAAGCCGCGCTATCTCTCTCTTTCGGTGGTGATCGAAGAGGGCTTGGAGATGCGAAGTCTCGAGAAGATCGTCCGTTCCGTCAAAAAGGAGTTGGCCCTCAACGGGGCGATTATCGTCAGCGGCGATACGAAAGTGGTGCCCAAGGGAAGTGTGGACGGCCTTTTCATCACCACCAGCGGCATCGGGGAACGGCAGTGCGAGGGGATCGGTATAAACGAAATCCGCCAGGGAGACGCCATCGTCGTCAGCCGCGATATCGGGCGTCATGGCGCGGCGATCTTCGCCGCCAGGGAGGGGATGGAGCTTCAAAGTGCACTGAAAAGTGACTGCGCCTCTCTATGGCCCCACGTGGCGTCGCTGCTGGATGCGGGCATCATGCCCCACGCCCTGCGGGATGCCACCAGGGGCGGGCTGGCTGCGGTGCTCAACGAATGGGCGGATGCCAATAACCTTTGCATCGAAATCGAGGAAGAGGAGATCCCCGTGAGCGACGAAGTGCGGGGCATTTGCGAACTGCTGGGGTTCGAACCCGCCTTTTTGGCCAACGAGGGCACCTTCGTCATGGCGCTTGACCCTGCCGACGTACCTTTGGTCTTGGAAATTCTCGAAGCTTTCCCGGGCGGTGAAATGGCGATGCGAATCGGAGAGGTAAAGGGCGACTATCCAGGCAAGGTGGTGCTCAACAGCCCCTGGGGAACCCGACGCTTTCTTGACTGGCCCACGGGAGAACTGTTGCCGAGGATCTGCTGAGAATGCGCATTCTCCTGCTGGTAAGCACCTTCAACTCCCTGACACAGCAGGTCTTTTGCCGCTTGGAGGATCTGGGCCATGAGGTGAGCGTGGAGTATGCCCGATCGCCCCGGTTGATGGAGGAGGCGGTGGCGCTTTGGAAACCCTCACTGATTCTCTGCCCCTATCTGACGCAAAAGGTGCCCGAAACCATCTGGCGAAACATCCCCACCCTTATCGTCCATCCCGGTCCTCCCGGCGACCGTGGGCCCAGCTCGCTTGATTGGGCGATTCTGCGAAAAGAAACCGAATGGGGCGTCACCCTTCTCCAGGCGGAAGAGGCGATGGATGCCGGGCCCATCTGGGCATCGAAAGGCTTTAAAATGCCTTCCACAAGCCCCAAAGGGCGCATCTACCGATCGGAGGTGGGGCTGGCGACATTGTGTTTAATTGAAGAAATACTGGAGAAATTCGAAAACCCCGCCTTTCATCCCAAACCCCAAAATCCTCTAAAGCCGATGCACGCCCCTGTGCGTCAGGTGGATCGAGCCATCGACTGGTCGCAGGACGATACCGCAACCATTGTTCGAAAAATCAACGCTTCTGACAACCATCCCGGGGTCAAAGACTCGCTTTTGGGACTGGAGGTCACTCTCTACGGAGCCCACCCCGAACGGAGACTGCGAGGAGCCCCCAAAGAGGTTCTGGCCAAACGTAACGGCGCAATCTGCCTGGGAACCGTCGATGGCGCGGTCTGGATAAGCCATCTCAAAGAGTCCCATCGCTTCAAACTTCCGGCGACCTATGTGCTCAAAAATCGGCTCAAAGGCATCAAGGAGCATCGCATTCCGCTCTATGTCGACCCGCATTTGGAAACATTCAAGGAGATCACCTTCGTCCAAGAAGGCCGTATCGGATATTTGGGATTTGACTTCTACAACGGCGCCATGAGCGCCGAACAGTGCATACGCCTCAAATACGCCATCAAAACGCTGCGCGACGAGGTGGATTTACTCGTGCTCACCGGCGGGCCGAACTTCTTCAGCAACGGCATCCACCTGACCATTCTGGAAGAGAGCAAAAAACAGGGTGAAGACGGCTGGAGCAACATCAACGCCATGAACAACCTCATCGAATCGATCCTCTTTTCTGACGACATTCTAACCGTAGCTAGCTTCGGGGCCAACGCCGGTGCCGGCGGGGTTTTTCTGGGTTTGGCCTGCGATTTTGTTGTGGCCAGAGAGGGGGTGGTGCTCAACCCCCACTACAAAACCATGGGACTCAGTGGCAGCGAATACCATACCTATACCCTGCCACGGAGGGTAGGGGAGGCAAAAGCGAAAGAAGTGACCGAAGCCTGCCTGCCCCTCAGCGCCAAAAGAGCGAAAAGGTTTGGGATGGTCGATGCGGTTTTTACCGCCGAAGCTTACGAAACTTCTCTTAAAAAGTGGTGCCGGGAACTTCTTACTGACGAGGAGCGCTACTACGACCTGCTGGATGCCAAAAGAGACCGGCTGGAGGCGGAGAGAGAGCTTATCGATGCCTGCAAGGAGGCGGAGCTGAAGCGGATGTATCCGGAGTTTTGGGACCCAAACAGCGACTTTCACCGTCTGCGTCACGATTTCGTCTACAAAGTCTGTCCTTCCAGAGCACCGACAAGGATCGCAAGACACAGGGTTAAGGTAAGAGTTAAGAGGCAAGGAGAAAGAGATGATTTTGTATCCAATAACCAGGAAAAATGATGCATGAATATTCGATCGTCCAGGCGTTGCTGAATCAGTGCGAAGAGCATGCCACAAAGCATAGGGCCCAAAAGATCGTCAAGGTCGTCACCAAGATCGGAGTGCTCAGCGGCGTGGAACCGGACCTGCTTCAGACCGCTTTCGATACTTTCAAAGAGGGAACCATTTGCGAGGAGGCGGAGTTTGTCATGAACATCCAGCCCCTGGTGATCTACTGTCACGATTGCAAAAACGAAAGCAGTCTGAAAGAGCTGGCCATGGCTTGTCCGAAATGCGGAAGTTTGGCCACGAAAGTGGTAGATGGAGAAGATATGTACCTCATGAGTTTGGAGATGATATAGAGGAGTTTGTTTTTTCTGAAGTGGACCTGACCTGCTGCCAAATTCCGGTTCTGTTTTGTGGGAATAACAGTGGAGCTGATGGCGGGACTCGAACCGGAGGGGCATGATGAAAACGCCAACTGCTTGGCGTTTTCAGCCCCGCACGACGGCACGGTCGGAACGAAGTGAAGCAGTGAACGTCGAGCGAAGCGGGTGGTGAAATGTTTTATTGTGTGGATTTTGCTTGGAAGGTTATTTTCAATGTAGTGGAGCTGATGGCGGGACTCGAACCCGCGACCTCTTGATTACGAATCAAGTGCTCTAGCCGGCTGAGCTACATCAGCGTTTGCGGGAGAAATTTTACCGCAATAGAGTGAAAAATTCAATACGTTATCAGATTTTTTTAAGTATAATCGCGACTATTATATTTTTGCAGGAGAGAGCATGGCCATAGAGCAGATTGAATCGAAAGAGGCATTTAAAAGTTTTGTCGAGAATACGGAAGGTCAGGAGGGCTACAGACGACCGGTGGCATTCGGTATTTGTCGCGTTGACCGCGGACAGAAGAATCACGACAAGATTCTTCAGGCGGTCTACCCTCTGATCAACTGGAACGAGAATTACGGTTCGGCGGCGGTTTTTGCAGCGGCTCTGCAGGAGAGCGGCGAAACCATCGATTTCGGCGCAACGGAGCAGGTTTTTACAGTGAGTGACGCTTTCATCATCAACGCCATCAACATATTCGCACCCTATATCGCGGAAGCGAAAGGGGAAGCGCACAAAAACGTGCAGGTCATCGCCAACCTTGCAGGCATCGCCGAAGCGGAGATGCTCGAGGACAATTACAGGGTGGTCTTTCTGTTCGAAGATGCGGCTCCAAAGAGCGTTGAAGCGGTCTATCTGAAACTTTACGCCCTCTCTTTGGGCAAAGCGGCGCTTCGAAGCGTCAACCTCAACGGGGCATTCGGCATTCTGCACAACTGTGCCTGGTTCGGCAACGAACCGTTCGAACTCGAATGGCTGCGTGACAACGAAATCGATCTCAAACTCAACGGCGCTTATCCGGAGATTGAAAGCGTCGACAAATTCCCCCGTTATCTGCAGCACATCATTCCGGCGGACAATACCCGCATTCTCGACAGCGCCAAGGTTCGCATGGGGGCCCAGCTTGCACCGGGAACGACGGTGATGCCGGGTGCGAGCTACATCAACTTCAACGCCGGAACCACCGGTGCGGTCATGGTGGAAGGCCGCATTTCCAGCTCCGCTATTGTCGGGCCTGGCAGCGATGTGGGCGGCGGCGCTTCAATACTGGGAGTACTCAGCGGCACCAACGGCAATCCGGTCACGATTGGTGAAAACGTACTGCTGGGTGCCAACAGCGTTACGGGCATCCCTCTGGGCGACGGCTGTATCGTCGATGCGGGCATCGCGGTACTGGAAGGGACCAAATTCGTTATCAGCGGCGCGGAGCTCGAGAAGATCAAAGAGGTCAATCCCGAATGGGATGTTCCGGTCGAAGAGGAGAATATCTTCAAAGGCGTCGAACTGGCCGGCAAAAACGGTATCCATTTCCGCCAGGAGAGTACGACAGGCCGCATGATCGCCATGCGAAGCCGACGGGAAGTGAAGCTGAACGAGGAACTGCATTGATTTCCGCGATGCAAGAATCGATGCATGGTGAATACTCAGCGCTGTATGGAGCCCTCTTTGGCGTGTGAGTGTGTCCGGCTCCACATTTTCACGAACCTGTACTCCCGTCCCCGCAAAACTCCCGATAGACATACCATTTCAATATCGCGGCGGTGGAGTGGGAGAGTTCGTGCTGGTTGAACGGAATATAGGCGAGCTTGAGTTTGCTCAGAATGATCATCGCGGCGAAAACCGCGGCTATCCAGAGCAGCAAACCGTAGAACCAGCCAAAAAGATCGGCGAACCAAATGCCGAGCAGAATGGGTACGAAGAGAAACAGGACGTGCAGCAGGCGCACCAGCATGAGGCATTTTGGCTTCAGGGGAGGCAGCAGGTCGATTGTCGGTTTCTCTTCGTATCCGGTTATTTCATCCATAGAGAAAACTTTACCATAAGGATTTAGCAATGGCAAATGAAGAGGTCATTATCTGGCACAACCCCCGATGCTCAAAATCCCGTGAAGCGCTGAAGCTGCTTCAGGAAGAGGGGATCGAGCCCGAAGTCTACAAATATCTGGACGAGCATCCGACCAAAGAGGAGATCAGGAAAGTTCTCGAAATGATCGGGGCAAAACCGCGTGAAATCATGCGCACCAAAGAGAAACTCTACAAAGAGCTGGGACTAAAAGATGTGGATGACGACGAAAAGCTGATCGAAGCGATGGCGGAACATCCCAGACTTATCGAGCGGCCCATCGTCGTCAAAGGGGGCAAAGCGGTGCTGGGCCGCCCGCCGCAAAAAGTGTTAGAGCTCGTCAAAGGAAACTGATTTATGCTGCAGACTCTCAACCTGACAAAACGTTTTGGCGGCCGGGTGCTGTTTGAAAACGTCAACATCAAACTCGACGCCGGCAAGCGGTACGGACTCATCGGAGCCAACGGAGCCGGCAAAAGCACCTTTCTCAGAATCGTCGCCGGCGAAGAGGATGCCACAAGCGGCGAAATCATCATCGGAAACGGCCTGAAAGTGGGTGTACTTGGTCAAAACCAGTACGCCTTCGAGGATTTCACCATCGCCGATGCGGTGCTTTACGGCAACAAGCGTCTCTTTGAAGCCATCAAAGAGAAAGAGAAACTTTACATGGAAGGCAACTTCGACGACGACAAAGTCAACGAACGTCTGGGTGAGCTGGAGATGATCTGTGTCGAAGAGGATCCGATGTACGAGTATGATGTGCGCATCAAGAAGATTCTCGAAGAGCTAGGATTTCCCGAAAGCCAGCATACGGAACTCATGAGCACGCTGCCCAGCGCCGACAAATTCAAAGTACTGCTAGCACAGGTGCTTTTCCCCAAACCCGACATCCTTTTTCTCGACGAGCCCACCAACAACCTGGACATCCACGCCATCGCCTGGCTCGAAGAGCAGCTCAAACGTCACGAGGGAACGATGATCGTCATCTCCCACGACCGCCACTTCCTCAACAGCGTCGTCACCCATATCCTCGATCTCGACTTCAAGACGATCCGGGAGTTCACCGGCAACTACGACGACTGGTACATCGCCTCCAACCTGTTGCAAAAACAGCGGGAGATGGAGCGGGCGAAGAAGCTCAAGGAGAAAGAGCAGCTCGAAAAGTTCATCGAACGCTTCAGCGCCAACGCTTCCAAAGCCAAACAGGCCACCAGCCGGCGCAAACAGCTCGAAAAACTCGATCTTTCCGCGCTGCAGACCTCAAGCCGGCGCGATCCATCCATTGTTTTCAGGCAGCGTCGGGAGATCGGCAAGGAGGCACTGGAGATCGAAAACCTTTCCAAAGCCTTCGGTGACCATGTGGTTTTCGAAAATCTCGACCTTAAAGTCAACCCCGGCGACAAGATCGCGCTGATTGGCCCCAATGGCGTGGGTAAGACGACGCTGCTGAAGATGATCATGGACGACGGCCTCAAACCAGACGGTGGCGAAATCCGATGGGGAGCCACGGTGGAGCCCAGCTACTTTCCCCAGGATACGACGGACCGCATCAAGGGAACCGAAACTCTCTACGAGTGGCTGCGCAACCACGACCGGGAGGCGGACATTTCGGAAATTCGAAACTGTCTGGGCCGGATGCTTTTCAGCGGCGAGGAACAGGAAAAAAGTATCGAAAAGATCAGCGGAGGCGAGAAGCACCGGATGATGCTCTCCAAAATGATGCTGGAGCAGGGCAACTTCCTGGTCCTCGACGAACCCACCAACCATCTTGATCTGGAAGCGATCATCGCCCTGGGTGAAGCGCTCTACAACTTCAAGGGCAACGTCATCTGCGTTACCCACGACCGGGAACTGATCGACGCTTTCGCCAACCGGATTATCGAAATCAAGCCCGACGGCGACATCGTCGATTTCAAAGGCAATTACGAAGAGTATGCCGAGTCCATCGGAGAGACGGCGAGCGTCTGATGGGGCGGGGCGTGAAACTCGACATCGAGTTTGGATCTTTCGACGAGGGTTGGAAAGCCGATAACAGGGCGAAAGAGGCGAAAGAACAGAGCGAAACTCTGCCGCCGCATGAACACCGGCTCGTTTTTCGGCGCGAAAAGCGCCGCGGCAAACCTGTTACGCTCGTAGGGGAATTTTATCTGGAAAAATCGGATGCCCACGCGCTTTTGGCAAAGATCAAAAAGAGCCTTGGAAGCGGCGGAACTTTCAAAAGGGGATGGATACAACTGCAGGGTGAACAGGCCGATGCTCTCCGGAATATTCTGAAAGCGTTGGGCTACCGTTTCAAATAGTACGCAACATTCGGTACAATGTAAAAAGGTCGGCCCCGCAGCGCGCATGAGACAAGAACCTTCACGAAGGCAGATGAAAGCTTTGTTTTGCAGCTTTTCTATCTCCACAGGAGGGCGGAAACAATCAAGGCGTCGGATGGCGGCCGCACAGGGTCGACGAAACCGAAGGAGATGGCATGAGTTACGAAACTTTTAGAAACATGCAAAGAGAAATCTGGATCGAAGCGGAAAATGTGCGGGTCGGCGGTTTTCTCGCCGTGCCGGAAGGGGCGGAGTCGATCGTACTCTTCGCACACGGCAGTGGCAGCAGCAGGTTCAGTTCCCGCAACAACTATGTCGCCTCCGTATTGCATGAGGCCGGCTTTGCCACACTCCTTTTCGATCTGCTGATGAGGGAGGAGGAAATCGACCGTCGCAATGTCTTCGATATCGACCTGCTCGCCTCCCGGCTGATTCTGGCAACGGAATGGGTCAAAGCGCAGCCCAAACTGCAGCCTCTCGACCTGGGTTATTTCGGAGCCAGTACCGGATCGGCGGCGGCGCTCAAAGCGTCGGTGCTCGGAAACCACCGGATTGACGCCATCGTCTCCCGCGGCGGACGGCCCGATATGGCCGAAGGGATTCTGGAACGAGTCACCGCCCCGACACTACTGATAGTAGGGAGTAATGACGACATCGTCGTGGAGCTTAATGAAAAGGCCTACCGCAAGCTTCGGTGCGAAAAGAAAATGGTGTTGATACCCGGCGCGACCCATCTCTTCGAAGAGCCGGGCACTCTCGAAGAGGTCGCCAGACTGGCGAGAGACTGGTTTTTGATGCATCTGGGCAAAGAGACAGGGTAACACGTTCCCAAAGCGCTGTAGTCGAAAGATGCGTCGCTTTGGCTCTCGTGCCAAAAGAATGAATAAGGTTTGCCGTGCGTAGAAGCACCCTTTCTCTCGCCTTCGCAGTAACAGGATTGTCTCTTTTTCTAATCGCTTTTTTTCTCTATCTCTCTGAACCCGGCCACATCGACGGCGTGGTTCTGGAGGTTGCCAGCGGGTGGCGGTCTCCGTTTTGGGACAGAGCGATGATAGCCATTACCCGTCTGGGGAGCATGCCGGCGGTCATGCTTTTTTCCGTCGTTATCGGGATCCTTTTTCTGAACGCGGGAAGAATACGGGAACTTTTCTGGTATCTCTTCAGTCTCTTTGTAGCGGCATTGAGCGCCACCGCGCTAAAGGAAATGATAGGACGCGAACGGCCCGCCGATGCGATGCTTTCACTTGATAGTTTCGCGTTTCCGTCGTGGCACGCAACCCTTTCGATGGCCATCGCCGCCTCCCTGGCGATCTTTCTGCTCTCTACTGTACGCATAAAGCACCGGTGGTCACTTTTTTGGATACTTCTTGCCTGGCCCCTGCTGATAGGCTTTTCAAGAATCTATCTGCATCTGCACTGGTTCACCGACGTACTGGCCGGGTGGGGAATAGGACTTGTATGTGCCGCGGTGCCCGCATCGGTTTTCAGGGCCCAGGACGACAACGATCACGTCTGATGCGAGCCTCGGTATGCTATACTTCCATGGGTTTACAAAACGAGTCCCACTTTTAAAGGTAGTTTGACCATGACGATTGAAGAGAAGGTGATTTTGCTGGCCCTGCTCAAAAAGGAGGAGGGAGAGAGTCTGCGGGAGATCCTGCTGATGCTGGAAAACAGTCGCGTCTTTACGATGAAAGAGGGAAAACGACTGGCCCGCGCTCTTAAAAACGGGGGCTTCATCAAAGAGGGCGGGGAGCTCACCTTCAAAGGCATCACGGCTGCCGAATCCGCGGAGGCGGAGTTCAAACTCTCTTAGGCCGGTTTCTCCTCCTCTTTTTTCTCCTGGTTTCTGCGCTCAATCTCCCTGAGTGCGAGTCTACGCATCCACTCGGAAAAGTTGACACCCTCTTGCCGGCAGAACTCACCGATCTTTTTCATCTCGTCCATCGTCACTTTGACTTCCAGTTCGATCATCTTTTCACTCATTTGGCCATCTCCTTGAAATGCGTTTTGAACTTCTTCACTTTGGGTGCCACGACCGCGTGACAGTATCCATGGGAGGGATTTTTTCTGAAATAGTCCTGATGGTACGCCTCGGCGGGCCAGAACTTGTCCAACGGTGCGATTGCGGTGACGATGGGGGCATTGAAACGTTGTTGGGCCTGGGCTTTGGATCGTTGTGCCATCTCCTTTTGGTTTTCATTATGGTAGAAGATGACGGAACGGTATTGGGTACCCACATCGGCGCCCTGGCGGTTGAGCGTCGTGGGGTCGTGAATGGTCCAGAAAATATCCAACAGCGCTTCGTAACTGACGATGGAGGGATCGTAGGTGATCTGCACCACTTCGGCATGGCCCGTGGACCCGGTGCAGACCTGCTGGTAGGTCGGTTTTTCCACATGGCCTCCGGCATAGCCACTTACGACATCTACGACCCCTTTGACCTGTTCGAAAACCGCTTCCAGGCACCAGAAACAGCCGCCGCCCAGCGTCGCTTTTTCATACTTAGGTTCCATGGCGAATCCTTGTATACCCAGCCATAAAATGGCCAGGAGTGTTGTGATATGCTTCATGAAACCATTGTAGTGCAGTAGGTTTAAAGAGGCATGAAAAAATTTGGACATATCAAAAAACCGTGTACGGCCTCAGCATTATAGAATAGGCAATGCTTGGAAGAGATGGCCACAGCCAACTCGAAAAAAGACCCATCGTTACATGGCCGGATTGACGAGAAAATAGGTGGCGGTGCCGATGACGATAGCGGCGATAAGGCGTTTTGCCATGGAGCCGATCATATTGCCCACCTGACAGCTGGTGCAGCTTGTGTACTTTTTCGCTTCCCACCGACCATAGATGAAATAGCCGATCATCAAAAAAACGACAGCCAATCCCCCTATTTTGTCGAAAGTGTAGAAGGTTGCCAGGGTTTCAATAGAAGGATTGAAAAGTTTGGCAAAAAGTGTCAGGAACATAAAAAAGAGAAGTTTGTCGGCGACGCTGAGGAAATAGACCCGTTTGGAAAAAGTGGGGCAAAGTTCGACTTCCGGTACCAGACCGTTCTCCGCCAACGCTTTTTCGACCGCTTCTTTAATCTCTTTTTTGACTTTCGTAAGGAAGGTTCCGCCGAAAGTATAATCGATTTTTCGCTGAATAACCCGCGCGAGTTTGCCTTCCGCTTCCATATGGTGTTGTTTGCCGTATCGATCTTCATAGATCAGTTTTATTTTTTCGTAACGGGGCACCTCTATTTCGATATCCGGATAGTACAGTGTCTTCTCTTTGGCGGTCGTTTTTCCTTCGTATCGCAAAATTCGCGGATTGATCAGTTCCAGATACGAACCGTTATCCAACCTGACGATGACAATATTATAGGGATAACCGGTCTGAATAGCTGCCAATCCCTCGGCATCGTTCTCTTCGATGACCTCTTTCATCATTTCGATCACTTCAAAAAGAGTATCGTCAAAGTTTCTTACGTCGCTGCACGGAATATGGATTCGTTCGTCAGGATAGACGATAAGCTCTTTTTTGACGGACATTTGAAAACCCTTTTGGAAATGATATGAAAATGTTTTTGGGGAACCCGCGCCGAAAAAGCGCGGGAAGTGTCAGTGGTGGCTCTTGCGAACCACCTGAAGCATTTTGATGTTGATGATGATAAAGCGGATGAACTGCCAAATCAGGCAGGTTCTGAAAAAACGTACGACGTTGGTAGGCACCATCGTCGTAAAACTCGGTTCGTAAGGTTTGATGTTCTTTTCGATATGTTCCATAAATCTATCTCCTTCTTTTTTTTATTCGGGAATGAGTGTCCAGCCTGGCTTAAGTTTCGCTTTGTAGATAAACATATGATGCAGGATATGTTTAATCCAGTGGCCAGCCAGTCCGATTTCACCGAATGTATAATCGAGGTCGCGTCCGATACCGGGATATTTGTCAAAATCGGGAACGACAGGATAGACAGTCAGTGCCGCTGCCATACCGTGGATCGGGTCTTTACCCGCCGAAGCAACACATGCTGCACCCATTTCGGCCATTGATGCATGATGTGTCGGTTTGTCGGCACCTTTTGTGATCATGTCACGGATGGACATGGCGACCGTTTTGCCGATGATACCCGAAGGCATACCTGTTCTCGGCGGAGTCGGGTTGATCGGTGTGCCGTTGGGGCTTTTCATCGGCTTGGAGATAAGATGCGGCGGAGCAAATGCGATACCGACGGCGAAAATGTTCGGATAATCAGGGTTTTGATAGGTTCTCGGCCAGTCACTCGCTTTCCACTCTTCGTAGGGTTTGGCGGTGTAGTCGGCATCGACTTTCAGGAAGCCGTTGGGAGCGAAGAGTTTGTCAGTCATATCGCTTCCGTCTTTGGCATAAGCTTTCAGGCCGACACCAGCAAAAGGAGGAATGAGCATGGAGAAATCGAATTCGAGTTCGCCCGTGCTTCCGTCAAGCTGTTCGTAATGGATTTTTCCGGGCTCGACTTTGTTGACGTGCGCACCAATGACCCAGGGAATACCCTTTTCTGCGTAGAGGGATTCGGCAAAGAGTCGTGAACTGGCCGCATAACCTCCACGTTTGAGGTGCAGACCGCCGATTCCAAAGTCTCCCAGGAAAGATTCGTTTGAAATCCACGTAATGTCCGCCATGTCACGGACACCGGCTTTGTTGAGTTCGAACTCGACGTTAAAGACATATTCGAATGCGGCACCCTGGCACGTACACATACCGTGACCGGTTCCGATTACGATTTTCTGGCGCTCACCCGCTTTCATTTTGGCGATGCATTTCTGGAGCTCCTCATTGGCATGCACTGCATGATCGGCCGTACAGACTGAAACGGTGTAGCCGTTGTCAGGTCCAAGACCTTCCGTCGCACCAAAATTGAGCTTCGGACCAGTCGCATTGATCAGGTAGTCGTATGTTACGGTCTCGCTCTGACCCTCTTTGCCCTGACCGGTATATTCGATTGTGACGTAGGGCTTCTCCTCGTTCTCTCCGCCTTCGGGATGAATCGAAACCGCTTTGGCCTGACGATAGTCGATTCCTGCCTTTTCATAAACAGGAGCCAGTTCGAAAACAACATCTTCTTTTTCCATTTCGCCGCAGCCCACCCAGATATTGGAAGGGATCCAGTTCCATTTGCTGTTGGGTGTAACGACAACGACTTCATGCTCGGACCCGAGCCAGTCCCGCAAAAAAGTGGCGGCTGTATGTCCTGAGACACCGGCGCCAAGTACGACAACTCTTGCCATAATTTCTCCTTCTTTTATTATCTGACACTTCATTCTATTGTGCTTTCATTGAAGCAATTCTTAAAATTGCCCCAAAAGAGTAAATTTTACTTTTCAAAAAAAGATTTTTTCATAAACAATATAAATATTTGAAGCATTCCTTCGAAACAATTGAATAAAGTTATCTATTCTTCTGATTTTTGGAGTGCCATGTCGAAGAGCAAAAGCGTTGAAACAGGCGATAAACACGATGTTTTTCGGATTGGATTTTAAGTATTTGGAAGATGTCGATTTTGTGTGAGTTGGTTGCGGGAGGAGGATTTGAACCTCCGACCTTCGGGTTATGAGCCCGACGAGCTACCAAGCTGCTCTATCCCGCGACAGAAGAGTGTAGTGGATGGGGTGGAGGGACTCGAACCCCCGAATGGCAGGACCAAAACCTGCTGCCTTACCACTTGGCGACACCCCAGACTCTGAGGAGCCTGTTGGCTGTTTACGGGCAGAATTATAATGCAAAAGCAGGCCGTTGTCAAGTTTTTAGGATATAATTTTTCAAATTTAATGACAGGACGACAAAGATCATGCCAATCAAACGTGTACAACAGGCAATAGAAGATATCAAACATGGAAAGATGGTCGTTATGATCGACGACGAAGACAGAGAGAATGAGGGAGATCTGGTCTATGCAGCCACATTTTCCACTCCCGAACATGTCAACTTCATGGCAACGGAGGCGAAGGGGCTCATCTGTGTGGCAATCTCCAGGGAGATTGCCGAAAGACTTGATCTTCGACCCATGGTGCAGCACAACGATTCGCAGCACGAAACCGCATTCACGGTGTCGGTGGATGCAAGAGAGGCGACGACGGGCATTTCGGCCTACGAAAGAGACATGACAATAAGACTTCTCGCGAGTCCCATCAGTTCCCCGGAGGATCTGGTGCGTCCCGGCCACATATTTCCTCTTATCGCGAAAGAGGGCGGAGTCTTGGTGCGTACGGGTCATACAGAAGGCTCCGTGGATCTTTGCCGACTCGCCGGTCTGGCACCCAGTGCTGTCATTTGCGAAATCATGCGCGAAGACGGCCAGATGGCACGCCGGGACGATCTGGAGATTTTCGCGAAAGAACACGGCCTCAATATTGTCTATATATCGGATCTGGTGGAGTACAGGCTAAGGAACGAACGCCTTGTGCGTCTCAAAGAGGAGGAAACGATCAAGTTTTTCGACACGAATGTCGAGAAGAAGGTATTCACGGACCATGAAGGCAAGGAGCATACAGCCATCGTTTTCTACAAGCTCCACGAGGCAGAAAATGTCAAATTTCACAATATCGGCAGGGATGTCGATCTCTTTTTGAACCAGCAAAAATACCGGCAGCTCATCAAATCCATCGACTATCTCAAACGCAACGGCGGAACGATCATCTTTGTAGACACTGATGACACGGTGGCGAGTGACACGATGAAAGAGTACGGCATAGGGGCACAGATACTGGCCGAACTCGGTATCAAAAACATCCGTCTGCTCGTCTCCAGCAAGGGAAGAGAGTTTGTCGGCCTCGGAGGCTTCGGTCTGGATATTGTCGAAGAGATCGAACTGTAGGCATGAAGCGGCTTTTTAGCATATTTTTGGCTCTGACTATGCTGTATGGCACAGAAAGCAATACAACACAGCCGGTTGGACGAAAGCTCAAACCCGGTGAGCGTCTCGATGAAGTGACGAAAAAGGATATTGTCAGGGCCAAGCAGAAACAGCTGGAAAAAAAGGCCGAAGGTTCCCGCCAGAAAGAGGAACTCAAACTCAAAGAAAAAGCCAAAAAGATCGATACGATCGTGGTGAAAGGAACCGTGCTGCAGGGAAGAATTACCGAACTGACCAGCAAATATGTGCAGTTTTCGCTGGTTTACGGCAGTGGCAGCATACGCATCGACTACAGAAACATCGAACAGATCACCACCGAACACGAATACCATATATTCTACAATGGCAAAGAGACGACGGGGCGCATCATCGGCATCAAGGATCATGCCTTCTTGATCATTCTGCACCACGATATCAAGGAGATCATCAAAATAGAGAATATCGATCGACTTATTCTTTCCGTCAAGGAGAACAATACAATAGAAAACCGTTTGAGAAACAGGTTTCCCTATACCCGCGGAAGCATCGATATCGGCATCGAAACGGAAACGGGTGTCAAATACAACAGGAAGATCACGATCGATTATCACTTGACGCGCAAAAAAATGAATCAGCGCCAGCTTCTGGATATTCACTACGCTTACGAGACGACAACCACTTCCAAACCCGAAGGCGATATCAAGAGCCTCGACAAAAAAGAGCTCCATGTCAGCGGTGAAGAAAACTATCTTCTCGATGAAAAGCGCTTTTGGTTCATGCAACTAGGGTACGATTTCGACCAACCCCGCGGCATCGAATATCGTCTCTATCCCGCTTTGGGATACGGATACCGTTTCATTTTCGACAAAGATACATGGATACAGCTCAAAGGCGGCGGCGGCTATGTGTACGAATCTTTCTATCCCTATGATGTGCCTCCGGGTGAGGAATTTGTCAGTAGCAACGATTACGGTGCCGTTTTTCTCGGTATCAGCGCCAGGGACCATCTGAAAAATCTGTGGCTCATCAAAGAACTCATCATGACGGGCAGCATCTTCTATATGCCCTCTTTTTCCGATCCCGCCAACGACTGGCTGTCACGGATGACATTTACCATAGAGATTCCCATTAGCACGATGCTGTCTCTCAAATGGGTCTACCGCGTCGTCAATGATGACAATCCGGTCCCTGAAGTTGGCAACAACAAAACCACCACCGATCTTTATTTCAGCATTCATTACTGAAGGCTCTTCAAGGAGAAAAAGAGTATGAAGATACGTGTCTATTACGAGGACACCGATGCGGCCGGTATCGTCTATTACGCCAACTATCTGAAATACTGCGAGCGGGCGAGAAGCGAAGTCTTCTTCGAAGCGGGTGAAACACCGCAAAGCGCAAGCGGCTATTTCGTTGTCAAAGAGCTGGAGGCGAAGTATCTTTCACCAGCCTCTTTGGGAGATATTCTGACAATTGAAACAGAGTTGTTGGAAAAAAGAAGCGCTTCGATCGTTTTGCTTCAACGTGTGAAAAAAGAAGCTTCCCTTCTTTTCGAAATGAAGATAAAACTTGCCTACCTCCATCAAGGCAGACCGGTAAAGATTCCTGAGAAAATCTACCGGCTCGTATCAGCCTGGGAGAGTGGCGAGTAGGGAGCAGGGCTCTGCTCCTCTTCTTCGTAGGGTTGTAGGATCTCTTCTACCTCAGGGTAGGGGATTTCGCGCGGGATGAACCGGTATAGTCCCGCTTCGTAAAGACGTATTTCATAATCGAGAGAGCGATTTGCAAAGGGCTCTCTGGAGAGCCTGGGTTCTGCTGTTTTCAGATTGAAAAAGCTGTCGATGCCGACGACCGTGGCGTAATTGAGCCAGTTGAAACGGACATCCTGGTTGACCAATGCGACATTCTCCGTCAGAAACGGATCGAGAGTTCCGACGGAGTTTGCAAGGATCATGTTTTCTCTGTCGTGATACTGCGTGAGTGTCAGAAGCAGGGGAGAGTAGTTGATCTGGGTGCTCAGTATGAGTGCGGGTTTGAAATCCGCAAGTGTCAGCTGCGAGAGAAAAAGACTGCTTTTCACGACTGGCGTATTCAGGTAGATCGTCGATTGGTTGAGATCTTCGTGTCTTGAAATAAGATCCTTGTAATAACCGTTTTTTGTCAGTTCGATGGAATCGTTGATATCAACAAACTGCGCAACGGTTTCCGACAGCATTTTGGAAAGTCCCGATTTGTCCGAAACGGTGATCGTTGTCGCGTTCGACTCTACCAGATAGCTCAATGTCTCGATCTGCCGGGTATAGTCTATTCCACCGAAAAACACGTTTTCGTTGATACAGTCGATTCGGCTCTTGTGCAGTGTGGGAATGTAGAGTCTGGCCGGAAGAATCTGATTGCACAGATACTCCGCCCCGCTTCTCGTCACCGGTGCGACAATCAGATCATAGGGTTCTTTCGTCGCGATCTTCCCCACTGCATTCTGGAGTGCCTCGGTGGATTCATCCGGCATCGAAAAGACGTCCATTTCGAACGGAATGCCGCGATTGAGAAGATAGGCCAGTGCCGAATGGGTGGTGGATACGGCATACTTGCCGATCACTTTTTTGGAAACCAGAAACGCTATCCTGAAGGCCGATTGTCCGTATATCCTTCCTTTGAGATTGAAAAGTGCCATGTAGCTGCGGCGCTTAGCAAGAATGTCCGGATTTTCGGTCTGGCCAGATTTGGCCAGGAACGTAAAAATCTGACCCTGCGCCAGTGCCTCTTCAAGCATCGCATCGTCATAGGGGGTCGTATCGAGATCTATAATGATTTGCGAAGGAAGAGGAATGGGCGAGAGCAGCTGGCTCTGGGCATAAAGCGAAAGTGGCAAAAAAAGTAAAACAAGATAGAAAATCTTTTTCATAGTAAACCCTTGATGGTCAGCAGATCCTGATAAGACTCTTTTTTGGCGGATGGATTGCGGAGCAGATAGCTCGGATGATAGGTGGGAACCAGCTTGAAGGTCCCCATGTCCATAACCGTTCCGCGAATTTTTGTGATACCGGTCCTGTCGCCTGTGAGATAGTGGTATGCCGTGGCCCCGAGTGCCGCGATGACTTTGGGCTGAACCAGTTCAATCTGTTTGTGAAGATAGGGAAGGCAGGTATAGGCCTCTTCGGGCGTGGGTACGCGGTTGTTGGGGGGTCTGCATTTGACGATGTTGGCTATATAGACTTCACTGCGGGGAATTTCGAGAACGTTTTCTATCATTTTCGTCAAAAGTTCGCCAGCACGTCCGACGAAAGGGCGACCACTTATATCCTCCTGGGCGCCCGGACCTTCCCCCACGAACATCAGCGCTGCGCGGGGATTGCCTTCTCCGAAGACCGTTTTGGTCCGCGTTTTGCTGAGGGGACAGAGCTGACACTGCGAAACGATCTGTTCCAGTGCCTTCAGGTCGTCGGGAAGAACCAGGTCGGAAGCGCTTCGTTTCTCGATGAGAGGTACGTACCTGAACCCCAGTTGTTTGAGCTGGCGGAGACGTTTGAGCTGCAGTGCATTGTAGAGTCGATTCATAGGGGAAGTTTAGATCAAATGGGGTTAAAAAGAGGTTATAGAAGGGATGCCGCGCATCCCTTCCGGTGCAAATTTGTTAGGAGATTTGCAAATCTCCTGCAACTGTTCCTGGAAACATTATCGGCATTATTTGCCTCTTTGTAAGATTTGAGCCGGAATAGATCCTATTTTCCGGCTCACGGATTTTTGCGAAATGATTTATTTTACTTCGACTTTGACCGGATCGCTCTCCCAGAGACCATGCTTCGTGCAATAGCTCATGGCAGTCAGCGTCATATTTTTCATAGGAACGATATGAAAATCGACTTCGACATGGCCTTTTTCGTTACCGAGAGTTCCCGGAGTGAATGTTGCCTGTCCCAGAAGGGTTTCACCGTTCCAGAGCTGGACGTATGCGATGTAGTGGTCGAAATCATCCGGATGGGTGTATTCGTTGCCTACCTTGACTTTGACAGGGAAAGGTTTTCCCTTCTCGGCAGTCGTCTCACAGTGAACGAACGGAGAATGCCGATCGATGTAGTCTTTTTTCGCTTCTCTTTCTACTGTATCGATGTCAACATATCGGTTTACCTTGGGCATGTTGGCCTCCTTTTCTTTGATGTGTTGCAACAATTCTATCATGTGTGATGTTAAAGAAGAGAGATTTTGTCCGATTTGATGGATCGCTTAAGTATAATTTAATTAAATAAAAAGATATTTCCGGGACACACCCGCTATGGCGGGGGCGGGAGTCCCCGGGAAGGTCTACTCAGACGAATTCGACCGGTGCCACGTTGTGCTGAAGTCCGAGTTCTTTCGGATCGATTCCCAAAGCGAGTCCGACAAGCTGGGGCAGATGAAGAACAGGGAGCGCGATGTCGCGACCCATCTCTTTGGCGACCGCATGCTGTTTGACATCCATATTCAAATGGCAGAGCGGGCAGGGAGTGACCATCATGTCGGCATCGTTGTCGATGGCGTCAAGCAGGGCGGTTCCTGTCAGACGGTTCGCCGTTTTGGGCGCCTGGAGGTCGGCATGGAATCCGCAGCACTTGTTTTTGCTTTCGTAATCGACACTTTTGCCCTTCAGCGCTTCGATGAGTCGATCGAGCGAAGTGGGATTGTAGGGATTTTCGTTGTCGTTGTATTTGGAGAGAAGCGGCTCGGTAGTGAAAGCCTCTTCGCCGCCTCCTTCACCCACATCCTCTTCGATGACTTTACTGTTATGTTTATGGTGGATATGGCTCGGACGGATATTGTGGCAGCCATAGAACGCCGCGATGTTGAAGTCGCTGAGCGGTTTTTCGACCTTTTCAGCCAGTCTATCCAGACCGTAATCGTCGATAATCGCATAAAGGAAGTGGCGGACAGAGCTTGTGCCTTTATACTCCAGCCCGACTTCCGCCAGTTTTTCGTTGACCTGCGACTTCAGGTCTTCGTCACTGTCGAGGCGCTCTTTCGTCATAACGGTATTGAGCTGGCACGTATTGCAGATGGTCACCATGTCCAGCCCCTCTTTTTCCGCATAGCAGATATTCCGTGCATTGAGAACCAGTGAGAGGAAATCATCGAAATCCTGCAGATGGCTCGCGCCGCAGCAGCTCGCTTCGTCCAGAAGCACCAGTTCGATCCCGAGTTTTTTTGCGACCGCCATTGTCGACATCAGCAGTTCGGGGGTCGATTCTCTCGCCGTACATCCGGTATAGAGTGCATATTTGAGTTCAGCCATTTTTTCTCCCCCTTAAAATTTGACTTTCGATGAAGATTTGACCAGAGTTTTGATCTCATCGAGTTTTTTGGATTTGGGCATATTCCAGGGCATGACGATTTTGCCCTTTTTGAACATTGCGATCGCCTCCGGTAGATGCTTGAGCACACCGATGTTCCCTTCGCTGTAGCGAACCAGTTCTCCCTCGTCGAGAATTCCATGCTTGACGATGGAGTGTTTGAATCCGACCGCGTGACGTGTGGCCACATTGTTCTGTGCCATACCCTCTTCGAAAATCTGGTTGTGCAGTTTTGTGATCTTCTCGATAGGATTGACATCTTTGGGACACGCTTCGGCACATTCGAAACATTTGACACAATCCCAGACGCCGGGGCCCATTTCACGTACCGCTTCGAGGCGCTCTTTCTTGGCGGTGTCTCGTACATCCGCGTTGAATCGGTAGGCTTTGGCGAACTGGGCCGGTCCGAAATACTCTTCGTTGACTTCGACGACCGGGCAGGCGTAGTAGCAGTTGCCGCACTGGATACAGTAGTCCGCTTCCAGAAGCTCTTCCGCCTCTTTCGGAGAGACCCTGATCTCCTCTGCAGGGTTTTCGTCGATTTCGGCTTCGAGATAGGGCTTGAGTTTATCGTGTTTGCTCCAGAAATCGCTTTTGTCGATAATCATGTCTTTGACGACACGTTTGGTGCTCTGGGGCTCAAGCAGGAGCGTATCGGTTTTGAAAATATCCACCAGTTCCCACACGTTCTGCTTGCACGAAAGGACCGGTTTGCCGTTCACCTTGATCGAACAGCTTCCGCAGATACCGTGCCGGCAGCTCCTTCGGTAGCTGAAACTTCCATCGAACTCCCATTTGATTCGGTTGAGGATGTCAAGCACCAGTTCATCCTTGCCCACCTCCATCTCGTAGGTCTTGAAGTAGGGCAGAAAATCGGTCTCCGCATTGAAGCGGAAAGTTTTGAAAGTCAGTTTTTTTGTAATGCGTTCAGTACTCATACCCAATCCTTAATATTTTCGCTCTTGCGGCTCGAATTTGCCGAGTGTGACATCACCGTATTCGATGGTGATCGAACCGTCTTCGTTCATGGTCGCAAAGGTGTGTTTGAGGAATTTTTCATCATCACGTTTCTGGTAATCTTCACGGAAATGGGCTCCGCGGCTCTCTTTGCGCGCGATCGCGCCCTCGACAATGAAGGTGGAGTAGTCGAGCATATGACCGAATTCGATCGCTTCCTGAAGATCGGTATTGAAAATCTTGCTCTTGTCGTCGATGCGGATATTTCTGTATCGCGTCCGAAGCTCTTTGAGTATTTCGCGCTGTCTGAGCATCGTCTCTTCGGTTCGGAAAACGCCTGCGTTCATCATCATGCTTTCTTGAAGTTCTTTGCGAAGCTGGGGAACGCTTTCGGTGCCGTTGTTGTTCATGCAGAAGGCGATCTCTTCGAGCATGGTCTGCGCGTTGGATTCACTGACGGCGTGACACTCGAGATTGCCGTTTTCAAGATCTTCGACAATATGCTGCCCCACATGGCGTCCGAAGAAGAGCGCTTCGAGCAGGGAGTTTGCGCCCAGACGGTTGGCGCCGTGGACACTGACACAGGCACACTCGCCGGCGGCATAGAAACCGCGGACGATTTCATTGGGGTTTTTCTTGACGTGCCCGTCGATATCCACAGGGATGCCGCCCATGGAGTAGTGGGCCGTCGCGGCGATATGGATCGGCTCCTTGATCATGTCCTGCCCCAGGAAGGTGATCGCCAGGTCACGCAGTTCCGGCAATCTTTCCATGATGATTTTTTCGCCCAGATGCGTCAGGTCGATGGCGACCGCGTCACGGTTCGGTCCGACACCGCGCCCTTCGAGAATCTCTTTGGTGATCGCGCGGCTGACGACGTCGCGGGGGGCCAGTTCCATCTTTTCGGGTGCGTATTTTTCCATAAACCGCTCGCCCTCGCTGTTGTAGAGGCGCCCGCCCTCGCCCCGCGCTGCTTCGGAGATGAGAATGCCGCTGCCGGCCAGTCCGGTCGGGTGGAACTGGACGAACTCCATATCTTCCAGCGGAAGGCCGTGGCGCGCGACGATGGAGAGACCGTCGCCCGTGTTGGCATGGGCATTGGAGCTGATTTTAAAAGCGCGTGCGTAGCCGCCAGTGGCGAACATGACCGCTTTGGCGTTGAAAATAGCCGGTTCGAGATTACGGATATTGTAGGCAACGACCCCTTTGACAACACCATCTTCATACACGATGTCGGCCACGTACCATTCATCGAAAAAAGTGACATTTTCGCGGTCGGCCTGCTCGTAGATGGTTTGAAGGAGCGTCAAACCCGTGCGGTCCTTGGCGTAGCAGGCGCGCGGCTTGGACTGCCCTCCGAAGGGGCGCTGGGCGATGGTGCCGTCCTCTTTTCGACTGAACGCCGCGCCGGCGTTGGCGATCCAGCGGATCGTTTCCGGTGCTTTGGAGCACATCAGTTCGACGGCGTCCTGATCGGCCAGGTAGTCGCTTCCCTTGACTGTATCGAACATATGCAGTTCGATGTCATCGTCTTCGCTCAGCGCCGCGTTGACACCGCCCTGCGCCGCGCCGGAGTGACTGCGAAGCGGATGGAGCTTCGTCAGTACGGCGACCTGTTTGCCCGCGCGCTGGAGTTCGCGTGCGGCTGCCAGACCGGCGAGACCGGCACCGACAATCACTACATCGTATTTATGTATCTGTACACTCATGTTAGACGCATCCTTTTTATGGCATAGATAGGTCAATTATACATGTTTAGGCTATAAAATAGTTTAATCTGTCAGAGAGAAAAAGTGAGACTTTGCGCGAATGTTACAGAAAGGGGCAGAGGATGGCAAGAGAGCGGGTCTGCCTCTTTCATTTCCCGCTTCACGCCGGTTTCAATACTCCTCGTCGTGCTCCAGACAGTCGCATTTGTGGATATCTTTCGTCAATCCGATTTTGACCATCTGCCTGCGCAGATAGGCGATTTTGGACTGCAGAGGAAGCTTTTTGGGGCAGACATCTTCGCATCCGAGCAGAGTCATACAGCCGAATACACCGTCTTCGTCACCTATCAGTTCGTAATAGTCAGCGTCTTCCCGCTCGTCACGGGGATCGAGCCTGTAGCGTGCAATTTTGTTGAGTCCCACGGCCCCGACGAAGTTTTCGTTCATCTGGAGGGTGCCGCATCCTGCGACGCAGCAACCGCACTCGATGCAGCGGTCGAGTTCGTAGATCTCTTCGGAAAGATCGGGATCCATCGGCTCTTCGATGCGGTTTATGTCTCTCATCTCCTTCTCTTTCTGGTGGATCCAGGTCTCGAGACGTTCGTTCATCCCCCGCATCCATTTGCCATTGTAGACGGAGAGGTCGCCGATAAGCTCGAAAACGGGCAGGGGGGCGAGGTTGATCACATCGGGCAGTTTGGAAGTGAGGGTGCTGCAGGCGAGCCCGGGCCTGCCGTTGATCAGCATGCCGCAGCTTCCGCAGATGCCGGCGCGGCAGACGAAATCGAATTTCAGCGAGGCGTCGTGATGCTCTCTGATATCGTTGAGAACGATGAAGAGCGTCATGCCGGGCGCCTCTTCGATCTCGAACGTGTCGACGTGGGGCTTGTCCCCTTTGACGTGAGGGTCGTAGCGCAAAATGTTGATGGTCAGTTTTCTCGGACTTTGCTCATTCATGGTTTTCCTTCGGTTCGTCGAATCTTTCGTAGAGTCTCTCGTTTCGTCCCCGATACCGTTCGGGAAGCAGATGCTCGAAAGGCATCAACGCCTTCTGGATGTCGAAACGGGATGCCCCTTTTTTGATCAGTTCGTTCCTTATCGCATCGATTTTCGCCTGCTGGATCGCGCTGTCGGGATTCTCTATGATGTTTTTTTTGCCATATCCCCGCCAACCCGGCGGCAGTTCCATGTTCATGATGTCGATGGGTTCGTAGGTGACCGTGGGAAGTGTCTGTTCGGGATCGGGCCAGGATGTGATGGTGCGCTTGAGCCAGTTGACATCGTCGCGCATCGGATAGTCTTCCCGGGCATGGGCACCACGGCTTTCGGTGCGAAGCAGCGCGCCGTAGGCGACGGTCAGTGCCACTTTGATCATCTTCTGGGTCCGGTAGGCCACCACCAGAGCCGGATTGGCGGCATAGGATTTGGAACGGAATACCGAAATGTTTTTGCTTCGTATGTGGAGCTGCTCGAGCTGTTCGACCGCATCCGCCAGGTCCTTGCCGTTTCGGAAGATACCGACCTTCTCCATCATTATCTTCTCCATGGCGCGGCGCAGCACATAGGCATCTTCCCCGCCCTCGTTGTTCAGAAGGCGGCGAATCTTCTCCTCCTCGATACGTACAAACTCTTCGATGGCACCCGTAGAGATGCCGATATGGCTTTGGGGAGAATCGCAGAAATCGGAGATATACTCGGCCACGAGCATACCGGAAACCACCGTTTCGCTGACGGAGTTGCCGCCCAGGCGGTTGAATCCGTGCAGATCCCAGCAAGCCGCTTCACCACAGGCATAGAGCCCTTTGAGCGTCTGGGACTCGCCGGTATGTTTGGTGCGGATGCCTCCCATCGAGTAGTGCTGTGTCGGACGCACGGGAATCCAGTCGACGGCGGGATCGATCCCGAGGAAATTTTCGCAGATATCCTTCACTTCCCGTAGATTTTTTTCGATATGCTCCCGCCCCAGAATCGTGATATCAAGCCAGAGATGGTCGCCGTAGCGGGAGGGAACGCCCTTGCCTTTGCGGATATGTTCGATCATACGACGGCTCACCACGTCCCGGGAAGCGAGCTCCTTCTTCTCCGACTCGTAGTCGGGCATGAAGCGATAACCGTCCACATCCCGGAGTATGCCTCCGTCGCCTCGACACCCTTCCGTCGTCAAAATTCCCACGGGTACGATGGCTGTCGGATGGAACTGGACCGCCTCCATGTTGCCCAGAGTGGCGATGCCGCTCTCCAGCGCGATCGCCTGGCCCGTTCCCTGGCAGATGATCGCATTGGTGGAGACTTCGTAAATCCGACCGTATCCTCCCGTAGCGATCGTCGTTGCCTTGGCGATATAGGCGATGATTTCGCCGGTCATGAGGTTTCGCGCTACGACACCGTAGCATCGGCCGTGCCGGTGGATGATCGATACCGCTTCCATCCGTTCGTGGATTTTTACACTCTCCTCATGGGCTTTGTTATCCATGGCGTAGAGCATGCTGTGGCCTGTCCCATCGGAAGTGTAGCAGGTGCGCCACTTCTTTGTTCCGCCGAAGTCACGGGCCGTAATGAGTCCGTGGGCCTCCTCTCTCTCTTCGATGACGACCTTTTCGGCATTGATAATCGCTTCGTGTTTTCCTTTGCGCACGCGGTTCCAGGGGACCCCGTATTGGGTCAGCTGACGGATCGCCTTGGGGGCGGTGTTGACGAACATCCGCACCACCTCCTGGTCGGCACCCCAGTCACTCCCTTTGACCGTATCTTCGAAATGGATGTCCTCGTTGTCGCCCCATCCCATGGCGCAGTTTCCCAGGGAGGCCTGCATACCCCCCTGAGCCGCGGCGGAGTGGGAGCGTTTGGGCGGTACCAGTGTCAAAACGATGGTACGGTGACCCCGCTCCTGCACACCCGTGGCGACACGAAGTCCCGCCAATCCGCCGCCTACGACCAGAACATCGGTATAGATAATTCTCACTGCTGTGCCTTTTCGATTCTCTTTTGACCGGCATCGAGCCCGATGGAAACGTAGGTTCCCAGCGACGCAAGACCGATAACGATATAAATAAGAATGGCCGCCCGCATGATCCGTTTCATGATTCTTCTGCTTTGACGGTAGTTGCTTCCCTCGAACCATCCCCATTTAAGAGCCAGCCGATAGAGACCGATAAACGCATGGAGGACAACGCAGAAGAGCAGGGCGAGATAGAGCGGCCACATCCACCCTTCGACGACACGCTGAGCAGAGAGATAGGGGCCGATCTTCGAGGGATTGGCCATCATCATGTAGATATGGACCGACCCGAGATAGAACATCGCAAATCCCGTCACGACCTGAACCATCCAGAGTGTCGTATCGTCATGCCTGAAGCGTTTCATATGTTTTCTGAATGTCCGGTATTGATGCCATGTCGAGGGAATTTTTCGTATTGCAAGCGCCGCATGGACAAGAAACAGGGCGGAGATGATGATGCCAAGAATCGTGATGATGATCGGGTGTCTCTCTCCGAAAAGATAGTAGCCCTCGAAAAAGAGGGTCATCTTCTCCATGGCGCCGGGGCCCAGTAGAATAGAGGCTTCGAAAATGATATGCGCGACGATGAAGAGTGCGAGCAAAAGTCCCGTCACACTCTGGGTAACGTCGAGATAGGCGGGTATACGGCTGTGGTGCAGTTTCGACATATTACGGTTTCCTTATTCCAAACAAAGGTGCGATTATCCCATATAAAAAATTAATATGCGATATAATCGCACTCATGAACAAAGAGGATTACTTCATCGGCTGTTTTTCCAAAAGCCCCTATATCGGCGACGATGCGGCCATATTAAATAATATGTGCATCAGTCAGGACGCTTTTTTCGAAAATGTCCATTTCAAAAGAGAATGGATGAGCCTCTATGAAATCGGCCGAAAGGCGATGATTGTAAACATTTCCGACGCCATCGTTATGAACGGGCGGCCCAAATACGCACTTTTGACCGTCGCGATACCCAAAACGTACTCGCGCAGTGAACTCAAAGAGCTTGCCCGGGGATTGCAGGAAACGGCGAAGGCCTACGGCATCACGATTATTGGGGGTGACACGATCGCCAACGTCAAACTCGACATTTCGATCACAATACTTGCCGAATGCGACCGTCCCATCCGGCGCGACGGGTTGAAAGAGCACGACCTGCTGGCATACACCGGAAAACCCGGCGGCAGCCTGCGGGATCTCAAACGCCTGCTGCGCGGCGGGACGGTATCGCCTTCGTCCCGTTTCATCCATCCTGTGCTTCGGGAGACTTTCTTTTTCAAAGCGGCGAAATTTATGCATGCAGCCATGGATATCTCCGACGGACTTTTTCACGACCTGGAAAAGCTGCATCGCGCCAACAAACTCGGTTTCGATTTTTTTCAGCCGATTCCCAAACGCATAGGATGCAGCGGGGAGGAGTTCGAGATACTCTTTGCCTTCGATCCCCGTCATGAAAAAGCGATCCGAAACATAGCCAAAATGACACGAACTCCCCTGACGGTATTTGCGAAAGCGATAAAAAAGCCCTACAGAAATCCCTGCAGAGCGCACCACTTCTAATCGGTTTCCCTGAATTGATTACCGCAACATCAGCGACTGATGCTACGCTATGTTAGAAAACCAGCAAAATCCAAAAGGTTCCCAGACCCATAAAAAGGGCCGTATTGAAAAGGGTCATCCAGAAGCCGTTTTTGTAGAGCTCTTTGGATGTCATGTATTCGGAACTGACGAAAAGGACGTTGGCACTGGAGCCCTGGGGGGTGATGATGGCGTTGAAGTTGGTGGCGAAAAGTAGCATGAAGGCCATCAGGTAGGCCGGTACGCCGGCGTTGACACCCACTTCCAGGAATATGGCGTAGAGCGCTAGCATCTGGGCCGTCTGGGAGACGAAAAGGTAGTGGATGAAGACGTAAACGAGAATGAGTATGACATAGACCAGGGGCCACGAGAAGCTTTCGACGGCATGGGCGATATGCCCGCCCACATATCCCATGAAACCGAATTTGTCCAGATAGGAGCTGAGGGTGTAGAGCGCCGAAAACCAGATGAGCGTGCTTAGCGCTTCGCCCTGGTGGCGCATATCGGCCATCGTGAAGATGTGAGCCACCATCAAAACGCCGAGCCCGGCGAAAGCGACGGCGGTTTTGTCGATGGGAAAGAGGCCCGAAAGGGCCCATAAAATCACCATAGCGACAAAGACGACGCCTGTTATCCATTCGTTTCTATGAACGGGGCCCATCTTTTCAAGCGCCTTTTTCGCCTGCTCGGGGGCGCTGGGCGTTTTCTTCACTTCGGGCGGAAAGATTTTCATCAGCACCAGGGGCGCCAGCGCGAATGCCGTAAGGGCCGGTACGCATGCGGCCAGCAGCCAGTTGCCAAACGTTATGTCCACACCGAACTTCTTCGCCATCTGGGCCCCCAACGGGTTGGCGGCCATGGCGGTGAACCAGAGACTGGAGCTGATGGAGAGGCTCACCATCATGTTCATCATCAAATAGGCCCCCAGTCTCTTTCGGGTTCCGTCGGCCACTTTGGAGCCGCTGTCATGCGCCAGGGACTGGACGATGGGAAAGAGCACGCCGGAGCGCGCCGTGTTGGAGGGAAAGGCCGGAGCGATCAGCAAATCCGTGGCCATCATGGAGTAGGCGAGCCCCAGGGTCGAACGTCCGAATCTGGCGATGATGTGCAGGGCGATACGCTTACCCAGGCCCGATTTCACCACCGCCTGGGAGACCAGAAAAGCCACGACGATGAGCAGAATGAAACCCTGCGAATACCCCTCGTACGCCTGCTCCGGCGTCAGCAATCCCGAAAGCACAGTGACGGCAATGGCCAGAATGGAGGCGACGAGAATGGGCATCAACCCCGCGATGATGGAGAAAATGGTGGTAAAAAAGATGGCGAAAAGGCGCCAGGCTTCGGGTGTAAGTCCCCGGGGAGGAGGCGAAAACCAAAGAAGAATGCCCAGCAAGAGCGTAAGAGCCCATAGAATGAGCTTCTTATCATTCCATTTAAGTTTGCGTCGATGGACGGATGTTTTGGAATGCAAAATCGACTCCCCGAAAAGATTCCATATTTTAACACAAAGAAACATTTTGTAGCCATTAAGTTTTTTGATTGTAGAATCTCTCATTCGGGTGTGTCGCATCACGAAACTATTCAAAGGAGTAAAGAATGGGTGCATCGGGACGTAGAGGTTTTTTGGCATTTTTCGCCATGGTACTGGTACTCTTTTCGGGGAGCGCTCTTTTTGCGAGAGACGTTTCGGGGTTGCATACCCTCTCGGAAACCGGAATCAAACAGGTGGTTAAGGAGGCGTACGAAAAGTTCAAAAACGACAACAGCGGAAAAAACGCCGACTATATCAAGGCCCTGGCCAAAGTTGATCCCAAAATTTTCGGCATCACGGTCGTGACCCGCGACGGAAAGGTGATCGAAGCGGGCGACACGAAATCGGCAGTATCGATTCAGTCCATCTCCAAAGTCTTCACCGCCTCGCTGGTGATGCAGGAGCATGGTGCGAAGTTTCTGCAGGAAAAAATCGGTGCCAACGCTACGGGACTGCCTTTCAACTCCATCATCGCCATCGAACTGCATGACGGCAGCGCTTCGAACCCCTTCGTCAACGCCGGAGCCATCCAGGCGACCAGCTGGGTGAGGGCGAAAGACTCCAAGGAGCGTTGGGCGAAGATCAAGAAGAATATGGACGATTACGCGGGGAATGAACTGGCTTTCAACGAAGAGGTCTATATCTCCGAAGTCAATGACAACAAGCGCAACCAGGCGATTTCGAAAATTCTCGATGCCTACGGCCGTATGGGCTCCGACCCGCTGGAGGCGACCACGGTCTACACCAAGCAGTGTTCCGTCAACGTCAACGCCCACGACCTGGGCGTGATGGGAGCGACACTGGCCAATCACGGTGTCAACCCCATCACCGGCAAGCGGGTACTCAAAGCGGCCTACGTGCCCAAACTGCTGGCGGTCATGGCCACCGCGGGACTCTACGACAATGCCGGCGACTGGCTCTACGAGACGGGGGCTCCCGCCAAGAGCGGTGTCGGAGGCGGCTTGCTGACGGTGATTCCGGGCAAATTGGCCATCGGCGTCGTCTCCCCGCCGCTGGACAAATACGGCAACAGTGTCCGTGCCCAGAAAGCGACCATCTACATCATCGAGAAGCTGGGGCTCAACCCCTATGCCCAGTAAGGAGAGTAGATGAGACGCATACACTTTGCTGTATCGACAGCCGCTCTCTTGATGGTGGTTTCGGCGCAGGCAGCGGAACCTATCGCTATCCCCTCGGCAGAGGTGGTGGATGACGACCATAGCTACGAGCCGCTTCTCAACCGCAAACCGGAAGGTATCTTCCTTTACGACACGGGGTGGAAAATATCGGGCGATATGCGGGCAGGGTGGGTCGATTACGACTACTCCAACCCGTACCCGGCCAACCCAAACGTCAACAAAGGGCATACCGATTCCAGGGGATTGTATCTCATTCCCAAAGTATCGCTGGAGTCTCCCGATTTCAACGGATGGTCGGGCAAAGTGACGGTCGCCGGCGCCACCGATTTCGGGCTCAACGACCCCGACGACGAATCCCGTACCTTCGTTCTGGGAACCGACAACAAATCCTACGCCATTTTACAGGAAGCCTATGTGCAATATAAAAACGGCGACCATGAAGCGGCCATCGGCGCCAAAGAGATCGTCACTCCGATGATCGACGCCGACGACTGGTATATGCTGGCCGACACGTTCCAGGCAGCCTACTACGTCAACAAACAGATCGACCATCTCAAACTTGGCGTCGCCTACTTCTACAAAATGGCCGGTCCCTGGGACAGCGGCGCCAGAAACGGAAGCGAAGAGTACGCCTCGATGTCCGAAGCGAGTTTTCTGCCAGGAATCATCAAGGACGACATCGGCGACGAGGGGGTCTACACCGTCGCCGGTGTCTACAACATAGAACATCACAACCTTCAGCTCTGGGACTATTACGGCAACGACATGTACAACACCTTCTTCGCGCAGTACGATTTCACCGACCGATGGGAGAGTCTCGATTACGATTTCGGTCTGCAGTTCATCGACTTCACCGATGTGGGCAAAATGTCGGACTGGGTAGGAAAACGTCTCGACCCTGCCGATCCCGACTCCAGATTCGAAGGGATCGACTACAACATCTTCTCGCTGCGGTTTGACGGCAGCTTCGACAACGGCTTCGATTTCGCCACGGGTGCGAGTTTCTACAGCGACGGGCCGGGGACAGGGGACACCCTCGGCGCCTGGGGCGGCTATCCCTATTTCGCCAATGGCATGATTTTCCACTTCTTCGAGGCGGGCAGTCTGCGCAACGCCAACTCCTACAAACTCCAGTTGGGATACGACATGGGCAAACTGGGTGCGGGGGGTCTGTGGGGCGGGGTGCGATATACCTATTTCGACCTCGATGGCAAGTATTCCAAAACCGCGTCGGACGAGCCCCAAAGCAAAATGCAGCTGCTGGGCCTGCGTCTTTCCTACAAGAACGAGGGTGGGGTCTATTTCACCGGGACCTACGAACATGTGGATCTGGATCACGAACCCAACACCTGGGCGCTGCGCCTCATCGGCGGCGTCACTTTCTGATAGAACTTCTTCCAAAAGGGTCGTTACCGGCCCTTTTTGCGTTATACTTCGTCCATGAAAGTAGACAGACTCTATCCATTGAGCCATACTCCCATAGAGTTTTATTTTCGGCAAAATCCCACCGATTTCGTCGTGACGGAGATTCCCCTATACGACTTTTCGGGGGAAGGCGAGCATCTTGTAATCAAAATCAGGAAAAAGGGTTTGACGACCTGGCAGATGCTCGAAACACTCAGTTCGACTCTCGGGTTGAAAGTCAAAGATATCGGATATGCCGGCCTCAAGGACAAAGAAGCCATGACCGTGCAGTACCTTTCCATTCCCAAAAAGCATGAAGAGGCGTTGAAAAACTTCTCCCACAAACAGATTAAAATACTCGAAACGACCCGTCACGGAAACAAACTGCGTATCGGCCATCTGAAAGGCAACCGCTTCTTCATCCGTCTAAAAAAGGTGAGCCCCACTGATGCGGCGAAAATCGATTCGCTTCTGAAGTGGATAGAAGCGAATGGATCACCCAACTATTTCGGCTGGCAGCGATTCGGCAAAGAGGGGGACAATTTCGAAATCGCCAGGGAGATCATCGAGGGGAAAAAGAGAATGCGCCACCGCAAAAAGCGCGATTTTCTGATGAGCGCCTATCAGTCGCACCTATTCAATATGTGGCTGAGCAAGCGGATCGAAATTTCCAGGCTTTTCGATGCGTTCAAGCCCAAAGAGCTGAAAGAGGTGTTCGTCTGGAACGACGAAGTGATACGGCAGATTCACAAAGAGCCCCACTTCTTCAAACTTCTTCCCGGCGACTTGGCCCAGCACTATCCCCACGGCAGACTCTTCACCGTATCCAACATTCACGAAGACGCGGCCCGCTTTCAGGCCCGTGAGATAAGTCCTACGGGTATTCTTCCGGGGCTCAAAGCCAAACAGGCGACGGGACTTGCGTGGGAGATCGAAAAGGAGTTTTTAAGGGAGGTCCCGGCCCAGGGCGGCCGGCGGTATGCCTGGATATGGCCGGAAGCGATCGAAGGCGTTTACAAAAAAGAGGAGTGGCATTACGAGCTGCACTTTACTCTGCCCAAAGGCTCCTATGCCACTGTGTTGCTTGAAATGATCGCCAACAGACCTTTGAAAGAGAAGCTATGAGTAGTGTCAATTCATTTGAAAGATATGCGAAAAAAGAGATTGTCGGACAGGAGAGGGCGATAGCATTTCTCAGCCTCGCGGTCGAAAGAGTCGGGCGGGTCAGACTTTTCGACGGCGTGGAAGGAGCGATCGCCCTGGCGGGCCCGCCCGCCTGCGGAAAGAATTTCGCCGCCGTGATCGTCGGACGCTACCTGCAGCGGGAGACGCTGATTCTTCATATGGGCGAATATGCCTATGCCGACGACATCGAACGACTTGTGGGAAAGCACGGCGTGCTGGAACGGTGGATCAACGAACATCCCAACGGCGTCGTCGTTTTCGAAGAGATCGAAAAAGCGGATCACTCCATCCAGCGGGCGATAGCGGCCATCGTCTCCGACGGGGCTCCGGACGATCAGAGACGCTACCGCCAGGCGCTCTTTCTCTTTACCTTCACTCTGGGGGACCCCTCCTGGTACGAACGATCCTTTGTCGACGCCTTTTATGACAACCCGCTGCTGCGCCAAGGAAAATTCTATGAAGATATCTCAAAAGTGGCCGCCCCCGATGAAGTGGGCAATATGGTGGCGCTTTTCGATGCCGAACTGCTCAACGTTCTGAGCGAAGGGGATCTGACGCTCTTTTACCTTCTCGATCTCAAAGCGCTCTGGAGCATTACGGAACGAATCATGAATCGAACCGTGGCGCAGCTCAACAGCGTTTCGCTTACGGAGATCGAGATACGCGATCCCAAAGAGGTGGCACTGGCGCTGCTACTCGGTTTTTCTCCCTATCTCAACGCCAAACGGATCGCCCACAAACTTCCCGCACTGTTGACAGACCGGCTCTCGCTTCAGTGCCAGAGGGCTGGAAAGTGCATCATTGCGCTCTCTCCCAAAGCGCGCAGGTGGCTGAGCGGTTTTTTCGATCTCTCGTTCGATCTGAAATATTTCATCAAATTCGAGCGCCATTTCGAACTGACATGGAAAACCAGGGAGGGAAAAAGAGAAACGACGCTTCTTATCGATGCCCTCAAAGAAATCGAACCGCAGCGTCCCGAGCAGCGCTCCGCTTATGCCGACAGACTCTCGATACGCGCGTCACATATCGGATTCGGCGACGTGGCGGGGCAGATTCGCGTCAAAAAGGAGCTTAGGTCCATCATCAAAGTGCTGCAGAACGAAAAGGGGCTCAAACACTTCCGTATTACACTGCCAAAGGGGCTGCTCCTCTACGGGCCAGAAGGTGTGGGAAAGACGATGCTCGTCAAGGCATTCGCCAAGGAGGCGGGGCTTCCCTACATCTACCTCCGCAGTGTCGATCTATTTGACGAAGTGCTGATTCAGGAGGTCTACAGCCGGGCCAGGATCGCGGCCCCTGTCA
Organism: Hydrogenimonas urashimensis; assembly: GCF_016593255.1. Taxonomy (NCBI): domain Bacteria; kingdom Pseudomonadati; phylum Campylobacterota; class Epsilonproteobacteria; order Campylobacterales; family Hydrogenimonadaceae; genus Hydrogenimonas; species Hydrogenimonas urashimensis. Next base: position 339,920 of record NZ_AP023212.1, on the reverse strand, counting down.
TCGTGGTGCTAGAAGGCGTCGATACCAAAGGGGTGATCGAAGGGAATTACACCCATATCCCCACCGGTACGCTCTGCGACATGATCGACCGCGCCCCCGCCGAACCGGACAACTACATCTTCACAATCGCTACGGCGCGTGACCTGCAGGAGGTACCCGAAGATCTGACCCATCCCGGCCGAATCGACCAGAGTGTCGAAGTTCCCGAACTCGACCGGGAAGCGCGGCGCTTTTTTGCCGAAAAGATACTTGAAAAGCCCCATGAAGAGGGAATCGACATCGACCGCATCACCCGCTACATGTCCGGCATGAACGGGTACGAACTGGAACGCATCGCCAAAGAGGCGGCGCTGGACGCGCTGAGGGCAGGCAAAGAGAAATTGAGCGAGGAGATCGTCATCGATCGCATCAATACGATCAAATACGGCCACAAACTCGAAAAGAAACGGTTCAAAAACTTTGAGGAGGATCTGAAAAAGAGTGCCTGGCATGAAGCGGCCCATGCTGTCGCCTCCTTGCGTCTGCTTCCCGATGTGGAGATCGAACAGGTGACCGTGATTCCCCGAAGCGAAGCGCTCGGACTGGTCTCCTACATGGAAGACGCCATCGAAACCAACATGAGCAAAGAGGAGATCGAGGCCAACATCGCGGTACTGCTGGCAGGCCGACTCGCCACGATCAAAAAATTCGGCAAAGAGAAAGGGCTGGAAACCGGTGCCTACAACGACCTGCAGGAAGCCTCGCTCTATGCCTACAGTGCCGTGGCGCAGTTCGGGATGGATGAAGAACTGTTCAATCTCCATGTGGAGATCCTGTTGCAAAACGTCAGCCACACCCTTTTCAAGGAGACGATCGAATCACGCGTCAGAGCCTGGATTGATAAAGGGACGAAAAGAGCCGAGGAGATTGTCGAAACGGAGTGGAAAACGATCGAAAGGATCGCCAAAAAGCTCCTTAAGGAGGAGGTCATCGAAGGCGACCAACTCAAAAAGCTGGTTCTTGGCTGATATTCAGCCCAGCTCTTGCAGTACCTTTTTGGCGAACGCATCCATGGCGGCGCGGTATTCGGTATTGAAACTTTCGGTGTAGTGCGATTTAATGATACGCACATCCTCCTCGAACTGCTCGAACTCTTCGTCTTCGTACAGGTCGGTTACTTCGAAATGGATCTCGATCTCCTCCTGAAGGTCATCCATCAGGTTTTTGAAAAAAGCGAAATCTTCCGGATATTTTTCGGCCAGCAGATCGGTCTCCTCTTTGAGCGGAAGGGAAGTTTCGCCGAAATAGGGATCAAGATCGATCATTCCCATCAGACCGTTCTCATCGAGTTCGCCAAGAAGCCTCTCAAGAGCCAGAAGGGTCTTGACCGCTTCGTCATTCCCGCTGGAAGCGGCCTTTGCTTTGAGCGTTTCACGGATTTCGCCGTATGCCGGTTCAAGCGACATCATCCATCTCCTTAATCGAAAATTATTCTGCATCCATACTCGGTATCGAGCCGAAGCGGGACTTTTCTCTGCTTCCCGTCAAATCCGCGGATAGTAACGGTGGTGATCCCTTTTGAAAGCAGCTCTTTCGCTTTTTGCTTGCTGAGCATTTTACCGCCGAAACGCTTAATCGAATTTTTGAAAATGGCAAATTCGCACCCATCCTCCCATTTCGAACAGCCGTAGCTGAGCGGACTTTCGACGACATCGGCACCGCAGAGGGGGCATGCACCCAGAATTTCGAGTTCGCTTCCGGCTTCGTAATCGATCCATGGGCGCCACCTGCCTTCGATTTTTTTGAGTTCGACCGTGAACATGCGCTCAGTGCCGTTGGCCATTTTGAAACGGAGTCTAGCAGGACCTTTGAGCAGTCGTCGCACCTCTCCAGCGGAAAGGGAGTAGTGTCCAATCGAGGCAAGCGCGCCAAAGGGGAGGGTGAAAGCACAGCCGTCACGAAAACCTTCGCATCCGTAGAAGCCCTCTCTTTTGACAATCCTCTCACCGCATTCCGGGCATTTTCCAAGAGATGTCGATCCTTTTTTCATCGTGAAATTGTACCCAAATCGCTGAGCATGGTGGCATCTAGATATTTATGGACGGCGATGCTCTTGATCCATCTTCAAGCCACGGGCGGACCGAAGCTTTTTCGTAAACACGCTTCCGCCAATACTCTCCCTGCATTTCTCACGAAACGGACGGTTTGATATATATCAATAAAATTTATTTTTGGGTGTATTAAACTATCCGGTATGAAACGGACGGTTTGGCTTCTTCTTTTGCTGATTCTCTCCCTCCGTGCGGAGGATTTTTCCCTGGCGCGTGAAAAGCGGTATCTGGCGGCACTCGATACGATCATGAACAAAATCGACAAAGAGCGTCTCGCGCAGATGGGGAAAACGCTCTTTATGAAAAAGTGCGCTTTCTGCCACGGCAAAGACGGCAGGGGACGTCAGGGGTTCGCTGCCGACCTTACCCGACGGATTTCCAGCGAACGGGCTTTGCTGAATATCCAAAAAGGCGCCCGCAATTTCGTTCACAGCTATCCCGGCGGCATGCCCCCCATGGTACCGGACAGAATACGTGCCGAAGCGATCGCCGACTATGTGGCTTCCGGCTTTCCCGAAACCCACGAGGGAGCGGCATTGTACGAAAAAGCGCATTGCGCCCGGTGTCATGGCCGAGAGGGCAGGGGCATCCGATATCGGGCACCCAATATTCGCCATTTTGATCTTGTAACGGTTGCGGCCATTTTGAAAAACGGGAAATTCGGCATACTCGGCCGAATGCCCGCCTACAGCCGTCTTGCCCCCTATCAGGTCTCGATGCTCGCACTCTACATTATGAAGATTTCCCGGGGCGCTTCGGAAGAAATCGCAGGCGAAAGAACCCTTGACGAGCAATAGAGCATACATATACAAGGCCGCCATTGTCCATTTTTTAACCGATGTTTCACGATATCCGTTTTTAAAATTCCAAATGCTATCATTGCGGCTCTATTTCACAACAGGTTGATACAAATGATTCGATCATTACTGACAGTATGCATAATGACTTTCTCAATCCTTGTGGGACTCGGAGGCTGTTCGCAGAAGCCTCAGGCGATCATTTCGCTCGCTCCTTTCACACCCGATCCCGCCGTCTACCAGAAGAATGGCACCATCTACCTTGCCGGTGTCAAGGATGTAAGAAAACAAAAAGGGGTCGTAGGCAGAATCGTCAAGGACGGAAAAATCGTCACCACCGTCACGATCTCCCATCCTGTCGACAGTTGGTTCAAAGAGTCAATCATCAAGGCACTCGATACGGAAGGGTGCAAAGTCGTCACCCACAACGTGAAGAATGCCAACGTCGCCAAAATCTCCATTTTCATCGACAGACTCAATGCAAGACTCAACCACGACGAGTTGACAAAAGAGAATCTCGAAGCGACCGCCCGTGTAACGCTTCTGATTGAGCAGGGCAAAAAAAAGATCACCAAACATGTGGGTCTGACACAGAAAAAATGGGTCCCGCCTTTCGCGAATGAAAAGAGTGTGCGGGAATTTCTTCAGGAGACACTCGAGTCGCTGGTAGAGAGTGTCCGTGCGCAGATCGATGCTTACAGATTCTAAATTTGCCAAACAGACAATCTGGCTCTTGGTATGGGGTGTCGCTTTCGCCTATATCGAGAGTTCCGTTGTCGTCTATCTGCGTAAAATCTACTATCCCAACGGGTTCGCCTTTCCGCTCGTTCCGATCGAGCCCAAAATTTTTCTGACAGAGGTGATCCGCGAAGCGGCAACCCTTGTCATCCTGTGGGCCACGGCGTCACTTGCCTGCCGCCGTCTCCAAAACCGAATCGCCGCTTTTCTCGTCCTTTTCGGTATCTGGGACATCTTCTACTACGTTTTTCTCAAACTCCTTCTTGACTGGCCTTCCTCTCTTCAGACATGGGATATTCTCTTTCTGATTCCGCTGCCTTGGGCAGGACCCGTCTGGGCACCGATGCTGGTGGCGGCCTCGATGCTTCTTTTTGGCTTTTGGATTTTGAGAAGCAATCGACGAAGACGTTTCTACCGCTACGACAGAAGCTTCATTGCGGCCGAGTCGGTCGCGGCCGCAATCATCATTCTCTCCTTCATTATCCCCGGAATGAAAGTACTCGACGGCGATGTTCCAAGAGACTTTCCTCTCTTTCTCTTTGGCGGGGGGTATGGTATCGGCATTCTTTTCTTTTTGCGCTATCATGCCACCAGCCGATATCATGATGTGGAGGAGCTATGAGCTACAGACTCGAATATGCCGGTCCAAAACCTGTCTGTTCCGGCCATGGGGTTGTGTTCGATTACGCGAAAGATGACAGGTATATCTACCTCGACACGCTTATTCAGCTTGTCGAAGCCCTCGATAGGCGCGTACCGCAGGAGGGGATATTGCGATTCGGCATCAAAAAAGAGCCGCTTGATGGCGCGACGATACTCGAAAAGGTGCGCAAAATCGACCCCGGCGTGGAGAGTCGGATGGAAAATGCCGCCGAAGCGGTGAGAAATCGGATGAGTGTGCTGAAAGAGCGTACGGAAAACAATGGACTTCTCGACGCTGCGGAAAAGGAAGCATGGCTGAAAAATATGCGACTGATGCAAAACTATGTCATTCAGCGTGGTGTCAACAAGGCGGTCTACTATCTTCTCATCGATAGGCTCGCTAAAGAGCTCAAAGAAGGAAGCGTGCGGTATATCGTCCTTCCCATGCACCGTAACTTCCACCATGTCGCCAAATCTCTCGGCAATGCGCTCGCAAAACAGAAACCGCCCGTCTCCACTTACGCGGAAATTTTCGAAACCAAAGAGGGACTCGCTCTCAAATTCTCTCTGCTGCCTTGAATCGGCGCCATCGCGCCATGATTTCCAATACCTCTTCGTCGCTCACGTCGTACCAGTTTTCATAGGCATCGGCGACGGCTCTGAACCAGGGCGGGGTGGAGAGAATGACCACATCGTCCACAATCTTCTGAAGTTCCGCTTTCACCCGTGGGCTTCCGACAGGCGCCGCCACGACGATTTTCGCCGCCTGCTGATGTTTGCAAAATTCGATGGCGGCATGCATCGTCGAACCCATGGCGATACCGTCGTCGACAAGAATGACGGTTCTTCCCGCAACCGGCGTGATGGGTCTGCCGCCGCGCAATGTGCGTATACGCCGTACAATCTCCTCCTTCTGATACGCGGCGATGCTTTCGATAAGCGATTGATCGAGTATTTCGGCATAGTAGGGAATGATGTAGAAAGACCCGTCTTCGGCGATGGCGCCGAAACCCGATTCGGGATTTTCGGGGAAGGGGAGTTTGCGGGCGATGAGCAGGTCGAAATCGGCATCCAGCGCTTTGGCCACTTCGTATCCGACCTCCGTACCTCCGCGGGGTATGGCCAGAACCAGCGGATGTTCGCTTTTGTAACGCATGAGCGCGCGGGCCAGATGTTCGCCCGCATCTTTTCTGTCTCTAAACACCATGGCTTCCTCCTCGACAGATTTAAGCGATACTCTTTATACCATAGAAAAACGACGATTCGAAAGGCCCGCTGCCCCCGCCGGCAATCTATTTGAACAGCAACGACCCGATGCGGATCATGTTGGAACCGCACTCGATGGCCAGCTCGAAGTCGTGGCTCATTCCCATGGAGCAAATCTGTGCCCCGTCCTTTTTGAGTCTGTCGAAAATGTCGTAGGTGGTCTCGAAACTTTTGCGGACCAGCGCCTTCTCTTCGGTATGGGCACCGATGGTCATGACACCGCGCAGATCGATGTTGGGACATCTCTCTTTGATCGCCGTATAGATCTCCACCGCTTCGTCGGGATCGACACCCGTTTTGGACTCCTCCCGGGCGCTGTTGATCTGCATCAGGCATTCCATCGTGACATTTTGCTCCGCCAGGCGCTTCTGCATCGCTTCGGCGAGTTCCAGAGAATCGAGCGACTGCATCATGAACGGATTGGCCCGGATCAGATGGTTGATCTTGTTTTTCTGAAGCCGACCGATGAAATGCCACTCGATCGGCAGATCCTCCAGATGCTCCGTGCGCTCCTGAAGCATCTGGACCCTGTTTTCGCCGAAGGCCCGCTGACCCAGATCGTAGAGCATCCGGACCTGCTCTTCTGTGGCATATTTGCTGACTGCGACGATTTTGACGATGTGGTGTTCGCTGCGCC